>NZ_JACJQX010000004.1:0-227965 GCF_014696895.1 Chroococcidiopsis sp. [FACHB-1243] | reverse complement strand
TACACAACGTCAACCACACGTTGTACAAAACTTTTTTCGTGAGAAACATGTTGCTTACTCCGCTGCCTAAAACTGTTCACCATTCTATGCTCTGGTTAGTAAATCCTTTTTACGAGCAGGTGGTAAATCTTCGTTTTAAAGCCCTATGCTATCTAGCGGACGAATGCGGAGAGGATATAGCAATATATTGCTAGTACTTAACGCTGTCAAAAAATTAGTTAAGCAGTCATTGAAATTTTTGCAGAATTTAAGGACTAATGACAGTGTTTTAGAACTGTAAATATGGAACGCAAAAGTGTAATATGCAGGCTTGGCTACTTATCTGCTGCCCCACGAGCCTCTACTCGTCCTGACGCTGAAGCAGGCGGACCGCGATCGCATATGTTGGGAGTGATGAGAGCTTTTGCAGCTCTCCAATGGCAAGTTCATCCTTTTATTGTAGGCGATCGCGTCCCGCGTAGTTGGGTGACAAAAGGCTCGGAGCGCGCCGTAACAGCAGGATTTGTTCGGACTCTTGGATCGGATTTAATCCGCTTGTATATGAGCAACCTCAATGCAAGACGAGCTTGGCAAGAATTAGCTCAACAGGTAGATTTGGTTTACGAGCGTCGTGCTGCGTTGCAGTCTCTAGGTTGGATCTTCAAGCAGCACGGTATTCCCTGGATCTTAGAAACTAATTCCCCTTTGTTCTACGAGACAAAAGCAGAGCGAAAGAATGTTGTTTTAAGCGATCTCCAACGTCAATTGGAAATTCAAGCCTACCGAGAGTGCGATCTGCTGGTCTGCGTCACCCAAGCACTCAAAGAGATTATCATTCGAGAAGCAGAGATTTCACCAGAGAAAGTCATTGTCTTACCCAACGGCGTAGATACTAGTGTTTTTGACTCCAAGGGTCGCCATCCCAAACGCATATTCGATAACTTCACAATTGGATTTGTCGGTAATCTTTACCCTTGGCAGGGTTTAGACGATTTGCTAGAAGTCCTTAACGATTTGCAAACGGATGGATTCGATCTGTCTCTGGTCGTTGTAGGAGACGGTCAGATGCGACAAGAGTGGGAATCTAAGGCTCGTAGTTTAGGTTTATCAAACCGGGTCGAGTTTGTCGGTCAAGTTTCCTGGGACGAAGTACCCGATTATATCGCCGGATTTGACTTAGGATATTCCGGTCATGTCAAATTACAAATCGGTACAATGTATCATTCGCCGCTCAAAATCTATGAGTACATGGCGATGGGCAAACCAGTTTTAGCTTCGGCTTTTGAGGATGCCAAGTTCGCGCTGCGAGATGGAGAAACCGGATTTTTGTTTCCTTCTGGCGATAAACAAGCGCTCAAATTGGCATTAGTCAGAGCTTATGAGTCGCGGGTAGCGTTACCAAACATGGGAGAGCTAGCTCGTCAAGAGATCCTTACGCACCACAGTTGGACTGCCCGCATTCGGACATTAATTGAAACAGTTGAGCAAATCTTTAGGGATAGGGAACAATGAAACAGTCCTATTACCTGCTTGGAGTGTGGGTGAATGCATTGACAATCTCGGATCTCAATCGCCTCATTGCCGAGGCTGTTAAGCATGACGAACGATGGATTATTGCCAATCACAATTTACACAGTCTTTGCATCTACCACAAAGACCCAAAGATGCGTGCCTTCTACGATCGCGCTGACTACATACATGCTGATGGTATGTCTCTAATTTTGCTGGGGCGGTTGCTGGGCTTGCCTCTTAGACGAGAGCATAGAGTTACATATGTAGACTGGACAGACCATTTGATGGCGGTAGCCGCGCAGCAAGGTTGGCGCATATTTTATTTAGGAGGTAAACCAGGAGTCGTCGAGCGGGGTGCTAGTATATTACGACAGCGATTTCCTGGCTTGCAATTAGCTACAGCTCACGGTTATTTTGACGTGCATCCGAGCAGTTCAGAAAACCGAGCCGTGTTGGACGCGATCGCCGCTTACCAACCGCACGTACTGATGTTGGGTATGGGTATGCCTCGACAAGAACACTGGATACTAGATAACCTCGAACGACTGTCTGCCAATGCGATTTTGACTGCTGGAGCTGCTATGGACTACGTAGCAGGAGCCGTACCAACTCCTCCTAGATGGGCAGGACAATTCGGTCTAGAGTGGTTGTTTCGCTTGCTGGCTGAACCGCAACGGCTCTGGCGGCGCTACTCAATTGAGCCTTGGTTGATCTTGAGGCTATTTGCCATCGAGTTAATAGTTAAAGAACGATGACTGGGAGACGTAGGTTTTTGTTAGGTTTGGGCGCTTTAGCAGGTGTAGGTGCTGGCGCTAGTCAAGCTCAGCCTGGGTACGATCGGCAGATATTAGCGGCAGATACAGACGCTGCGATCGAGAATGCTTCTTTACGCGAATGGGCAGCAGTGAAGGGATTAGTCTATGGAGCCGCTACGCAAGAATACATGCTGTCATCCAATCCGCAATTTGCCAGCAGCTTTGTTCGAGAGTGTGCCATGATCGTGCCAGAAGACGAATTGAAGTGGAAAAGTCTTCGCCCTAGTCCAAACCGTTTTGACTTTACGCGCAGCGATCGCCTAGCTCAGTTTGCCAAAACTCACAATCTACTTTTTCGCGGACACACCTTGTTATGGCACGCCCGATTACCATCATGGTTTAAATCGACGGTCAACCATCGGAATGCCAGACAGATAATGCTGGAACACATCACAAAAGTTGCTGGGCATTATGCCGGACAGATGCATTCCTGGGATGTGGTCAACGAGGCAGTTTTTCCCCAGGATGGACGGTCTGATGGTTTGCGCAACACGCCGTGGTTGAGGTTTTTGGGTTCCGATTATATCGATCTAGCGTTTCGCGCCGCATCTACAGCAGACCCGCAGGCATTGCTAGTTTACAACGATTATGGTATGGAGTATGACACACCTAAAGATGAAGCAAAGAGAACTGCTGTTTTCAAGTTACTAGAGCGTTTGAGATCTCAGGGAACTCCCGTGCAGGCTCTTGGTATTCAAGCTCACTTATGGGGGGGAGAAACTCGTTTTAATCCTGGCAAGTTGAAGGCTTTTCTAAAGGATATTGCAAGTCTCGGTCTGAAAATTCTAATTACCGAACTGGATGTGACAGACAAACACCTGCCATCAGATATTCATCTCCGCGATCGCCTAGTTGCCGGAGTTTATCAAGATTATCTGTCCGTGGTATTAGATGAGCCAGCGGTCATTGCCATCATCACTTGGGGACTGAGCGATCGCTACACTTGGCTGTCCCAGAGGCAAGCACGCCGAGATGGGGGAGCGGTACGTCCCTTACCACTTGATGCAAACATGAGACGCAAGGAGGCGTGGAAGGCGATCGCCCGCGCTTTTAAGCAAGCGACACCTTTATAGCAGGGTCTCATTCTCAATGACAGTTGGTGCTGGCTTTGTCACATCCAACTTGCTCGATAATCCCGCACGAACTCTTCCATACTAATAGGCGAGCGCTGCAACAAATGTCTGACATCTTCGGTAACTTTTGCTGCCAATCCCAAACGTGCTGTAGTGTAAATTCCCAGCATTACCACAATCAACCCAGGCTGTAACCCTCGAACATACATTTTCAGAGCAAAATTTAAGATAGAAGGGTGAGTGTAAACGATTTGTCTTCCTAGAATATTTGTAAAGATTTGGGCGACTTCGTAATAGTCCAGCGCCTCACATCCGGTTAGGGCATATGCTCGATCCTCATGTCCTGGTTCAGTCAGTACTTTTACGGCGATAGCGGCAATGTCTCGCACGTCAATAAAACTTGTCTTACCTTTACCTGCTGGGACAAAAATCTCGTTGTTATCTCTAATATCCTGACTATGCGTTGTACTCAAGTTCTGCATGAAGAAACTTGCCCGCAGAAAGGTGTACGTCAGACCAAGAGATTTAGTGTATGCTTCGATCTTAGCGTGGGGAACGATCGCCATGCGTTCTGCTCCCAGGAGAGATAGAAAGACAATGCGATCGACACCTGTTGCTTGGGCTATTGTAAGCGCGGGATAGATATATTTCTTCACCTGCGAAATCGCAGGTGGTCTGACCAAGAACAATGTATTAATCCCCCGAAAAGCAGGCTCAAAGTTCTGGGGTTGCTCAAAATCAAAAGCAACAGACTCTACACCAGAAGGTAGGTGAATGCGCGAAGCAGAATGACTTCGTACAGCAGCTTTGACTGAATATCCCCGTTTGCTCAGCAAACGCACAACTTCAGAACCAACATTGCCTGTAGCGCCCGTTACCAAGATGTTATTACTCATTTCCGCATTCTCTCAAATGTTTGGAGAAACTGCAAATGATGAGGTGTTGTCTTCACAGCATTAAACTTTGGAATGTCTATAGTAAAAATACTGAAAATTGCATTACTATTCTATTGAAGATTCAGTAACTTTATTGTATTTATCTATTTAGTAAGTTGATATTACTCATAGTGCAATTTTGTATTACACTAAGGTTATCTTTCCTATCATTTAAATCCGAGCGCACGCAGAGAAGAAAGCAAAAGAATGCAAACTTACTCCGAAAAATTTAGCCTTGCGATCGCTGTTTATAAACTCTAAACTTCTGAAAAGAAACAGCACTGTATGAGCGTTATACCGCTGTGGCTCAGGAGCGCGCATTGAAGGAGAGCGATGTCAAATGTGCGAACAGTGCAAATTAAGGACATCGATGGTGTGGAGTTTTTATCGCTTCCTCCACTTTGTTACCGTCGAGGGGAGGCGCAATCCTCCATCAGAGCGGTCTTAGATGGTTTACGTCGAGTGTCCTCATTTATTAATCGTTAAAATCCGAAAAGATTGCCTTGCGGACTGAAAGCAAGCGATCGCATTCTATTAGAATCTCCCTGTAAAATTTTGCGGCATCTACTGCTGACGAGATAGACCCTGGTTAAATGCTCGTACAGCAATTTGTTTGTTTCCGTCAATAGGTAATAAATGCTCAAGTTCGCTGCGAAATCCTTCATATATTGCAGTCGAACTTTAATTGAGCCTAACCAAAAAGGAGTCGCTGTGTCAGGAGCCAGAATTCGTGTGGGAATAATGCGCTCCTTGGCTCCTGACTTATTGGGTCTAAAGCCTCCTCCAAATCTTCGATTTGGAGGCACAAGTATAAGGAGGGGTCTGAATCCCCAACTTAATACTCTCCTGACTCCTGGCTCCTGTTCAAATAACGGCTTGGCTTTTAACTCTGAGACAGTCAGAAATGGAATGTTGGCAAATTTGGGTGCTGGAGTGAATAAATCCTGCTCTATTTCTTGCTTTCTGGTTTGAGTCTTCAGTTCTTTTAAATCTTTAGTTCTAGATATTTACTTGCTGCCTTTACTGTGTACCACATACAGTCAAAAGAATGCTACCTCACTCAAAAAGTTTGACCCTAGCAATCTGGTAATCTTCTGTCTTAAGATTTTTTTAAGATTTAATTTGCACTCTTAAATGTGTAGTGTAAAAATTCGTCAAACATGAGGACAAACTGATGAAAACTAATTTAGTTACGAGTACCAGTCTGGTTGCTGCCGTGAACGACAATAACCTTGAATTAGCAAAAAAATTGATTGCTAGCGGAGCGGACGCTAACCAAACGGACAGTTATGGAAATAGCCTGCTCATAATTAGTGCTGCCAATGGCGACTCTGAAATGGTCAGGCTGTTGCTTAACTCTGGTGCTAATATTCGTGCCGTTGACTCTAGCATGAAAGGAACTGCGCTTCACGCCGCTTCTTATCTAGGGTATCCAGCAGTGATGAAAGTTTTAATTGAATATGGGATCGATCTCAATGCTCAGGGTCCCTACAACGGGTACTCTGCTCTCCACGATGCGGTTGTGCAAAATAATATTGAAGGGGTCAAGCTACTCGTAAATGCGGGCGCACAGTTAAATACTAGAAGCAAGTATAGGGATACCCCTCTGGAGCTGGCAATGAAATGTATGCGTAGGGAGATTGTTACCATTCTCGCATAGATAAAAACCTAATCAATTCTCGAATGGACAACTGTTAACTACTCTCAAAGATACGTCGCCATTCCAACAAATAGACGTATTATCAGTGGAATGTCAGCTAGTTGAGAGAATTCTACCTCGACACTCTCCAAATCCAACTCTGGCATAGCCTTCCTGCTCGCAGTATCCGCGCAGCTCAATTTCATCTCCATCATTTAGGTAGGAACTTACCTCGCCTGTTGGCAGTTGAATCAACTTTGAGCCACGCTGAGTGATTTCGAGTAAACATCCTTGCGTTCCTGCTTCAGCACCAGAAACTGTGCCACTGGCTAGCAAATCTCCAGAGCGGAGATTGCAACCATTACTTGAGTGGTGAGCAAGCATCTGAGCTAAAGTCCAATACATCGATTTGAAAGAAGCGCGACTTAAGCGAAACGGCTGCATCCCCATAACACGCATTTGCTCTGAGCGGACTAGTGCTTCTACCGTAAGGTCAATGCCACCTAGTTTAGTATCATGCGCTGAGGAAAGATAAGGCAGTGGTAGCGGATCTTCCTGGGGACGTTGAAAAGATGCACAACGGAATGGTGCTAGAGCTTCTAGGGTTACTACCCAAGGAGAAATCGTCGTTGCGAAGCTTTTGGATAAGAAGGGACCGAGAGGCTGATATTCCCAAACTTGAATATCTCTTGCCGACCAATCATTCACCAAGCAAAGCCCAAATATGTGTTCCTCCGCATCATCAATTGAGATGGGATGACCTAGCTGATTTCCATTACCAATGAAGAACCCAACTTCCAGTTCGTAGTCCAAATGTTGAGAAAATCCGAAACTTGGCACTGACTCCCCAGAACTTCTCCTCTGACCCTTGGGACGCGCGATCGCAGTCCCGCTAGGCACGATGGAAGAAGCACGACCGTGGTAAGCGATCGGGACGTATTTGTAGTTAGGCAGGAGTGGATTGTCGGGACGAAACAACTTACCAACATTAGTGGCATGAAAGATCGAAGCGTAGAAATCAGTATAATCGCCGATATCCGCAGGTAATAAAAGTTCTGCCTCAGACATCGAGTAAAGAATTTTGCTTTCTAAAGGGGGATTTTGTGCATCGGCTCGTAAGAGCTGACTCAAGCGATCGCGCAATGCTGAGGCTGCTCTACTTCCCATCGCCATCAATTGATTTAATTTAGGTGCAGTACATGCAGCTTGTAGTTCCTGGGGAAGTTCTTGCAGCAATCCAGCTTGGCAACACGCAGTTAAATCTAAAATTCGATCGCCAATCGCCACCCCAATTCGAGAATTATTGCTGTTCCGAGGTCGAAACACGCCAAACGGCAGATTTTGGATCGGAAAATCAGTGTCCTTTTGATTTGCCGATTCAACCCAACTGCGTAAATTTGGATCGTGGGTGCGATTGATGGAACGGATCATAGAAAGTCAAAAGTCAAAAGTTAAAAGTCAAAAATATTTCACACACCACGCATCGCTTTCTTACCAATTTAAAACATGCTTGAGGTCGTTGACTGACTCTTGAAAGGAGCAGGAACCGAATGAGCGGAAGAAATGTTGTCGAGCTGCTTCTATCTCTAAAATATCTAAACAGCGATCGCGCCAGCAAATACTATCTTGTTTGAATTGGAAAGTGTGGCTGGATGCTTGGAGAAGTTCTATGGCTTCTGTTGGCGTGACTTTTTGCCAGTATGCGAGTGCTGCTAAAGTTGCCACATTCAAGAAGCCATGCATTAGTGTGGCAGGACTGTCTGGTTCGCTGGTCAAGGGATATTGAGCTGGTAAGGGGTGGTGCAAACCTGCGGTTGCTTTAAAAGGAACTTGGGCTTCGGCAAATGAAAAGATGCATTGGCTCAATTGAGTAACGCTGGGAAAAGCATTGATGGTCGCGCCGCCAGTGCGAATTTTAGCTGCTGCACCAGTATGCCGCAGAACCTTTAGATATGGCTTTAAGTCGCTATTAAAGGGAATTTCAAAAAATGCTTCAACTCCAGTAGGAAGATCGGACGACACTCTTTCTATTTCTGGAGGTGAAAGAGGAGAAAATTCAAGAGCTGCGATCGCTACCTTGTTGTCAACGTGAAGGGATTGCACCTGCTCGATTTCCGATTCCAGTCCCGAAAGAATTACACTGAGCGACCAATGCTTTAAAGAAAACGCCGATAAGAGTTCCGCGAACTCCGACAAACGGGAAATTGGGATGACAAAGCGACTCAGCATCCAAGCGTAGGGTGATGCCGAGTCTTGGACGTAATTTTCCATTGCTTGTCGCAAGTCAAGCTTTGCTGGGGGAAACAGTCCGGCATAGTCTACAACTGAGGTGAGAAGTGCTTTTAGTGATGCGAGCATTAGATCTCATTTCCTCCTGACGCTCTGATGTGACATCCTCCCAGCGCCAAACGGAGTACCGTTATGGCGTGGGCTTCCCAAGATCGCTCTTGGGTATTGCTCCCCTACGCCATTTATCTAGGCTCATCGCCCCCGACAACCCGACTTGAGAGCCAATTTCTTGCTTTTCCAGAGTCCCTGGATACGTTTCTTGCCCTCGGTTACACAGTTCTTGAGCTGAAGCAACATCCCTGTCGCATTCATGCAGGCATTCTGGACAAAAATGCCTTCTGTCTCCCAGCTCTTTTCTCACTTCGATACGGCAGTTAGGACAGGTCTGACTACTTCCTTTGTGGTCTACTTCAGCAACGAATTTGCCACGCATCCAACCAACATATTTGAGTATGGATCTAAATTGTCCGAATGCTGCATCAATAGTATGCTTGCCAAAAAAACCTTTTGCCATGATTCTAAAATCTATATCCTCAACAAATATAGAATCAGCCATGTCACAAAGTTTATGGGCAAGCTTGAACTGGTAATCCTTGCGTTTGAATGCGATGTGATTGTGTTGTTTCTCAACCCTAATTCTGGCTTGTTCGTAGTTCTTAGAACGTTTAGTTTTCTTCGCTAACCGACGTTGCAGCACTTTCAGCCGACGATGTTCGGTTTTGAAGAACTTCTGTCCTGGTTCTACGAAACCATCACTGGTAGCCAAATAGTTGAGTAACCCTACATCCACACCAATAAAATGACCATGGGGTAAAGGTGTTGGTATTTCTACATCTGAGGATATAGAAACAATAGCAAACCACCCCATTGCTTTTTTGACTATCCTTACTTGCTTGACAGCAAAGCTATCTGGAATAGGTCGATGCAAGTTTATTTGCACATGACCTAGTTTAGGTAAATTTATTTGCTTTTCCTGAATAGGGTTGATTTTGAACTGAGGGAAAAGTATGGACTTCATCTGTCCGTACTTTTTGAACCTCGGAAACCCATACCCCCGTTTTTGAAAAAAGTCCCAGGCATCGTGCAGTCTTCTAATATTGGTTTGTAAAACCTGAGAAGGGACTGCGGCGAGGTGAGGAAATAGTTTCTTTGCCTTGGGTAAATTGTTTTGCTGCTGATGATATCCAGGGAAAGGATAATCGGCAGACATGATATATTCCGACTCCAAACTACACCGATCTATCGGGCATTTTCTCGACGCTATCCAGTCCTTCAGCTCGCGCAATGCGTAGTTGTAGGACAACCGACAAGTCTCTAGCCATTTGTCTAGAAGGGCTTGCTGGTCAGCGTCGGGATAAATTCGATAGGTGTAGTTCAATGTCAGCATACAAGTAGTCTACCATAACCTTACACTTGTGGTAAACTATTTTATAGTATAGATCCGGTCGGCAATTCATCCCACTACCATAACGCGAAGCGTTATGGTAGTGGGATGAATTGTCGTTGAAGTTAAATTATCCCCTACTACTGGCAGAAGTTATACACGAAGTTATACATCTGATTGAACCCGATCGCAAACAGACAGCTTTCATACTATGAATACTAATCAATAATTGATTAGTGTTCATAACTCAAGGAGTGTAACGCGAAAAAGTGGAGTCAGACCAATTTTTCGAGAGTATGCATCTTTATATGAATAGACTCAAAAAACCAAGCATGATTCAACTGGATTACAAGGAGCGATCGTTATGGTGAAACTTCTCAATCTACGGGATTTGGTTGACCAATGGTTTGATAAGATAGAAGTGCGCGATCGCAAGGTTGCAAAGTTATTATGCCAGTCGATCCCAGCAAGTTGTCCTTTTGAACGAGACATTAAGCTTTTTGGGCGTACTTTATTTCACATTCCACCTCTGTGCAAGCTAAATCCTTTTTACGAGCAATTGGTTAACCTTCGGTTCAAGGCTCTGTCCTATCTCACGAATGAATCTGATAAGCATAAAGCACTATATTGCTACTAATGAGAGTGCCTTACGGCAAACAAGTTTTACTAAGCGATCTTTTGAAGCAATAAAGATCTCCCCAAGCTACTGCCGCAATTGTAGACAGTCAGTCGGTAAAACTGGAGTTTAGACTAAATAGCCGAAAACAAAGAAAGATAGGGGATGCACTTGAACACATTTCCCCTATTAGCAGAATCGCCAGAACAGTATGATGTGCGTTAGCGCAGTTATCACTATTCTTCTGACCCCTGCCGCTAATAGAAAAGTCCCAGTTGCTTCACTGGGACTACGCTCGGATTTACCTAATTAGCTGTAGCGTATAGATATAGCCTCAAGCTTTAACTTCAAACGGGTGCTTCATCTTCACTTAACTGCTGTTCTACTTTACCAATCGCCGCATTAATGCCTGCTAATTTTGTCTCTAGATCGTCTCGCATCCACTTGAGAAACCGAAGCCTACGTTCTAAAAAGCTTTTGCGAGACATAGGTTCGCCACCGTAGCAGCTACTACTCCAAAAAGGAAACATAGCTTACCTCAAAAAGTTATTTCTATTTATTATTGTGTCTCTATTCGTACTGCGGCGGGTAGGAAAATCGTAGAGAGAAAACCGATCTATGTCAGCCTGCCCCCATCGCAGCTTCTTCGTCTCGATCGCGATGCCGAGGGTGAAACGCGCTTGTCGCGACCATCGCCCATATACCAGCAGTCTTTCTCGCAGTCCAAACCACCAGAAGGGGGATTTTTGTGGCTCAATAATATATAGAATGACAAGCAAAGGTTTTGAATTTCCCCGATCGCTTTTCCCGAATGACATGGAATCAAAAATTGGTAGGGTTTTGCTAATTGGAGTGACTGGTGGCACTGGCAAAAACGCAGTCAAGGGATTTCTCGATACTGGAGTTACTGACTTACACGCCATCACTAGAAAAATCGACCTGAGCCGTCCCAATTTGTCAAAGATAAGTGATGCAGGCGTTGAGCTAGTTGAGGCTAACTTGGATGATGAAGCATCGCTTCAAGCAGCTTTGAAGGGAATTTCGGCTGTCTACTGCCACGGTTTGTCTGCCGATGCTGCTAAACCCGATCCACAAGAAATCGAGAGAGCGCACCGACTGGCACGAGCGGCTGTTGATGCCAAGATCGAGCATTTGGTGTATAATTCCGCTGGTGGAGCAGAGAGAAATTCTGGAGTCAGCCATATCGAGCAGAAGTATCAGGTGGAGCAAGTTTTCAAACAGGCTGGCTTGCCAACAACTATGCTCAGAGCTTGTCTATTTATGGAAGAGTTTTGGAAGAAGTACACGCGACCATCCATCCTCAAAGGGGTCTTCTCCTTTTCGCTTCAGCCCGACAGACCGCTACATCTAATTACGACTAGGGATATGGGACGCATTGCTGCTTATGTGATGAAAAATGCACAAAAGTACATCGGTCAAGAAATTGAGCTGGCAGGCGACGTGCTAACTCCTTTACAAATGGCGCAGAGCTTCTCAGAAGCACAGTCCATGCCAGTTGTCTATAGAGAAATACCTGCATGGATATTTCTACTTCTTTGGCGATGGGAACTATTTGCCCTGATTAGGTGGTATCGCACTCAAGGCTATCAAGCCGATGTTAGGCGCTTAAGAGAAGCGGAATTTCCCAGACTTCTAACTACATTTAGTGAATTTCTGGCAGAAACTCACTGGGCAAACAAAGAACTTACTTACGAAAATCTCTGAGCGGAGGCGATCGCCTCCCATCCCTTCTAATCCTATCATCAAGCTTCGGCACTTTCCGCACCGTGCGCGTGGAAGCAGTGGTAGAGGGTTCTGCGAGTGAATTGGCGGATAAGCTAGAACTGACTAGCGAACTGAATCGCAGCGAAGCAGAGAGCGTCGCGCTGTTAGGCAATTCCTTTATCAATACTTTGGGTAGAGGAAATCCTACACTAGGACTTGCCACAATAGCAGGTTCTACCCTACTATCCAACTTCCAAGACAATATTACCGAGATTGGTGAGGCTTTAGGCATCGATGAATTACGCTTGTTTCAGACCATCGCCTCAACGACCAAACCTTGGTACGTGCCTCTACCAATTTGAGCGGCGAGAGCAGTTGCTAGTAGAGTACGAGGCAAGATGTTAATGGCATCATGACAGTGTTGCAACAACTTTTGACCAGTAAATTCTTTAAATCTTTGGGAATTACACTTTCTTTGTTGTTATTTCCAGCTGCGGGAGTTCAAACCGCAATAGCAGCCGATCGCATTTACGCGACATACGGCGCTTTTGAAAGTTCTGTGGCGATCGAGGATTTAGCTGAGTTTGCCAAAACGGGCAAAATTAAGGGAGGACTGATCGATTACGCTCGTAGGCTCAGTCCCGCACAACTAGCACGAGTGCGAGGCATACTGATTGCACCAGTCGATCTGAGTCCGGTGGCAATTTCCCAATTTCTTTATTCCTCGATTGGCGAAACTTTATGACAACGACTGGGACAACTGATTCGGACTGAAGCAAGACTTCCTGGATTTTATGCAATTCGCTCGGCTCTCATCTTAGCAGCAGTAGAAAATCGCCAAGGCTTTACTTTGCTCGATGTCTTGCGTCAATTTCCCACAAATGGAATTCAAGTCGATTTAGGGCAAAGTTTAGAGATTGTAGAAGAATTACAAGCTGTAATCAATCGTACAAATGAAGCGATCGCCCTAGTGCAGAGACAATTCGCGGCTGCGATCGCCCAACAGCCTGCCAATTTCTCCCAATTACCAGACTTGCGCCAACAAGGAAGTTTTACTTAGACGAAACGCACCTTAGAACTTTACGACTGCAGCCGCGTTTGCGAAGCATGCGCTTTGCGCAGTTCGCGCCTTTATTGCCGATCTTTATTTACCAAGGGAGCAGGGAGTAGGGAGCAGAGGGGCAGAGGGGCAGAGGGGCAACTACCAACTACCAACTACCAATTACCAATTACCAATTACCGACTCCCGACGCTTCCCAGTTATTGTCATTTCACACGGTTTAGGCTCAGACCGCAATACCTTTAGATATCTCGCCCAGCAGCTAGCCAGTTACGGTTTTGCCGTTGCCGTTCCCGAACATCCAAATAGCAATGCCGAACAATTGCGATCGCTCCTGAATGGTCGCGCTACTGCCGTGACACCTCCAAGGGAGTTTATCAATCGTCCGCTGGATGTTTCGTATTTGCTCGATGTTTTAGCACAGCTCGATCGCGGCGACTCATCTTTTGCCCTCAACTTACAACAAGTCGGAGTTGTTGGGCATTCCTACGGCGGTCATACAGCATTAGCTTTAGCGGGTGCTAAGTTGAATTTCGACCAACTGCAACAAGATTGTCAAAATCTGGGCGAAACTTTTAATTTATCTCTACTGCTTCAGTGCCGGACTTTGGAATTACCGACCTAAAAATTGAGCAATCTCTTGTCGTGTCTTGCCATAATTCTGGAGCAACAGAATTAAGATTCGTTCTCTTACATGCGGTAACTCGCTTTGCTTGAGTTCTGATTGCAATCTCTTAACTTGCTCATGTGCCAGAAAATTCTTAGCTGGCATGATAGAGAAATTTTCAAGTATTCCTATCTCCAGTTTATGCAATTTTAATGCCGATTAGCTTACCACCTAATATCGGTTATGAATGGTCGGGAATTACGGCGGAGGAATTAGAGTTTGGCGGACAAGCACCCATTATTTTTGACTTGGAAATTGTTTTTGTCTTTTTAGTCTTGGCGGCTCAGTATGAAAATTATCTCGATCCGTTCATTATTCTCTTAGCTGTACCGCTAGCTGTTCTGGGTGCATTATTGGCTTTAACTTTACGCGGTTTTCCTAATGATGTTTACGGTCAAGTTGGGTTAGTGATGTCAATTGGTTTAGCAAGTAAAAATTCGATTTTAATTGTAGAGTTTGCCAATCAATTGCGCGATCGCGGGTTATCAATTACGCAAGCAGCCTTAGAAGCAGCTCAAGAACGCTTGCGACCGATTTTGATGATAGCAATTTCTACTCTAGTGGGAATTTTCCCTTTAGTTATAGCTGCTGGAGCGGGAGCGGGTAGCCGTCAATCTTTAGGTACGGCTGTATTTGCTGGAATGCTGGTAGCTACGGTTTTGAGTTTGTTTGTCGTACCGATTTTGTACATCACATTTGAGTCATTTGGCGATCGCTGGTTTCATATAGGTCGCAAGTCTAAACGTTCTCAACAACAATTATCAGAGCCAGCACGAGAGTCAGAAGTCACTCGCTAAGTTTTACTGATTTAATTACCACCTTTAAAGGTAGTAATTAAATCTGACAGCAACGTACCAAAACTTCCTTAGGAGGAATCATGAAAATTCTAGTTGTTTACTACTCGATGTACGGTCATACCTGGAAACTAGCGCAAGCCGTTGCTGAAAGGGCAAGCAAAATTCCTGGAGCTGAAGTCATGCTGCGTCGGGTTCAGGAATTTGAAGCGGTCGATCGCATCATTGACCAAAACGAAGCAGCTCGTCAAGTGCGGGAGCAACAGCAGGACATTCGATCGTCCTTGGACTTGGAATGATATTGCTGCTTATTCCACACTTGCTTGAGGCACGACCCTTTCAACGATGATGCATTACCATTTGCTACAGACGAGCGTTCAATGATGCACTGCTGTGCGCAACACCTGAAACACGCGAGCTGCAACGGATTTACTCATACCATAATCGATCTGCATTCACGACTCGATACCGCAGTGCTTCTTGTGCTGATGCTGACAAGTGGCGAGCGTCTTTGAGTTTTATAGCATACTCTCGACGTAGCTACACTTACTACGTTAACTAAGCTCTGCTCTAGCTAGTAAGAATTAAAAGACGTTCAAGTATCTTAAGTAATAAAGTAGTAGTGTTTGACATTTTTATACGACTTAGTATCTTAATACCAATTTTTTACTATATAATGGCAATAATATTACATGTCATTGCAAATAATTTGAAATTTTGTTACGCTGTTTATCATTCGCTTGGACAATATCCTGTGGGGGGGTATTCTAAAAAATAGAAGATATGTACTACCAAAACAAAAAGAAAATTACTAGTTTTAATATATTTATGAGTTAGAATTTCATCACTAGTATCGCTGAATACTCGATTATCATACTGCTTTTTGTTATCTAACGCTGACAAAAAAATAATAGAGTATGTTATGAAATGAAGATATCAATTAAAAATCAAAAAAACAAACAATAAAAAGGTTTTATACTATATTTGATATATTAGCTATTTAATTTAGCTACTGGATAGTTTTAAGACAACTAAATACTTTGTCTGAAAATACTTTTGATAATCCAACTAAATTTGCGCTCGTTTTAAATCTGTCTACATGGCTAGGAATTTTGCCAACTAGTCAAATTGATTTTTGCAGATTTTTCATAACTATTCAATTCAACTTAATTTTTATTCCTCATATTTATTGACATATGGCACGACGCTCCCTACAAGCATCTACTACAGGTATTGAAAAAGCAAAAAGGGCTTTTAGACATACGCAATGGACGCAAGAAGATCTAGCATGTGAAGTCGGAATTGAAACACGCCAACCAATATGGAAGTTCTTTGCAGGCAAACCGATTGAGCGGCAGACATTTCTAGAAATTTGTTTTCGTCTAGGTTTAGATTGGCAAGAGATCGTAGCTCTACCAACTGAGAGCACATCGGCAAAGCAAGAGAACGAGAACGATGAGAGAGCGAATCTCGATGCCTTAGTACGAGCAGCGCGATCGCATTGTCACGATAGAATTCAAGCAGAGTATGGCGCTATACGTTTATTAGATACAGCCCGACCAATAGAGTTAGAAGATATTTATATTAAAGTTGATGTATTCGAGAACGTTACGAGTCATAGACGGTTAGACAAATCTCATTTAAATTGCTCCAGCGTCGAAGATTCGAGCTGCCAGATTTGTAATGAAGTTCGTCAAAAACACGTCTCAGCAGCACAGGTAGTTGAAACTTATTCTAAGCTGACGATTCTAGGTAAACCAGGGTCTGGCAAAACCACACTTTTGCAGTACATTGCTATTCAATGCAATCGGGGTAGCTTGTTTCCAGATCGGCTACCAATCTTTATCCGACTCAGAAGCTTTGCCGAGGATGCCAGCAAGACTCAACACTTTAGTTTATTCAGCTATATTAGTCAAGAGTTATGTAAAATCGGGTTTTCTGAGCCGCAGATTGAAACTTTACTTCATCACGGTCAAGCATTGTTTCTACTGGATGGCTTAGATGAAGTAGAAGAAGAGTATAGGGCAGAGGTTCAGCAACAGATTAGTGTTTTGTCAAAAGATTATGACAAAAATCAGTTTATAGTTTCCTGTCGCACTTCTACACCGTGGTACTGGCTGGAGAAATTTACTGATGTTGAGATAGCTGATTTAAACTTCTCTCAAGTCGAAGCATTCGCTCAGCAGTGGTTTGTAAACGTCAGTAATAACCCCAGAGAACAAGGGTTAGTGCAAGCAGATCGGTTTCTAAAAGAACTAAAGTTGCCTGAAAATCAGTCAATTTATAGCCTTGCTAGAACACCTCTTTTTCTGCACCTAGCTTGTTCTCTATTTCAAACCAATTTAAGCTTTTCTGCTCAACACGCTGAGTTATACAAACAAGTATTAGATATTTTGTTAGTTCGGTGGGATCGCGTGAGAGGAATTAAACCAGATAAAAGCCTCTATCAGTTATCTTTACCTCATAAGATAAAATTACTCAGTCAGATTGCTGCTATTACCTTTGAGCAAGACAACTACTGTTTTACGCAGAGTAATCTTTTGCACTATATCAAAGACTATCTTCGCGCTTTACCCAATACTCCATCTGATTCAGAAGAACTTTACTTCATTAGTGAAACAGTGCTAAGGTCGCTCTTGGTAGAACATGGAGTCATAGTAGAACAAGCTCAAGGAATCTACTCATTCTCATATCCCACTTTTCAAGAATATTTCACGGCTAGAAATATTGTTGCTAATCTTGAGCCAGAAGCTTTAAATAGAAATCTGAGGCAGTTGACTATCCACATGAGCGATCCTCGCTGGCATGAAGTATTTCTATTCGTTATGGAAATGATAGAAGATGCCGATCCTCTAATTCAGTTAATGCAACAGCGTAGCGATGAGCTGGTAGATGCTGATGAGAAATTGCAGCAGTTCTTGCTCTGGCTTCAGCAGAAATCTCTTTCAGTCGAAGTATCTTATGAACCTGCCGCAGTTCGTGCTTTTTATCTATCGTTGGAGCTTCACGGCGAATCAGAACCAGTTTACGACTTGTCTCTCTCCATTGAGATCGATCCAAGACTTACGAGTAAACTGACTTACGATCTATATTTGGATCTAGCTTTGAAACGCCTGCTATCCATAGGACTTACTATCCGCGATCGCCCGTCTGAGGAACAAATCCTTGCTATAATCTCTGCTTTTCCTTATAAGATAGACCTCGATTGTCACTCCAAATTGCAAAATTTACTCCAAGAACTGAGAGAACAACTACCCACCCCTCAACAAAGCCAAGAAAAGCTCAAGGAATGGTGGATTACCAATGGTCAAACTTGGGTTGAGGAAATGAGGTCTCAGATCCTCTGGGAGCGTAACATTGGTTACCAGTGGCAGTTTAGCGAATATCAGAAGGCATTACTTCAGCAATACTACGTTGCTAAGTACCTAGTAGTAAAGTGCCTTAAAAAGAGTCGTGAAATCAGTTTTACCGTACGAGAAAAAATTGAGGAAATATTGCTTTTACCAGCATTGCTGAAAGTTTTGCAATAGGGGGTAATCTTCTGGTCTGGTTACTTGATTGTATTCTATAGAGGTGAGGTATGGGCAGGGACTTTATTTTAAGTGCGATTTGCCAGTATGCTTGCCTATAGAACCAGCGAGAATCAATCCGTGCCAATGACATCTGTTAGAGATTGCCCTTAGGACACGTTACAGATAATCAAAATTAGCCGAAAGAACAGAAGCGGCGAGGAATAGAATAGCTCAACTGCTGAAAGCAATAGCGGCAGGGGTGACAACAGTGTATTGTGCATTTTTTAGGTTCTGCCTGTCGGTAGTGCTACCTATTGTGTTGAGCCAATACCTAATTCTCCTTGTCCACTTCAACAGGGAGAATGTTGACGATATCAAGAGCGAGTGCTGAAAAATTTCGAGAAAAAAGCTCAAGCCTTTGCCATAGAACTCATTTTTATTTCTCTATCTACTGAAGGTTTTTCTTAAAATGCTACAGCAGTAATGCAGTTTTTTGTTACATTCGATACAAAAAATCAGCAAAATCTTCTCTGAAACCGATCGATATTTGAGAATCACTTAACTCAAACAAAAAACAAACAACTCATACAAGTTGTACATAAAGTCATTCACTTTCTGAGACGCGATCGCGAATAGGCTGTTTGCATACTGTTATAAGTAGCGTACTACCGAGCAACAAGCAGTAAATTAGTTCATACATTCGCAAGCTTGGTAATTTAACACATCTTTTTTTGACCATACCAAATTTATACCGCCTTATGTCTATAGCACTTCCTAAGTTAAATCCTCATAAATCATTGACCAATCGTGGGCGTTGGCAATTTTATTTAACCCTTGGATTAATTACTAATGCAACTATTTGGATTTCTGCTTTACTTTATCTCAAGTTTGTGCCGCCAACTTATACTAGTCATTCAGCGATCGCCGTGCCTGGAGAGGGTTCATCTGTTAATGTTAATTTGCCTAACATTGGAGAAGCTTCTTATCAAAATTCTACTCCGTACTCTGGCGGTTCTACTCAAGATCCGAGAGAAAATTACAAATTTATAGCTGAAAGCCTACCTATACTGAAAGCAGCAGCGCAGCATCTGAGTATGTCTTCAAAGCAGTTTGGTAAGCCACAGATTAAGCTAGTAGTCAATAGTGCTATTATGGAGGTAAATTTTAAAGGTGCTAGTCCGCAGGAAGCTCGAAATAAATCTTTGACTTTTTACCAAGTTTTTGAAACAAAGCTTGATCGAATTAGAAGTCAAGGAGTAACTCGAAGAAATGTAGCTTTTCAAATCGCTCTTGATACTTCTAAAAAAAAGCTAGAAATTGCTCAAAAACGTCTTTCAAATTATAAAATTCATTCAGGATTAAACTCTAGCGATCGACTCAGAGAGCTTTTAGGAACTATTGAACAATTACGTAGACAAAAAGCTGAAGTTTTAGCTCAACAGCAGCAAGCCAGCGATCGTTTGAAACAAATATCAGCCGATCTAAATTCATCAGCTCAACTGGTAGCAGATGCTTTGACCTTGAAAACAGATCGAGTATTTCAGCAGAACTTAAAAGATTATAGTGAAACGAAGGCTGCTCTGGATGTTTTAAGCTCCAAGTTTTTGCCTAATGCCCCTATAGTGGTCGAACAGGAAGCTAAGAGAGAAGCAGCTGAAAAAGCCCTTCTAAACCAGAGTCATTTTCTCTTAGGAAGACAAATCAGTTTGGCGAGCCTGCGGCAATTGGATCTTAGTAGCAACTCTGACTCAGCACGAGAGCAGTTATTCCAGCAATTAATGATAGTTCGAGCAGATCGAACAGGGCTTCAAGGTCAAGCTCAGAGACTAGACAAGCAAATTATTCAATTTGAAGACAGACTAAAAAAATTGACAGAGCAAGAAAATACTCTAGATGCTCTCAAGCGAGATGTAGAAGTTGCTAAAGCAGTTTTCTCCTCTAACCTAGCAAAATTAGATCTTGGAAAATCAAACATTTTTGGCTCCTACCCATTAATGGAAATTGTTACAGAACCTACTTTAGCTGATACTCCCAGTTGGCCGAGACAGGAATTTGTTTTGGTAGGCACGATATTATGCTCCTTGTTTGTAAGTACGGGACTAGGATTGCATTGGTTGCGCCAAGGTAAAACATCAACAGGCAAATGAGTTTATTCTGTGCGTTCAAAGCATATACAACTGCGATTAAGCTCCAACTCATTACTAAAATTTTACAGGGAAGGGAAATCTCCTAAAAATGGCACCTCAAAACTTTGAAGAAAAAGTAGTTTGGTACTCCCTAATAGGAACGTATATATTCTTTTTATTGGGAGCGCAATATGTTGTCATCCCCGCGATCGCTTGGTTGCTGACGTTATATGTATGTAAAAAACTTTGGATTCAAACCGAGCGAACTTTAGAAGAAGAAAAAATTGTTATTCCCCTTTCAATTTGGATTTGGCTTATTTCTATAATCATTATGGGATTGGGAATGATTGTTGGTCACGTAGACTTTGAATTAGGGTTATTTAAGATAATTGCCTCAACAGCTAACTGGGCTAGGCGGTGGTCTCTCTGGGCACTATTTCCTCTAATTAGTTGTCTCAATATCAGACCAGCACTGATTTACCGAGCAGTTTGTATCCTTTGTTTACAAAGCTTAGTTATAATTCCCATTGCCTACATATTAATAGCTTTAAATATCCCAGATAGTGCGTACATCTCTCCACTAAAGTTTTTAGGAGGTGGACCTATGTATTATGCAATATCACTTCATAGTTTTGATATTGATACTAACCAAGTTCGTCTATCTCTGTTTGCTCCTTGGGCTCCTGCTTTAGGATTAGTTGCTAATATCTACTTCTTACTTGCGCGTGAAGAACAGAATAAAAAATGGCGATGGATAGGCATAATTAGTTGTATTGCTATGATTGTACTTTCAGTTTCGCGATCGGCTATTTTATGTCTTTTTATCATTCCATTTTTGACTTTGTTTATAAAAAAAATCAACCAGCCTCTAGTTCACGTTATTCTAGGAATATCAAGTTTCTTTGGTGCCGTTTTTGCGAGTCTAGCGATCGAACTATTGGAACTTTTTGAGAAGCTATTTAATAGTAGTAGAGCCAGCTCTTCAAAAGTTAGAAAAACTTTAAGTGACATGGCTCTATACAAATGGGAAAAAGAGGCTCCTATTTGGGGACATGGAGCTACTGAAGAAAAAGGTCCTATTATTGTAGCATCTATGCCTATTGGTAGTCATAGTACATGGTCTGGTCTTTTATACGTTCAAGGACTAGTGGGTTTTATCGCGTTTATTTTTCCTCTTTTGTGGAGCTTTATAGATCTGCTAATGAAAGCACAAAGGAATAAGATTGCCGAGATTGGATTGAGTATATTGTTGGTATTATTTATATTTACTTTCAGTGAAAATATAAGTGATTTGGCTTATATTTACTGGGCGGGTTTATTAATAATAGGAATTGCTTTTAAAAGCAAGTAAATGATAGATTTTATTCTCGCTCCTGTAAATAATTTATAGATCGTGATTTCTATTACGTAGAAAAGTATTGTAAAAACAAGTCGCGTATACCTGAAAAATAAACAAAAATAGAACTGACTTTGAAAACTACTAAAAATGAAACCTAAAATACTTCAGATTGCAGGAGATAACCAGATGGGTGGAATTAAATTCACCCTTGATGGATTAGTGAATTCTTACTTATCTAAAGAGTTTGAGTTTAGTATTTTGTCTCTTAATTCAAATAAGTCGATTTCCAAATGTTTATGTTTAAAGCCAGATGTCATTATGTGTAGTCAGGCTTCTCGTCTAAAAAATTTGCCAGTTTTAAAACTACTAAAACTACTAAATCCTCATGCTAAAATCATTATCCGCGAACACCATTATTCTCAAGGTTACGAACAGTTTAATATCTCTAATAGAATCCAGTTTCATGAAATGTTGAAACTAAATTATGGTTTATCAAATCAAGTGATAGCAATTTCACAAGCCCAGGTGGAATGGATGGCAAAAAATTCTTTAGTTTTACCTAAAAAGTTAACATTGATTCAACAGTGTACGCCTATACAGAAACTTTTTACACTTACTCAAAAACCTAGAGACAAAACTCTAGTTTTAGCAGCATATGGAAGGTTTTGCTCGCAAAAAGGATTTGATATTTTGCTCAAGGCTTTAAAAATGCTTCAACACATCCCAATCAGGCTATACCTTGGTGGTGAGGGATTGCAAGAAAATGAACTCAAGCAATTAGCTCGCGGATTAGAAAACACTAAATTTGTGGGACGTGTTGACGATCTACCTAGTTTTTTGCTGAGAGCTGATGTTGTAGTGATTCCCTCCCGTTGGGAACCTTGGGGTAACGTTTGCTTAGAGGCTAAAGCAGCAGGTAAGCCAGTTATTGCTTCCAATATCGATGGCTTAACCGAACAAGTTCAATACTGTGGTGTTCTTACGCCTCCAGACAATCCTCAAGCATTAGCTCAAGCAATTCAGTATTTTGCTTCACTGCCACAAACTCAAATAGAAACCTGGGGAAGTAAAGGTCGAGAGTCGGTTAGAGGAGCTTGGGATCGATATTTAAGTCAATGGCGAACTTTGCTTTGGGAGGTTCTAGAGCTTTGATTAACTTACTATGGCAGAAATCATCGAGTCCGTTTATTCGTAATATGAGTTGGCTAGGAGCTTCAGAACTCTTTATTCGTATTACCCGCCTACTCACTGTTATTGTCTTAGCTCGTTTACTTAAACCCTACGATTACGGTTTAGCCGCACTCGTACTGACAACAAATGAATTTGTCGATGTTTTCACTCATAATGGAGTTTGGGCTAAGCTAGTTCAAGTCGATACAAAAGATTTAAAAAACTTTTGTCAAACTGCTTTTTGGCTAAATTGGTTGATTTGTGGTTTACTATTCATCGTTCAATGCCTAGTTGCCTTTCCAGTTGCCTGGTTCTATCATGACAATCAAATTATTCTGCCTATTTGTGTTTTAGCTTCCATCTATTTAATACTTCCTATTTCTCTAGTTCAAGCAGCGCTAATTCAGCGAGAAAATCGTTTACATGTGAGTGCGATTATCAGTGGTTTACAAAATTTAATTGCAAGCGTACTGTCTATTATTTTAGCTTTTTTAGGTTGTGGTATGTGGGCTATGGTTTTACCAAGAGTTTTAGTAGCTCCTATTTTCGTTATCGGTAACTATATTTATCACGACTGGCGACCTTCTCGAATTTTGACCGTGAAGCATTGGCAAGAAATTATTAAATTTGGTCAAACTATTCTGGGGATTGAACTATTGAACACTTTGAGAAATAATTTAGATTACATTATAGTAGGACGTTTTCTAGGAGTTCAAGCTTTAGGAATCTATTACTTTGCTTTCAATGCTGGACTGGTACTCACTCTTAGTGTAGCTAGTGCTATAGATCGAGCGCTATTTCCTCATTTATGTGATGCTCGCACAAACTTGAAACAATTTCGATGCCGTTATCTCAGTAGTTTAAAAACAATTGCTGTAGTTATCGTGCCTTTGATTCTATTGCAATCTAGCCTAGCTCCTTTCTACGTCCCCATTATTTACGGGCATAAATGGATTCCTGCAATTCCCATTCTGATCTTAATTTGCTTGTCAGGAATTCCTCGTCCTTTCGCCACTGCAGCCTCGTTGAGTATATGGGCACTAGATAAGCCACACTGGGACCTCGCATGGAATTTTTTCTTCACGGCAATTTTCGCTTTAGCAGTATCCATCGGTACTCGCTGGAACACTTTAGGAGTTGCGGCAGCAGTTTTATTAATTCATGCAACGGCTCTACCAGTTTATACGTTTAGAGTGACACGGTATGTTTTCCGAAGAACAGTTTATTAAATTAGGAAATTAGGAAGGAATAATGGCAGGACTATATGCAGTTATAGGGAATGTAGAAAGAAATCGGATTGTCAAAGCGGCACAACGTCTCAGCTTTTTTTCCGATGAAGACACGCAGATAATTCATGAGAGTGGCATTGCAGTGGCTTGGGTCAGCCACGACGACCCATCTCTATTTGGTTCGGCGTGTGACCCGCAAACAGGGGTTCGCGTCATCACCTCAGGCAGAGTCGCTTGGGACGAACCAGATTGGCAAAGAGCAGAAACCATGCATCAGTACAAGGGTGGTTTGAGCAATCGCCTGATTCTCGAACGCTATTTATCTGGTGGCGTAGCGGCGGTCGAACGACACAATGGTGCCGCAGTAGTGTTAATTTGGGATCCCAGACAGCAGTGCATCCACTTATTGACCGACCATTTCGGCTTCCATCCCGTATTCTTGTACTATCCCCAGCGCGTGGAAGGTTGTGTCATCTCGACATTTCCCGATGCTATAGCCGACGATCGCGCCGTGCAGACAACTGCCGATTACGTCTCAATGGCGGAGTTTTTACGGGAATGGCAAGCCACCCCTCCCCACACTTACTACAATGAAATCAAATACGCCGGAGCTGCTAGTCATTGGTGTTGGAATATTTCAAATCATACGTCTAACTGCCGCGAGTATTGGAAGCCTTTTCAGAATCCACCGTCACTCAACTTTGAAACAGCTGTAGAAGAACTATCTGAAGCTGTTACCAACGCGATTCGGATTCGGACTCTGCCTCGTTTAGCCCCTGTAACAATCTATACGAGTGGTGGTCTAGACTCGCGAGTTCTCCTTTTTTCTGCTGCTGACAAGTCCTGCGTGCATGGTGTCAATCTCTACGATGCAGTCAATCAGGAAGCTAACTTAGCTCAACAACTGTGTGACGCAGCCGGGGTCAAATACGTTGGTTTTGCCAGAGATGATGATTATTATCCCAGATGGATGCGCCAAGGCGTTCGCCTCTCTGGTGCAATGTGGTCGGCGGAGGATAATCATTTTCTGGGAACTCGCGATCTCATTCAACAAATCGGCACTCGCACTGTTATGTCAGCCTGCGCAACTGACCTACTATTTAAAGGCTATACCCTCGACAAAGAGCATAGGCGCTTGATGGGACGAACTTTACCGATTTTCAAGTATAAAAACAGCCGAACCAATAGCTTTTTACCTTACCCTGAATATCAACAACTATCCTCACCTACTAAATTCAATCAACAGATTGACGAGCGTTTTAGAAAGTGGTTTGAAGGTACGCCGTCCATTCTCACTTCTGACGAGGATCGACTCAGAGTTGAAGACAAAAGATCTCGTCCAGTATGCTATGTTTCGGCACTTTCCGGTCAAGTGATGTTCCGCATTTTTCCTTATGATACTTTCCTCGCGGATCGAGCAATTGCTGACTGCTACAGTCGCATACCTGCTCAGTGGAAATTGAATACTAAATTGTGGGGAACGGTGGTAGCTCGGATTTGTAGTTCTGCTAACGTGACTACCAGTTATGGCTGGCGACCGAATGCTTCTCATGTAGAAAAACTTCTGGTTCGTGCTAGAAGTGGAATGCAACGACGACTGGGATTAACGCCTAAGATAAACAATCAAGGTCCTGCCACAGATGGTTCTTGGCCCAACTTAGGTTGGTATATTTGCCACAGTTCTACACTGCGGCAAATGTGGGAAACCACTCCTTTAGGCGATCGCCAATTAATGACAGATTTGTGGGGAAGTAATCCATGGCAAGTGCCTTTGGAGCAGTGGGCAAAATCTCCCTATGATTTCTTTCGCATAGTAACCCTACTCAACTATTGGTCTGTTCGCTACGAAACAAAGTACTGTGAGGAAATGGCATGGCAGGACTGTATGTAGTTGTAGGGAATGTAGAACAAAGACGCATCAACAAAGCGGCAGAGCGTCTAACCTTCTTTTCAGATGAATACACGCAGATTGTGCGCGAGCCGGAAATGGCAGTGGCTTGGGTCAGCCACGACGACCCATCTCTATTTGGTCCGGCGTGCGACCCGCAAACCGGAGTTCGCGTCATCACTTCAGGCAGAGTCGCTTGGGACGAACCAGATTGGCAAAGAGCAGAAACCATGCATCAGTACAAGGGTGGTTTGAGCAATCGTCTGATTCTCGAACGCTATTTGTCTGGTGGGATAGCGGCGGTCGAACGACACAACGGTGCCGCAGCACTGTTAATTTGGGATCCCAGACAGCAACAACTGCACCTGTTGACAGATCATTTTGGCTTCCATCCCGTATTTTTGTATCGCCCCCAGGTTGTAGAAGGTTGTGTCATCTCGACTTTTGCCGATGCTATAGCCGACGATCGCGCCGTGCAGACAACTGCCGATTACGTCTCGATGGCGGAGTTTTTACGGGAATGGCAAGCCACCCCTCCCCACACTTACTACAACGAGATCGAATACGCTAGAGCTGCTACTCATTGGTGTTGGCAGCTGCCAGAGCGTACTTGTCGTCAGCGTCAATACTGGCAGCCCTTTCAATATGGCTGGTTTCCAGATCTACAAACAGCTGTCGAACAACTCTCAAATGCTGTTCGTCACGCCATTCGCATCCGTACCCTTCCCCGCCTTGGGCCTATTGTCAGCTACACTAGTGGCGGTTTGGATTCACGCCTAGTTCTCTTCTCTGCTGCCGATAGATCCTGTATATATGGCGTAAATCTCTACGACATACCCAATCAGGAAGCTAACCTAGCTCATCAACTCTGTGAAGCAGCAGGAGTCAAATACGTCGGTTTTGCTAGAGATGATGACTATTATCCCAGATGGATGCGCCAAGGTGTACGTCTGTCTGGAGCGATGTGGTCGGCTGAAGATAATCATTTTCTGGGAACCCGTGACTTGATTCAGCAAATGGGTGTTCGCACCGTACTAACAGCTTGTCCGGTAGATATGGTGTTGAAGGGAGATGCCTTAGAAAGAAGTCTTCATCAGTTTTTTAGATATCGCATTCCAATTTTCAAGTTCGATCGTCGGCGCATCAATGGATTCTTGGCAGAGTATCCTCAGCGAAAGTCACCACCAGAATTTTCTATGGAGATCGAGCAACGCTTGAAGGAATGGTTTGGCGATACACCATTAGATTTAATTTCTGACAAAGACCGACTGTTAGTAGAAGATAAACGTATCCGACCAGGATGTTATCAAGCAGCTACAGTCGATAGTTTGATGTTTCGGATATTTCCTTTCGATGTTTTTATGGCAGATCGAGCAATTGCAGATTGCTACAGCCGCATACCTGCTCGATGGAAGTTGAATACTAAATTGTGGGGATTGGTAGTAGCTCGGATTTGTGGCGATGGAATTATAGATGCTAACTTCGGTTGGCGACCGAATGCTTCTCATGTAGAAAAGCTATTGATTCGAGCTAAAAGTCGAGCATGGCGAAGATGCCAATCAACCTCTAGAAATCGAGACCTGGGTCCCGCTACAGATGGTTCTTGGCCCAACTTAGGTTGGTATGTCACTCACAGTAATACTTTACGCGAAATGTGGGAAAGTACGCCAGCGAAAGAACGACAGTTAATCTCTGTTCTTTGGGGTAGCGATCCTTGGAGCGTGCCACTTTCAAATTGGGCTAACCCACCAACACCACATAAAAAAGGAACGATCCATATTAATTCACCCTACGCTTTGTTCCGTATTCTAACTTTATTGAACTATTGGGCAGTACGTCGGTATTAACACCAGATAGCGTTTACATACAAATCTTAACATTTACAATCCATAAACTCAGTATGAAAAAAGTTTCCGTCATTCTACCTGTATACAATGTCGAGCAATACGTAACTGAAGCGGTTAATTCTGTGTTAGCACAGACTTATCCATACTTTGAGTTAATTGTAATTGATGACGGTTCTACCGATCGCAGCATGACAATTTGTCAGCAATTCACCGACCCAAGAATTAAATTCATTCGCCAGCAGAATCGCGGCTTAGCCGGAGCTAGAAATACTGGTATTCGTTATGCTCAAGGTGAATATTTAGCTTTTTTAGATAGCGACGATCTCTGGTTATCGGAAAAGCTAGAGAAACACGTTGCTCATTTAGATAATTCGCCAAATGTGGGGGTAAGTTTTAGCCGCTCTGCTTTTATCGACCAGCAAGGCAAACCTTTAGGTTTATATCTTTTGACTGAAATTGAGGGAGAAATGACTTTCCGTCGTATGCTTTGCCGAAATCCTGTTGGTAACGGTTCGACAGTTGTGATTCGCCGAGAAGTATTTGAAGCTATTCGTTTTCGAGACAATCTTTACGGTACTGAAGAAGATTTTTATTTTGACGAACGCTTCCGCCGCTCGGAAGATTTTGAGTGCTGGCTGCGGATTACTGCCGCCACGAATTGGCAATTTCAAGGTATCCCTGATGCTCTAACCCTATATCGAGTCAATCTAGAAAGCCTCTCAACTGATTTGCGCGAGCAGTTGCGATCGTGGGAACAAGTGATGGAAAAAGCACGCTCTTATGCTCCAGAACAAATCGCTCGCTGGGAAAAGCCAGCTAGAGCTTTCAATTTCAGGTATCTAGCGCATAGAGCAGTGATGTTGAAAACAGGCTCAATGGCTGTAGAGTTTATCAATCGAGCTGTGGTAAGTTACTGGCATATCGTACTTGAAGAGCCAGGTAGAACACTGCTAACTCTAGCGGCGGCTTATTCCTTATGGTTGCTACCTCAGCCTTTCTATCGCCAAGTTGAAGCTCTTGCCATAAAAATGAGAGCTACTTGGCAAAAACGTCAAATTCAAAAAGAGCAGTCTAGAAGATTGGTAACAGTAGCTGTCATTGCTGAGTCTTGACAAAGATAGACTTGTAGATTGCGATCGCTAGCCTTGTAGAGCGCGATCGCTCATTAAGACTTCCTAATTACCGCAGAATTCAGAGTAATGTGCGCATTATCAAGTAGATGTTTTTAAGAGCATTGCCGCAAAAGTGGCAGAAACTGGCTTTGCAAGTCATCATTAATATATCTGTATTATCACTTCCAGGCTGCGCGATCGCCAAACCTCCTGGAACAGGCTGGCAGATGACATTTCATGATGAATTCAATGGTACGACACTCAATACTCATAAGTGGAATACCTGCTACTGGTGGGCAACTACGGGCTGCAAGCTTAACGGAGATATGGAGATTCAATGGTATCAAACAGATGACGTAATAACTCGAAAAGGAAAACTGCGTTTACGCGCTCAACGGCGTAGTATGAATGGCTACAACTACACTGCTGGAATGGTCTCCTCTCATGACAAATATTCATTTAAATATGGCTATATAGAAATGCGAGCCAAAATGCCAAAAGGCAGTGGTCTTTGGCCCGCATTCTGGCTCATCCCACAGCGAAGAAATGTCTGGCCTCCAGAGCTTGATGTTATGGAATATCTCGGTCACGATCCTCAAGGCGTTTACATGACCATCCACTATAAAACAGCTAACGGCAAGGCAAACTCAGGTACCTACTGGAATGGTCCTGATTTCTCAGCAGACTATCATACATTTGCCATGCAATGGGAGCCAGATCGCATCGTCTGGTATATAGATGGCGTGGAACGCAAGCGATATGAAGTTGCTGCAAACATTCCAGCAGAACCCTTGTACATTGTTGCCAACTTAGCAGTCGGTCCTGCTTGGAAAAATATGCCTCCCGATCGCACTACATTTCCCAAGTACTATCTCATTGACTATATTAGAGTGTGGCAACGCAAGTCAGGACGATGATTGTAGCTTGCGTTGACTTTAGCCTGTAATAGAAACTCGCTCCAAACGAGTTTTCACTCGCAATCAGCAAATGGCGGGGATGACTTCAAGAACTATTTTGCTGTCAATTTCGCCGTCCCTAGTGTCTGCTTAATTACGAACTTGGCAAGCGGAGCTAAACGTACAGATGCTAGAGTTAGAAGCGATCGCGGATCGCGGTAGAAAATTGAGCGATCGCAAGCTAGAGCGCGATCGATAAAATCGCAGGCTTGTTCTGTATCGCCAGATGTTATAGATAACCGAGCCAGATAGCGATACATATAAGCATATGCCGTTGAAAGAACTGGTTTCAATCGTTCTGGGGAGCGTCTATATGCATTCTCAATTGCGTGTTCGTAACAGAGTTGCATTTGCCGTACATCAAATGAAACTCCAGCGCGGCGAACTCGATAACAGCATAAGGTTTGGGGCAATCGATAGAAGTTCCAGTGCTGCATAGATGCAATTCTTAACCAGAAATCTAAATCCTCGCAACCGCGACCGCGTAACATTTCATTAAATCCACCTACTTGGTCAAATAAGCAACGACGAAAGACTGCGTTAGAGCCATGACCGATGAAATTCTTGTAAAGCAAAGCTATGAGGGGATCGGATGCAATCGGTTGACCGCTAAGGTATATAAAGGTTGGATGCCCATCCTCACGAATTGCCCGCGAAGCACTATATACAACTCCTACCTCTGAAATACTATCGAGTAAAGCAATATGTGTTGCTAGCTTATCAGGCTTGTAGACATCATCGGCATCCAGTAGAGCGATATAGTCAGTACGCGCATGGCGAACACCATAATTGCGAGCTGAAGAGAGACCACCATTCTGTTTTTGTAGCAACTGAAAGCGGCAGTCGCGTTGACAAAATGGTTTAACAATCTCTGCCGTATCGTCAGTAGAACCGTCATCAACAACAAGTACCTCAAATTCTTGCAAAGATTGACGCTCTAACGAAGTCAACGCATCCTTAATGTACGAACGAACGTTATAGGCGGGAATTACAACACTAACTTTAGGGGTAATCATCATGAAAAAACTCTACAATGAAATGTTGAGATCGAGCTGGTGATGTCCGATGCGGTTTGAAAAGTCACCAGCTATCTAATTGAACCAAGATGTCTAAATTTCTACAAAAGAGCGGTCGTTTTCGTATGTAAAGACGCTCCTAAAGACATGGAGCGATCGAGTAAAACCGCTTTTTCCTTGAAGTACTCAATCGTTTGTTGATTGAGCCATTTTTTATGTATTAGAACTTCATCTAAGTTCATTCCTGTTGATTTTTGCTCAGAACGAGCAATCTCAACTTGTGCTTGAGTCAACAATCCCGCTTCAACCAAACAATGACCAAAATGCTTCGTGCTTGAGTAAATTTCTGTAGAAGAATCGTATTCTAGCTTGCAGGTTGATAATGCGTCCGAGCTACCTTGACCCTTCAAGCAAGAGTGACTCGTAGTTCTCATGCATTCTACTTTTAGCTGCGAGCCGTACAACTTAGCTAAAGCAACTTGAAATGCAAACGCTGGATTGCCGAATAAATATCGCGCTGCAAGGCGTTTAGGTTCGCAGCACAAGCGATATAACCACTCCAATCCAAGATTCGATAGCGATTTCGGGCAATCTGTGATAACACCTGCTAGTCTGTCAATAATTGCTCCGCCACACATAATTGCATGAACGTTGAGATAGTCGCGATGCAACCGAATCCAATTTTCTTGCAGTGGCATCCCCATACCCACTATTAAAATGTCAGGTTTTGCCGAGTTGATTTGCCGAATGACCGTCTCATTCTGATGAGGATCGTCCGTCTTAAAGTATCCATGATGTCCAGACAATTTGAGGCTTGGATATTGTTTTCTTAGGCGGTCGAGAGCTGCTTCTAGATGTTGAGGCTTCGAGCCTAGTAGAAAAATGGAAAAATCATGCTGATAGCAGTGTTGCAATAATGATGGCATCAAGTCAGTATAAGAAGCTCTGTACTGTATGGGTAACTCTAATCCCATATACGACATTGCTTTTAAAATACCTGAGCCATCACAGTGAGCAATCTCTACCTCTTGGAGGAAATTATAAAACCAAGGAAGTTGCATTGAGAGGTTAAACCCGTGCGCGTTGTAATGTGCAATTACAATCTTTTTCTTTGTAAAGCACGCTGTATGAATTGCTTCAACAATTGCTGGAACTGTCATACAAGTAACTCGTCGGTTCAACAGATGCACGTTGAGGTTTGGTAGATTTTCTAAGTTAGGAATGTTGAGTTGTTCGAGCATTTCGATAAATAGTTGATTCAAAAGATTTTGTCAGCAATACTCAATTGAAGCCACAGCTATTCCTTTGTTAGAGCTAAACTCTTAGCTACGATGTTATAAAGTGTGCTACGTGGCTTCATAGGCGCAAGCCTCGACTCTACCTAATTCAATATTGGTTTATTTTCGGTTTTAAGTCAGAATTATCGCGGTGTCCTATTTTGAGTAAACATCTTGCCTAAATTCAAGTATGCCAGCAGCTTATTTGCGTTTGTGTTCAATAAAGTGTTTAACTTAATGTGTGAGTTGTATGAATTGTTTGCATTTTTGTTTGTTCTGAGCGGTTTGTAAGTACTAGATTAATTTTAGAAAACTCCGCCTTAATTTTCGCTTGAAAATGATAAATTTATGCTATTATAATCCTAGCCTTGCTATGAAAGTGAGGCAAATATTTTACATACATAGGCTAGAAGCTTACACCAGCTCAATTTAAAGTTATACATGATGCTGACCCCGCCCAACCTTCTTTATCCGCCTTACAAAGGAGGAAGAAAAAAAGCCATAGGTGGCAGGGTTTATTTTATGTAACCTCACAAAAAATTGCTCTCGCTCTACAAATCATTTAGAAGTACTATATGTTGCTACACGTAGTATTCTTGTAGAAAGACTGATACTATTTAGATTTATTGTTATAACCTTTAATCTTGAATTGATAGAAGTAATAGTTACTAGCAGAAGGGTTCTCTATATAACAATGCTTTAAGCTATTTCTGTAATTGTTTATAGGTGCGTAGATATAGATTACCTGAAAAAAACTATGCTAAAGGGACAAATATTTACTTTTCTTAATAATAGTTAGATTGTGTTTCGGTGATTCTTAGAACTATATCAATAGCTCGTACATTGTACACAAGTCAACCTATTTACATAATTAAGTTTTATTATAACATTTTTATGATTGTACTATTGACTGATTAAGTAAAAAATAAGTTTAAACTTTGTTAACGATTGAAGCTCAATCAAAACCGAAAAGATAACAAAAGATTTTCTAGAACTTTTTCTCAGTTTGATTAACTCACACAAAAACGAATACAAATCATACAACTTCTATAGTAAGTTATACTTATTTTTATACACGATCGCAAACAGCCTATTTGCATACTTTAATTAGAAAGAACTAATATCTTTAACTTCTGGTGGTTTTCCAACAAAATCTATCAGTGAATGTTTTAAATATAGCGTTCTCTTAGTGCAATTAGGATGCAATCTACCTAATTCAGAAAATATAACTATTGTATAGGCTAATAACTTTATGAACAGTAGTCAATATCGTAATTCCAGAAACTTAGCAACAATTATTCTCTTTAGATTTAATTTTTTGACTTTCAAGAGCTGGAAAATTATTTCTAGATATAGGAATAGTGAAACAAAAGAGTCAACGACCGAAGCGATCGCCTCATCTTGCTTCCCAACTGCCAACTCCAATGCTTCTCAGTTCCTAAATAGTAACCACATTGCTTCTATAACTAAAAAATTAGTGGCGCATCCCTCTACTACTAGCCGTATCAAGCGCCTAACTGACATTTTAGGAGCTATAGTTGGGCTAGGAATTACCGCCGTCGTCGCGATTCCGATAGTCGTTGCCATGCAAATAGATAATCCTGGTTCCATCTTTTACAGCCAGATTCGTTACGGCTTGTACGGTCATCCTTTCCGAATTTGGAAATTCCGCTCCATGATACTTGACGCTGAACAATTACAGCATCTAATCAAAAATGAAGCTCAAGGACAGATTTTCAAAAACTCAAACGATCCACGTATTACTCGTGTCGGTCGTTTTTTGCGCCGTACTAGTTTAGACGAACTACCACAATTTTGGAACGTGTTGCTGGGGCAGATGAGCTTAGTCGGTACTCGACCACCCACAGTGAATGAAGTCGAACAATACGAACCTCACCATTGGCAGCGGTTATGGGTTAAACCAGGAATAACGGGTGAGTGGCAGGTAAATGGACGTTCCAGAGTTAAAGATTTTGAAGCAATCGTGCAGATGGATCTAGATTATCAATCTAAGTGGTCTGTTACTTATGATTTATATTTGTTATTAAAAACACTACATGTTGTTCTTACTAAACGTGGCGCTTGCTAAGTAATAGCTTATTATTGCTGGTAGCTGTTTAGCTACCAGTAAATGCTTTCTTAAAAGTACAACATTGTTGAAGGGTGACAAGCTCAAATATATATTTGAATGCAGCAAAGAACTGTCACAGCATGAAATGCGTGCGCGTGAACTGCTTTTAGCTTGTAACCAAATGTCTACCATTGCTTTTTGTTCTGGAGCATAAGGTGTAAAATGAAAAACCTGCAATTCATTATAACTATCCTCGCTACAACCTCATCTATCGATAAAGTAGCATCTCTTTGTGACTTCTCTAAACAAACTTGTCCTGGTCGTGGTAGTACGTAGGCAACCAGGCGCTTGTTACCGGGGACATCTTCGCGAACCACAATGACTGCTTCTCGAACTGCCTCGTGACGACTTAAAATTGTTTCAATTTCCCCTAATTCAATGCGATAACCTCGCACTTTCACTTGAAAGTCGATGCGACCGAGGAACTCTACATTGCCATCTCTGCGGTATCGTACTAAGTCTCCAGTGCGGTAGAGACGGTCTGCCGGATTTTGGCTCAAAGGATTGGGAATAAACCGCTCTTGAGTTAACTCCGGTCGATTCAGATAACCGCGAGTCACACCTTCGCCTCCGAGCGGCAGTTCGCCTGCGGCTCCTACGGGAACGGGTTGACCGTTCTTATCTAAAATATACAGCTCGGGATTGGCGATCGCACGACCAATCGGAACGATTCCATTTACTTGCGTCAGCGTATGAGTTGCCGACCAAATGATTGACTACGTTGCGGTGTTCTACCATCACACCCTTCGGCTTACCAGTAGAACCAGATGTATAGATAACGTAGCTCGGGTTTTCCGGCTTGACCCCACTATTAGGATTGGCGATCGCCTCTGGCTCAATCTCGTCCCACATCGTATCGATGGGAATAACACTGACATGCGGCTCGACAACCAAATTGCTAATGAACTTTTGCTGTGTCACGATAACAGGAGCTTGAGAGTCCTGTAACATGAAGCTGATGCGCTCCTGTGGAAAATCGGGATCGAGGGGAACGTAAGCACCGCCTGCCTTGTGAATTCCCAGTAGCGCCACCATCATTAAGAGCGATCGCTCTACATGCAGCCCTACTAAAACATTCGGTTTTACCCCTTGTCGTTGTAAATAACGAGCTAATTGGTTGGCTTTTGCATTCAACTGTGCGTATGTCAGATGTCGATCTTCACAAATCGCAGCAACCCCTTCTGGATTTTGTACTACCTGCTGCTCAAATAACTGATGGATGCATTTATCTCGGGGATAGTCTGTCTGAGTATTATTCAATTCTACAAGTAGCTGCTGTTGCTCTTGTGTATTTAGTAGAGATAATTCAGCAATGGGCTGTTGCGGGTTAGCAACTATACTTGCTAACAAAGTTTGGAAATGCCCGTTCATTCGTTCAATTGTGCCTGAATCAAATAGATTAGCGTTGTATAACCACCTTCCTTTCAATCCATTACTATTTTGTTCTACCATCAAAGCTAGATCGATCTTCGCTGTGTTATCTTCTATTCCCCAAGGACTTGTAGCTAAGCTAGAAAGTTCGATATCTTGTAAAAAAACATTTTCGTTAAAGGTCAATGTTACCTGAAATAGAGGTGAATAACTTGGATCTACCACCATCTGTAATTTTGATATCAAGACTGAGAGAGGTACAATTTGATGATTTTGCGCTGACAAAATAACTGCTCGTACTCGCTCTAGCAATTGCTGAAAACTAGGGTTTTCAGACAAATTTGTGCGAAGAACTAGAGCATTAATAAAAGTTAAGTCTATTGATGAATAATTCTGTTTAACAACAGGGGAACCTACTACGATATCTTCCGTACCTGTATAGCGGTAAAGCAAAGTATTCAATGCCGCTAATAAAGTTGTAAATAAGGTGACACCTTCCTGTCTGCTCAACAAGCTGAGTGCGGTTGTTAGTTTCCGAGACAGCACAAACGATTGAGAACTACCTCGATAAGTTCGATCTGTGCGTCGCGGTCGATCTGTAGGGAGTGATAACAAAGGTGGTAAACCTGCTAATTGTTGTTTCCAGTAGGTGAGGGAAGACTGGATCGAAACCGATTGCTCAAAATCTTTTTTAGTGAACATAATACTTTCTTTACTATGTTGTTTGCTGGGTCTTTCTATTTTTAAAATGCTGTATGAAAATGAAAAATTCACGAAGTTCGGGTATAATCGAAGGTGAGACTTAGACATTTATTCATTACTTGTTACTCGGTGCTTGTTGCTCTGTATGCTACTTATAACAGTATGCAAACTGATTGTTAGCGATCGCGTTCAGGAATATGTATAACTTGATGTATGCGTTGTATGATTTTTGCTCAAACAGTAAGAATAGGATGCGCGATCGCCCGTATTCGGCAACATTAGGAAGTAGCAACACTTTTAACTTCAGCTACCCAATCTAACTTTCAGCACGAATGGTTTAGCATAAAAGCAAGTGGGACTTCAAAGGTTTGTTAATGGTTCGCGCCCAACATAAGCTAGAATTTATTCCTCCAGCTCTCAATCCCTTTGTTCTGCGGGTAACTCAACTGCTGTCACCTGTCCTGCTGCGATCGCAAACAGCGATTACTCACATTCAAGCAGAGAATACAGAAGTTTTAGTCGATCTTTATCGGGCTTTTGGGGCTGGGAAAACTCGTTTTATCATGGCGTTCCGGCATCCCAGCCCTGACGATCCATTTTGTATGGCGTACTTACTGCATCGTCTAGTACCACGGGTAGCACGCCAACAGCAAATATCGCTACCACGTCCAATTCACGCACATTTTCTCTACGATCGCGGTATTCCTTTGTGGGCGGGAGCGCATGTCAGTTGGTTGTTTTCCAACTTGGGTGGCATTCCCATTCATCGAGGCAAAGTCGATCGGCTCGGGTTGCGAACAGCTCGAAATCTGTTAATCAACGGCAGCTTTCCCATGGCAGTCGCTCCAGAAGGAGCCACTAACGGACACGGTGAAATAGTTAGTCCTTTGGAACCTGGAATCGCTCAGTTAGGATTTTGGGGCGTTGAAGATTTGCTGAAGGCTGGACGCGCCGAACAAGTTTTCATCGTGCCAATTGGAATTAAGTATTCCTACGTTCAACCTGCTTGGCAACCTATAGAAAAGTTATTGAGCGAATTGGAAGCAGATAGTGGTTTGAAGCAAGGGGAAGAAAAAGAAAAAATTGCCTCAATGGATGAAGCCCTGCTCTACCAACGACTTTATCGATTAGGCGAACACCTGCTGTCCTTGATGGAAGAATTTTACACTCGGTTTTACCGTCAAACATTGCCAACTTCAGCTAATGCAATTGCTGCCGATACAGTGTCAGCAGAAAATACTTCAGGATTAAAACTACCTAATTCCGAACGGGACTTTGCAGCGCGATTGCAAGCACTAATGGATGCGGCATTGCAAGTAGCAGAGCAGTATTTCCACTTCCAACCTCAAGGTAGCGCGATCGAACGCTGTCGTCGTTTGGAACAAGCGGGCTGGGATTGGATTTATCGAGAAGATATTAAGCAAGTAGAAGCCCTGTCTCCTATAGAGCGAGGATTAGCCGATCGCATTGCCCAGGAAGCTAACCTGAGAATGTGGCACATGCGACTCGTAGAGAATTTTGTCGCCGTCACGGGCAAGTACGTTCGGGAGAAACCGACGATCGAGCGGTTTGCCGAAACAACTTTGTTGATGTGGGAAACAATTGCCCGAATTAAAGGTAGTAGTACCGTTCGTCGTCCTCGACTGGGTAAGCAATCAGTACAAATGACAGTAGGCGAACCAATTTCAGTTTCAGATCGCTGGCAAACATATCAAGCTAGTCGTCGCAGTGCTAAGCAAGCTATTACAGATCTGACAAGAGATCTGCAAACTGCTTTAGAACAAACAATCTAACCTGCTGCTTAAATCTCCTCAAGGCGATCGCTCCTTCAATTTTTACTTTTTATTTCAACACGAGTCGTCTCTGAAAAATATCGATAATTTAAAGATATATCTCTTCTAAAGTCAAGGAGGAGGAGATGGCAGAGCAAGACTCGCATTCTAAGTTCTGGAATTCTGATTTTTGGGATAAATATGTCCGAGCAACTCTAAGCCCGGTCATGCACAATCCCAGGCTGACACCAAAAATTTTATTTCTTTTGGCTGTAGTACCGTTTACCGTTGTTATCCTCGTGTGGGTGTTGACTCTGCTTGAGCAATAGAACCAGGTAAGTTACAAGCTTGGTTGGAGGCGATCGCCATGATGGGACTAGGACTATTTTGGTTTTTTGTGTTCTGCTTTATTGTTCTAATGGGCTTAGCACTTTTAGCGGAAGTCTTGTTTTACAACGAAGAGCAGCACTTTTGATAGCATATCTAGGCGTTTAAGCCACGCTCCTATGCTTCTACGCCGCTGCGAAGCATTGTACTGTTTTATTTTTTCCGATTTACTGACCAACAACAGAGAAGCTGCGGGAATTTCTTTGACTGCTTGTAGAAAACGGTGTTGCCAAGCTCGCTTCTACTTGTGGAATTAATTCCTCCCACTCAATTGGCTTGTGGACTATTCCACTCACTGACTTCTGACATTCAACCGAAATAGAATCGCGACGACTAGGTGCAACTAGAATAACTGGTATGCGATCGTTGCGATAATTTTGACGCATACAGCGCGCGACTTCCATCCCATCTATTCCTGGCATCATCAGATCGAGTAAAACTAGGTCAGGCTTTGCTCGTTTTATCTGGGCGATCGCTGCTGCTCCCGAGTCTGCAAGTATAACTTTATAACCTTCAGCCTCCAAGATAACCTGGAGTAACAAGGCGTGGTCGTAAACGTCATCGCAGACAAGAATACTTTTAGTACCGTTCTTTTCAAAACGAGTAGATAAGTTCATCAGATGAAAATCTAGATAAATTTAATTTGTTAAAAACAGGCTTTATTAAACTACAGTCTTTGATATTTAAATTCCGCTATGATTCAATAGTTATAATTACTTACCAACAAAACTTAATATACCTCTTGTTTCAAAGCGATCTGAGGATAAATTAAGATTATTTTAATAATAGAGCGATGCAGCAGGGCGATCGCCACCTTGGGGTAGTAACCCAATTTTGGCAAATCAGCTCGTAACTGTACTTAAAAAAATAAGTCCGCACCTGCGAACTTATCAACCTTCACTCAAATTGACTTTTTTAATTCATTGCTCCCACGGAAGGTCTATACGAATTGCAAGAGGAACTTTTATGTCTACTATTTTTCCTATCTCACACTAGACTCTACATAAGTTTTCCGAGGGCTACGCGCTCCAACAACAGCACCAATCAGCGAGGCAATTAAACCCAGTAACGAACCAAATACGAACCACCACAAGCTTCTAGCAGTAGCATTAGCAATATCACGAGCTTGTTCTGCACTGATATTAGGTAGGTTTTGCGGATTAACCCCTTGGACTTGGTTAGATATGACTCCAGCCGCATTGGAAGCAGCAGAAGCTGCCAAACCAAAAGCTCCCGTGACTCCAGATGTTACTAGCCAAGAGCTAAGAGCTAAAGTAGTCGCCCAAAGAATTGCACCGTTAAGTAGAGCTGTACTGCGATTCATTGGTCCACAGCCACGAGCTGTCACCCAACCACCAATTAACAAAGAAATTAACAAACCAATAGCCGACCAAATTCCCACGTTACCAGCAACATCAGCAGCGTTTGTTCTTGGTGCGCCAGAACCCGCAATGCTGGTTGCACCAATCGCTGCAAATAAAGCACTTAAAATCAACTGAGTTGCTATTGCAATTACGATACCTGAAATAATTGGACCCCAGCGAATGCGATCGTGGTAATCGACAACGGGAGTGTTGGTAACGGTGCGTTCAGAAACAGCATCGTTAGTTGGTCTATTGACGTATGCCATATCCTAATTTACTTCCTCGATCCCTTAGAACTTAATGCCTATTTCTTTTTATGTAATAGGGATGTATTTTTAAATTTAAATTGAAATCTATAGCTTTGCTATCTATCAGTAGAAATATCCCCATAGAATTATTCAATTTTTCTATAAAAAAATTCTTGCTAGCAAGGCTTTGTGCTAGATTGCACAGTGCATTTGGGAAAGAATATTGACTTATATGAAATAAGTCGCGACGTAGTTTTGATTCCCCACTTCAGTACGTATTTCGATTGATACGGTAGCAGTTACTACTTCTATCGCTGGCAGGATGGCTTACCCGAATTATTGAATCATGATGAACGAAATATTGCAGTTGCGTTGTTGAGACAATCTGTTTGTAAATAGTATTGCAAACACCGCTCGAACAAGAATTTTTTCAATAGCGCGAATTTACAAAACTGCTATATCCCTCGGCACAGTCTAGCTAGATCGGGAGAAACAGAAAATCTATGGAAAAAATCCACCCCCGCCGGAAGTGGACGCAGATAATGGCACTGGTGTTAACGGTATTACTGACACTGCCAATTCTTAATGCCTGTGGCGGCAGTCAGAACACGTCTGCACCTCCGCCTCCTATTGCAGATAATGTTGGTAGAACACAAACTTATCCTTCAAACCAACCCCAAGCGAGAAAGGGGCTGTCTACGGGACAAAAAATCGCGATTTTGGGTGGGGCTGCTGCACTCTACTACATCTACAATCAGCATAAAAATAGGAAAGGGCAAGGACCGCAAGGACAATACTACCTCTCCAAAAACGGGCGGATTTATTATCGCGATGCTCAAGGTCGTCCTCATTGGGTCACGCCGCCACCAGAGGGAATTCGAGTTCCAGAATCGGAAGCGCGTCAGTACCGAGATTTCCAAGGATACAACAACAGATCGACAGGTCGCGACTTGACCGACTTGCAGCCAGCGCCAGCATTGTGACACTCGCGGCAGCAAAGGTATAGAACAGCAAGTGAAATAAAACAGTAGGAAGGAAAAATGAACTTTTTACAAAATATGTTTGGCGGTCAGGATGGAGAGCGAGACTACAGAGACTTCGTGAATCGATACGAACAGGGTTTACCGCACGAAGGCTATTCAGACGACGAAGTTTATAATCGATATCAACAAGTATCCAGACACGTACCTCCTGATATTTACCAAGAGTCCGCACAAGAAGCCTTTAGCCGCATGTCTCCACAAGAGCGGATGCAGTTTGGTCAATATCTTCAGCAGCAGGCGCGGGGGCAAAACTACGATTTTCCCGACCTTAACCAAGATGGCATAGACGATCGCCTCCAAGACCCCAACTATCTCGCCCGCGCAACGGGTAGCATCCATCAGCAACAACCAGACCTACTCGGTCAATTAATGGGTGGTGCTACGGGGGCTATGATGGGCGGTCAAAGAGGCGGCAACTTATTTAGTAATCCGTTAGCAAAAGCAGCGATGGCTGGGATTGCAGCGATTGCTGCCAAGAAGATGATGGGTGGTGGTAGATCGGCAGATTACGGGCAGTACGGGAACGTTCGCCCCGCTAGTGAAGACCCCTACGGCGATCCGGCGGATTACGGGCAGTACGGGAACGTTCGCCCCGCTAGCGAAGACCCCTACGGCGACCCCGCAGATCGCCGAGGATTGTGGTAGTAATATCAAGTCCGTTCAAATAACCATATCACCGTAGGGGCGGGTTTTCACAGAGATTTTCAGACATAGTACCAATATCTCAATAAACCCGCCCTTACAAAATTTATGGTCAATTAACCGAATATGAGATAACAAGCCAAATTTTAGATAATCGAGTAGATGGCGATCGCATCAAATTTTCTCCCTTTTGTATTACTAAAGCCGCTACACATGACGTATTTTTCTCTAAGCTAATAACCATCTACTACAAGCGGTTTTTGCTCGTCGAGCAGTTTTTGTAATAACTGAATACCTCTCGGAGTCCAATAGTACCTTTTTCTTGCATCGGTGTGATAGTGAATTTCGATCGCAAAGTCGGAGGCATGTTTGGCTTTAGTTTTGGTCAGCCATTCTGGTGAAACTCCTAGACGACGGCTGACTTCTTTTGTTGGTAAAGAGTTTGCTGGAATACCAGATAATTTTTTTTGTGACTTCAGACTTTTTTTTGATTTCAGACAACGTAATTGCTCGATTCCCGCGTCCATCCAATGCACGATTCCTGCTGCATCCTTATAGTAGTGAGTGTCAGCTAAGAATCGATCTGGATGCTGGTATCGTTGAGCGTGACACCAACTCAAAGAACACCCTAGTTGAGCGGCGACTTGGGCAGTTGTTTGGGTTTTTGGCTGGGACGGTTGTAGCTGGATGGAGGTTTGAGCGCGATCGATTTTAGGAACAGATGGATTTGCTAATTCAGTTGATGCAGTAGTAACATAACTCAAGTCAGAAATTTTGCTCTCCTCTTGTCCTCCACTGCGTGTATCGATGATTTTTGGTTGATGAATGACAGGTTTTGTTGGAATGTGAACTCGATCAATTTGTTCCAACCGATTGAATATAGGTGCGATCGCCTGCACAATTGTTGACTTCAAGTTTTGCCACTGCAAGGCTAAATTTCTCAAAACTGAATGACAGGCTTTCAAGACATTATCTTTTGTACTATTTACCCAGTTCAGCAGTTTCTCCGTTTTTTGCTTCACCAAAGTTCCAAACTGAGTAGGAATTGACGATATTTTTGTACTAGTAGTTTGAATTGAGCTAACTGGATTGATGTATTTTATATAGTCTGACTTAAGCGATCGCGGGTCCCATCCTCTTATCTTTTTTGGAGATTCAACTAAAGACTGAATTGGTTGAATTTCACTTGAAAGCGCAGTTATTTTCACTATTGGCTCCAAGCTATCTTCTCCTTGCACTTCGGGGCATTCTCGCACGGAATCGCTTTTTAAGTTTGTTGCAACTACGCTCACCCGCTCGACTTCAGCAGATTCTCTCATAGCCTCCTGTTCTAGGTTTGTTGCCAGTACGCTCACCTGAGCCACTTCAGTACACTCTCTCATAGCCCCCCTTTTTAAGGGGAGTTGGGGGGATCTTTCCTTCAACCAAGAAACAATCGAATTGAGCAGTTGATGAGAACTAGAATGTCGCTCGACAGAATTCGCATGATGCAATTCTACCCACTGTTCGTTAGAAAGAACGGTTTCTAAGTTAGGGATATTTCTAAACTCTCTTAATCGACAAATTTTCTTCATCTTTCTTGCCAACTCTGGAATTGGATCGGAGAGTTGAGCTAAAGATTTAAAGATATCTACTGTATCAGGATTTTGAAAATCTATTCGTGAAAATAGCAAGCCTTCTCTAGCATCTAGTTGATAAACTTCCCAAAGTTTTTTATCTTCTGCCAGAGCCAAAATAGATAAATAGATTGTCAATTGAGGAAAAAAATCAATTTCCAAACATCTTGTCTCTAAAGATTTTCGCAAAGGGTGTTGGTAATCAGACAATCCTTTGATATTATCATCAACTGAGTGGCGATCTTCTGAAAAGTAGAGGCTGTCATAATCAATGAGTTTAAGCGAAACCTGTTGAAAAGATTTAACTACCAAAACATTACCATGTTGCAGATCGCCGTGAGCAATACCAGCATCGTATAAGTTTTTACATAATTCACGCCATCGCTCTGCCAAAGAGAGTAAAATATTTCTTTTCCCAAGATTTGCTTTAATAAACTTTTTTAAATTTTCCCCTTCTACCCATTCCATTTTCAAAATTGGGTAGCAATCGCCTTGTACTCTAATTCCTGCTTCTAAAAAGGTAGAATCTACAAAATAATTTCGACATGAACTATTTTTTAATCGGGTTAAAGCCTGTTTATAGTGATTTTTGACCTCAAAGTTACTCCGGTAGAAACATCTCACTGCCCAAAGTTTGCGAGGTGACGAAGTTTCAAATTTAAAAGCGATCGCGAAACTTCCAGCAGCCGACCAAATATCTTTAGTCCCATCAGGCTTAATTTTTTCTACTGCTTTTCCCATAACCAAGCTTGCATCCAAGTCACGCTCAATTTTGGTTTGAGGATCTTTTTTACGAAAGGCAAATTGAGGATTGCGAATTGCGCTACAGTATTCCGAACGACTGGGATATTTCATAATCAGTTAGTAGGGAGCAGGGAGCAGGGAGCAGGGAGTAGAAAAGAAAGTATCTCCGAATCACGCACAAATGACTAATGACTACTCACTTTTATTACTACTAATGTCGTATCATCGTTTTTAATCAGTTTTTGTTGTCTGAGTTTGTTAATAAAACAATCAAAATCATACTGTTTGTGAAAATAAAACACATTTTTCCAATCTTCTCCTTGAGCTTCATAATCTGCTAAAAACCACTGAGATAAGGCATCTGTTGCTAGTAAAAAAATATCTCCGCACTCGTACCATCCTGCGGCAAATTGAGGCGGAAATGAAGTGTATTCTGGTAAACTTTCAAAACAGAGTGTTGTGCCTCTAAAATCTCGTGCAGCGGTCATAGGAAAAGTGAGGAGATTGCCAGTCTCCTGCTCTAGTTTAAATAAACAAGTATCTCCTAAGGCGACAGCTTGCCATTGGCTTTTGGGAAAATCTTCTAAGTTTTGTAGCTCTAAGTTTTGTAGTTGCAACCCCAAAAAAGTAGCTGAGCCGCGATTTTTGATTTCCGAGCCTCCTTGCCACCATTTACGATTAGGAGATTGAAGTTTGGTCAAGTAATATTGTCGCCAAATTTCTTGAGATGGCTGCAACCAATCCTCATGCGATCGCCGGATACTCTCAATCGGATTTTCTGCTACATGACAAAAAGATTTGACGAGAATCTCCGCCCATTTTTGCGGGTATAGCGAAGTACTAGCCCCGTCTGCTAGAGCTACTAAACTACCATCGGGGCTGTTCTCAAAGCGATCTTGAATGTTTTGCTCTAGTTCGCCAACTTTAGGTAGAGAGAAATAGCGGATTTCATAAAACATTGAATTTAGGTAGATAATCTACCCGCGAAATTCTGCTTTTGTTCCTATTTCTAATAGTTGAATCAGGGTTTCGAGTTTGGCATTATATACAAAACCTTTAGCGTATGGAGTTGGTTTCAACCCAGATGCCGCGGCTCGTTCGAGCATATTTGGGGGCAATTCGCTAGAAGTTTCAAATAAAAATTGAGCGTAACTATCTCCCTTGGGTAACTGAGTGGGAGCAGCGGGAAGGACGACTTCTTGTACTGCATTGCCAGAGATATGAGCGTTGAGTAACAAAGTCTTGCCATCGTCTGTTTCTAGTCCAGCGAGTGCCTCAGCTGCTTTGCGGGTTGTGGGTAGGGAGTCGGCTTCACCATCGGTAATATTAATTACAACAGGGGGAAAGCTAGAGGGATGCGTTTCAATCCAGTCTTGGACTAACTGATGCGCCATTTCAAATGCTTCTGTCATGGGAGTTTCTCCCACCGCCGCAGGTTCGATCCAAATCGGAAATTGGTCGTCGATTTCCACTAATCCGCCTGCTCCATCCGATACTTTTCTTTTGATAGTTTCGACTCGCAAGCAATTTTCGGTGAGTTCTTGAATGGTGACAACTGGTTTCGCGGCTAATGTTCCCGAAAAAGCATTGACGGCTGCATCTTTTAGCTTGCCATAGCCCAATACTGAGATGTCGCAGCTATTCTTGATATCCTCGCCATCGGTACAGGCTAAGACTGTCTCGCGCAATACCCGATTTACCGCCTTGGCACATTCTTTCGATTTAGTGCCTGCGGAACCAAACGGATAGCACATAGAGAAAGATTGATCGATCAGGATGACTAGGTATCCCGGCGTAGCACGACTAATTTCTTGGGTGTAGGACATAGCAGTTAAATCCCAAAGATTTGTGGGAGCGATTATACAAAATCTCCCAACTTGGCTAAATGACTGATTGCGCCTGGTAGATTAGTGTTGGCGATCTAAAATCTCTTTTTGGCGATCGCAAAGTTTTAAAGTTGTATTGCCAATAATTAACAACTCAATTACATATATTCACAGGGAACTCATTCTATGCAAAAAATTCGCATCGGTAACGGCTACGACATCCACCAACTAACTACAGAACGCCGTTTAATTTTGGGAGGAGTGGAAATTCCGCACGAATTGGGATTATTGGGACATAGCGATGCTGACGTACTCACCCATGCGATTATGGATGCCATGCTGGGAGCGCTGAGCCTGGGAGATATTGGCTTGTATTTCCCCCCGTCCGATCCGCAATGGAAAGGTGCAGATAGTTTGGTACTACTGAGTAAAGTCAACCAACTCATTCAAGAACGGGGTTGGCAAATTGGTAATATCGATTCCGTAGTCGTAGCAGAACGCCCAAAACTAAAACCTCATATTACAGCCATGCGCGATCGCCTTGCCACCGTTCTGCAAGTGGAGCCAGAACAAATTGGGATTAAAGCGACTACCAATGAAAAATTAGGTCCCGAAGGACGCGAAGAAGGGATCTGCGCCTATGCTGTTGCTTTACTAGTGCAGTAATCGTCATTTGTCATTTGTCATTTGTAAGTTATCTTCCTTGTCTCCCTTGTCCCCCTTGTCTCCCTTGTCTTCCTGCTGCACTAGTCACTGGTCACTGGTCACTGTCAACGCTCCACCACAACTAGAACCGCTCCCAGCCGTGCAGCCGTAACAATAGGGTGCGGTTTGAATTTCATCGATTACATCTAAAGTTCCTGCTGCCAAAATTTTCGCTACTGTTAAAGTTTCCCCAGCACGAGTTTTGGCAGGCAAATTCATCATTTGATTGAAATCACAGTCGTAGATATTCCCTAAGTAATCTACAGAAAGTTCATCCCGACACATTAAGTGTTCGACTGTATTCGGATTAAAATTAGATTCTAGAAACTCTAAGTAGGGAGCATAAAGTTTCTTTCGTTGTAAATACGTTAGCGTGCGTCCTACTGGTAAGTTAGTAATTGTAAATAAGTTATTGAATGTAATTCCGAAATGTTCTTTTAAAAAGATTTTATAATCCTTTTCTAGCTTATGTTGGTCGGGAGTCAGAGAGAAGCGATCGCTGACTGGTAGCTGAGGATTGTATACCAAGTCGAGAATTAATTCAGGCTCTTTACCATAACCCAATCGATTTAGGGTTTGTATTGCTGCGATCGAAGCGTCGAAAACTCCTTGTCCTCGCATTTTATCCACATTGGTAGCCATATAGCAGGGGAGTGAAGCAACGATTCTCGTTTGATGTCGAGTGCAGTATTCTGGCAAATCTTCAAAACCAGGTTCAAAGTAAATCGTTAAATTAGATCTAACAATAACTTGCTTAGCATGTTGGCGTGCGGCTTCAACTATAGGTTTGAAACCGTAATTCATTTCTGGTGCACCACCAGTTAGATCGACAATTTGAATTTCAGGAAATCGTTCGATAACTTGAATTAATTGACTGCAAATTTCGGGTGACAGTTCCTCTGTCCGTTTTGGACTTGCCTCAACATGACAATGAGTGCAAGCTAGGTTACAGCGCTTACCTAAATTTATTTGTAAAACTTTGATTTGACTTTTAGTTAAAGGAAATTTTAATTTACGGGCGAAAGGTGTAATTGATGTTTGAATCATGATTTGACAAGCACTTTTCTTTTGCGATCGATAGTTAATGGTCAATTTTCGATTCATCTCAACCATCAACCATCAACCATTAACTATTAACTATCAACTAACAACATCCGCCCCCAGTATAGTGCCAAGTCGAATTAGTCACTATAACTTCAGTTGGCATCAAAGCAGCGAGTTTGGCTGCTGTTTTGTCGCAGACTGCGGCTGGAATTCCTTGTTGAAGTACGTGTCCGGCTGAGTCATCAAAAAAGGGTTTTGTACCAGCATAAATAGCTGTTTTTCCTGTAAAAATACAGGCTCCATCATCAGGGATTGGTACTTTGAAGGATACAGAATCGAGGCTTTCTAAAAGCAAATTTTCTTGCAGGTTATATGTATGACAATCTAACAACCGATAGGGACGACGCGCCCGAATTTCAACTTGTCCAAAACCAGCATCTACAATCGTCTGAGTATACTCATCGTATGTAAGTGCGCCTGACAGACACATCGCCCGCAGTCTTTCATCTTGCTGTAGGTGAACTGGAATCGGACGAGTGGCAATTGGATCGCTCATTTGCAAGCGTCCGCCTGGTTTTAGCACTCGCCAAGCTTCTTTTAAGGCAAGAGTTAAATCTGCTGGCTCAAATATATTAAACAGACAGTTCTGCGCTACTACATCCACAGATGCATCTGGCATCGGGAGATTAAAAGCATCACCTGCCCGAATTTCGACAAAACTAGGATCGAACCAAGGATTTTCTGTCACAGCAGCTTGTAAATTCCGTGTAGCTGCTTCGCACATGGCTACAACTGGATCGACAGCAATCACTGCACCAGGACGACGAGAAAAATAAGCGAATTGTAATGCCTCTAAACCACCGCCAACGCCTACATATAGTACTATCGGTTGGTTGGCTAGTTCAGTAGGGTGAACGGTTGTACCGCAACCGTAGTTCATCTCCTGCATTACCAGGGGAATTTTGAGTCCGGGTAGTTGCAGGGGACTGCTTTGCACGCAGCATAGACCGATTTGGGGTGTTTCTGCGACTTCGGAGTAAAACTTTGCTGTTGTCTCTAAATAACTCATTGTCAGCTGGAGTAAGATGCCGAGATGAATATGGCGTATTCTTTGGCACTGTGTTCTACTCTAGCGGATTTTTACTCTCGCGAATCCTCATAAAGAAGTAGCGGTTGACATCTTGACGCAGCAGAGATGAACTGGCGATCGCCCAAGCACAGAAGTTAGAGAAAATCCGTGTCAAAGCGATCGATTTTTTGTGACTTGTTCTAAAAAATGACGTACGCCTTCGCTCATTTGTAATAGATTAGGTTCGATTTTTTTACCTAAAAAATCCTCAACCACATGGGCTATAGTTCCAGTCAGAAACCAAGGGACTCCCTTAATCTGATGCGGATCGATACTCATTGCTCCCCGACTCTGAATTAAAGTTGTATCGCCCTCAGCAATGAATTGATTTTTCCCACCACAATGTACGGCTTCTGTGAAAGCATGAGTTTTTATTTGCCATTCCAACGTTAGCTTTGATTCATCCCAAGTATTGTATTCCGTCCACGAAAGCATATCTTCGCTGAGAATTGCTCTGGCTGCGGTAGGAATTTCACCGCCACCATGCCATTCATTGATTGTGTAAACTTTACCATTTTCTTCACGCCGAGATTTGATTTGAACCGATCGCACGTTGTGCATGTAGGGAATGAGATCGTTCAGCTTATCTCGGTATGTAGCATAGACAAGGTGGCATGGAAAAGGAATGCGGGTATCAGCCGAAATATTTGTCATTTAGTTCAAAGTTTCTTAAATACAGTCGTAGCTAATCCTAAGATTGTCAAAAAGCGATCGCCTTTTTACAATCCGCCAGAGAATTAGCTAACTGAGTATAACCCCTGGTGTAACCCTGAAACTACAGTTTTGTCTCCTTTATAATTTGCGCACTTGAAGCTTCAGATCTCGCTCCCCCCTAACTTCCATGAAAAAGGGGGGAATTTAAAGCCCTATTTTTATCTCAGTTGGGAGATCTCTTTGAAATTACTTGAATGACTCTAGTTGATCGACTCGCAACCAAATATTCGGAGTTGGTACGTGTCCAAATACGACTAACGCATAGTCACCTTTAATATCTAAAACCTCTCCTTTGGTTTCAAAAATATAGCTGGGAAAGCGAGAATCGCTAGCTTTTGCTTCTAGGCTATTTTCTAGCTGTTCGCGCACGGCACGAACCATATCCCCTCTTTTAATCGCCATATGCTGCTCTTTCAAATTGCTAAACTATTTCTTTTCGCATTTTACAGTTATCAGTTGTCAGTGGAGAGTAACTAGTGACTAGTGGCTGGTGACTAGGGAACAGAAATGACAAATGACAAATGACCACGCACCACTATTTCTGGCATTGCGGACAGAAGTGAGCCGATCGCCCAGCTAAACGTAGCTTTTGTATGGGAGTATTGCAGATGCGGCAGAGTTTGCCTGCTCGGTTATAAACCCAAGCTACACCGCCATAATTACCGTTAACGCCTTGAACGTTGAGAAAATTACTAAAAGTCGTGCCACCAGCGTTGATACTCGCTTCTAACACTTCAAGAATGGCGGTTCGCAGGCGCGATATTTGTGGCGATCGCAAATCCGCACATAAAGTCTGGGGTTGCACGCCAGCGCGAAACAGCGCTTCATCAGCGTAGATGTTACCGATTCCTGCAACGATTGATTGGTCTAATAAGGCATTTTTGATCGGACGACGGCGATCGCGCAATTTTGCCGCAAAATACTCCACAGAAAAATCTGGAGAAAACGGATCGGGACCCAATGTTGCCAATCCCGTCACGACTGATTCAACTACTCGTTCTGGAGGAACCCACCACATCTGTCCGAAGGTGCGTTGATCGACGAAGCGTAATTCCCAATTCTCGGCAAAAAATAATCGGACTCGCGTATGTTTGTGTAAAGGCTCGTCCTGTGGAAGCCATAATAACTGTCCAGTCATTCGTAAATGGACACACAACCACGTTCGGGAGTCGGTAGGAGCGCACTGCTGTGCGCCCGTACTAGGGAGTCGGGAGTTGGTGGTAACTGGTAACTGGTAACTGGTAACTGGCACTAACTCTGCCAGCAGATACTTCCCGCGTCGATGCCATTGGGCGATCGCTTTTCCCGAGATCCCGTTGAGAAAATCTACCACAGAAAACGGGTAGGCGATGGTGCGATCGAGCAACACATCCCCACCCGTAATTTCTCGATTCAGGGTGACTTGATTTGCACCCCGTCGAACTGTTTCTACCTCTGGCAATTCAGGCACGATTTATCGTTTTTCGGTTCCCTGATTGCCACCACCTTCTGCCAGTGGATCGCTACTACCGGATTCTTGTACGGCAGTACCTTTAGCTGTAGATTGTCCAGCTTGTCCTGTTTTGCGGATATCTTCCTGAATTGGAGTTTGCTGACCACCAGAAGCCGTAGGTGTAGTTTTCTTCGCTTTAGCTTTTGGTTTTTCTATTTCTAGAAGTTCAAAATCAGCAAAGTTGTTAGTATTTACGCCAGCATAGTTCACTTTATCAAAGCGAACGATGACTGGATACTTGATGCCGCTTTTGTCAACAGAAGCAACAAGACCAACATCTTGATACCAGTAGGATTCTCTTCTTAAGATCCGCACTTTAGAACCACGTTCAACCATGAGTATCTTCCCTGTTATAGATAATTGCTAATCGAGCGGGTTAATAGCATCAAGATACAATGTTTTGGTAATCTCACAATCAACTGTTAAGTTATTTGTCTAAAGCGGTCATTGGTCATTCGTGAGTGACTAGTCACCAGCCACTAGTCACTAGTCACTAATAAACTGATTCCCGCCAGCGAACTTGGATAAAATGGGCAGTGCGTCCGGTTTCGTCGCGAACATCTGCGATCTCAACTATTTCTAAATTGAAAGGAATCGCCGTCGTGACATAGCGCTGTGCTAGCATTCCCAGTTCGGGGGTTAAATTGGCGGCGGCTGTTGCTGCTACTCCTAACCCCAACATCTGCTCGATCGGCGATCGCGGTAGCAGCAGATGCATACCCATGACTAATCCCAAGCCTAGCAACAATCCTACCGACACATTCGTACCACAACGGGGATGCACGGCTAAATTCCACTCTCCATTGGTAAGACGCTGAAGGGCAGCCAGCACTGCCCGCTGTAGTTCGATTTTATTCACCTGACCGTAAATGTAAAAGCCTCGTTCGGTAGATAGACCGCCTAACGATTCGTTGTCTGTTTGCTGGGATGAAAAACGAGGATATGGCGATCGCCCTGACTGGCTTAAGAGCCAAACTGTAGCGTGTTCTAGTGCATGAACTTGCCTCAGCATCAACAGTTCTTTCAACCCAGGAACAAAGGGAAGATGCTTGACTAAATCCGTGTCTTGGGTAGGTTGAGGAATATTCTCCTCAAAATTGAACCAAGGGATTAACGATTCAAAAATGTTGTCTGGGGCAAAATTGTTCATACCAACACCGCTAGTAGCAGCCCGATCGGAGACTTTTCTCTTAATCTAGCGCTTACTACTTTAAAGCAGTCGAGCCGCGAAATTTCGCGACTCGACTATTGTTAGAAAATTTAATTGCTAGAAAACTTCGCGATCGCCACTCACGGGTAAAGGGCAGCAGTTAACATCGTTAAGACAGACTTTTCCCCACTGTAAAGCCCATCGCACCAAAGATACGCGATTTTCTGTAGCTGTTTTGGTCAAAATATTACTAATGTGATTGTCAACAGTACGCTTGCTGATTTCCAACTTTTCTGCTATTTCCTGATTGGTCAAGCCAGCAGCTACCAAATCGATGATTTGTAGCTCTCTTTCTGACAGGGAAACAGGGTTTTGAGACTCGCCACCAGCCATGAAGTATTTTTTCCTTAGTAGATCTACTCACGCTCCTCTTTCAATTCTAGAGGATTCTTCTAGTGACGATCCTCTATCGTTTTAGAAGTTCGACTAGTATTTTTGCTCTATAAGTTGACATTGGAGCAAAAAGAGAACTGTAATAAATTTAGTAAAGCTTAATTAAGTAATATTTGTTACTTAAAGAGGGAGTAGGGAGTAGGGAGCAGGGAGCAGGAAGGGATAAGGGGGACAAGAGAGACAAGGGGGACAACTACCAACTACCAATTACCCATTACCCATTACCAACTACCCATTACCACTGACAACTGACAACTGACAACAGTTTCTGTTGTAGGGTATTGGTAAAGTCGTACATTCATTAAATGCTGGCTGGAATGAGTAATTCTCGCGTGCTGTGCTTGGGTGAAATTCTCTTCGATCTCATTGCCGATCAACTAGGGCGATCGCTCGAACAAGTTGAGTCTTGGACACCCTATCCTGGTGGCGCACCTGCTAATGTTGCCTGTGCTTTGGTCAAACTCGGTACAACTTCTAGTTTCATTGGCTGTGTGGGTAAAGACGAACCAGGAAATACCTTAGTAGAGTTACTGCAAACTGTAGGAGTCGATACGACGGGGATTCAACGCCATCCCACAGCACCAACAAGGCAAATCTATGTTACCCGCACTGAGTCGGGCGATCGCATTTTTGCAGGTTTTGCCGACTACGACACGGCAGAATTTGCCGATACGCATCTACAAGCGTCTGCTTTGCCTATATCCCTATTTGAGGACGCTGATTTTCTCGTCTTGGGAACTTTAGAACTTGCCTATCCTCAAAGTGGTGCTAGCGTCCGCCGCGCTTTACAACTCGCAGACCAATACAACGCCAAAATTTTGCTAGATGTCAATTGGCGACCAGTATTTTGGCAAGATCCCGATAAAGCTGTAGCGACAATCTTAGAAATCGTGCCGCACGTCGATTTTCTCAAACTTTCTAAAGAAGAAGCACTCTTGCTGTTCCAAACAGCCGATCCAGGGGCGATCGCCTATCGCCTCAATACCGTCGAAGGAGTGCTGATCACGGATGGAGAAAATGGTTGCGCTTATTGTTTGTCAGAAAATGAGGGTAAAGCCCCTAGTTTTTCCGTCCCTGTCGTCGAAACCACTGGTGCGGGTGACAGCTTTGTAGCTGGCTTCGTCCACCAACTATGTCAACGGGGTATTCACAGCCTCGCTGATGCCGCAATTGCCAAACAGGTTGTCACCTATGCTAGTGCGGCAGGGGCGCTGACGACAACCAAACCAGGCGCGATCGCCGCCCAACCCACCGCCGCAGAAGTAGAAACATTTTTAACAAGGAATGAGGGGTAAGAAAGTGGTGCGTGAAGAAAGGGTGTGGGGTATGGAGTGTAGTGGAGAGAATTCGGAATTCGGAATCAAAATCTCCCCTGCTCCCTACTTCCTGCTCCCTGCTCCCTTCCTCAAAGATTTGGCGCTGACTGAGTGTTGCCTGGGGAAGAAGGGAAGGAAGGATTTTGCTGGCTGGTGGGAGCAGATGTTTGTGGAGCAACACTGCTAGAACCATTGCGAGGAGAAGCACTCATGCCATTACTATTACCACTCAAGCCGCTAGGAGCGATCGCGCTTTGGCTGGGAATGGCTGAGGTATTACCAGGAAGGTTTGTCGCGTTGGAATTAGCGCCTGTCGTTCCATTACCGCTATTCGGGCTGAAGGGGTTGAGATAGGTAAAGTTGTTGCCTTTAGCAGGTTCGAGATTAGATAACCGGGACGATGACGAAGATGCAGACGAGCCACCAGCACCACGACCGTAGGCAGTTGATAAATTACTACTACTGCCAGGACTAGCACTATAGGGACTGTTGCTGATGCTAGTAGGAGACTGGTATCGACCCATTGTCGATTGAGAGTAAGGGTTGTCTACATTATTGGATAAAGAATCGTTCAACGACGCAGGCGATCGCCGTTGATTTGCGACTCTTTCATCTAGCGGATCTGTGGTATCTAGAGTACTACTACCACCGCCACTAGAGGAGTTTGTACTAGTTCCACCAAAAGCAGATTCGCTACCCGATTCAGTTCCAGCAGTGCTATCAGCAGGAAGATCGATGGGATTTGCCGTGTCAAGCGGTGCGGCTTGACTTGGTTCGGTGTTGTTTTCCCCGGAAGGATTTTGTCCGCCGTTTGGATTACCAACAGCACCACCTGTACTCACAGCAGGTGGACGAGATGGCTGTAGCGATAAGAAAGGAATGCACAGCAAGACTCCACCACCTAAAACTGCCGCGATCGCCATCACAATTTTTTGCTGCGGACTCAAATAATTATAGGTTCTAACTAAATTTCGCAAATTCATTGTAATTTTTCCTGATAACGGTAATTGGTAATAGGCAAGAAGTAAGCAGTAAGAGGTAAGAGACAGAATCTTAACTTACAACTTACGACTTACGACTTACAAAAATTCTCTCGGATCGGTAACGTAACCTGTCAAGGCAGAAGCGGCGGCGGTGTAGGGGGAAGCGAGATAAATTTGCGCTGACTTATCACCCATGCGACCGGGGAAGTTACGATTAGTCGTAGAAACGCAAACTTCTGGCTTGTTCATCCGCCCGAAAGTATCTTTTGGTCCCCCTAAACAAGCGGCACAGGAGGGTGCAGCTGGTTCCATACACCCAGCTTGCAGGAAGATTTCTGATAGAGTCTGCCCTTCATACTTGATCGTAAACAAGTCGTTGTAGACTTTTTGCGTAGCAGGTACGAGGTAGGTAGGTACTTTGACTTGCTGTCCTTTGAAAATATGGGCGGCGTGGATAAAGTCTTCAGTTTTACCCCCCGTGCAGGAGCCAATATACACGCGATCGATCTTGACATCGCTGCATTCTCGTGCAAGGGCGCGGTTATCTGGAGAATGGGGTTGAGCGACAACTGGCTCTAACTGCGAGACATCGTAACGGCGATCGCTGTAGAATTTGGCATCGGAGTCGGTGTAGACTGGCTCGAATGGTTTATCGGTACGGGCGCGAACGTACTCGAAGGTGGTATCATCAGCCGCGATCGTGCCATTTTTGCCCCCAGCTTCGATCGCCATATTACACAGGGTCATGCGGTCTTCCATTGTCATGCGGCTGACGGTTTCCCCAACAAATTCCATCGTCCGATAGTTGGCTCCAGCGACGCTAATATCGCCGATAATTTGCAAAATCAGGTCTTTTGCTAACAAGTAATTGGGCATTTCACCATCGAGGACGAATCGCATTGTGGCAGGAACTTTAATTAGTAACTTGCCCGTACCCATAATAAATGCTGCATCGGTATTACCAATTCCTGTAGCAAATTGACCAAAAGCGCCAGCATTACAAGTGTGGGAGTCAGTCCCAAATAAAACTTCCCCGGGGCGGGTATGCCCTTCTTGGGCGAGGGCAATGTGACAGACCCCTTTATAATCTGGGTTAGCTTTAAAGTTGCTGCGATCGGTGATGTCGTAGAAGTATTTAATTCCTTGTTCGTGGGCGAAATCGCGTAGAATATCTACGTTGCGATTGGCGCGTTCGTCGGCGGTAAAGATGTAGTGGTCTGGGATGAGAACGATCTTTTCAGGGTTCCATACTTTTGTATCTGCACCAAACTCGCGCTTGAAGACACCGATAGTTCCAGGTCCACAAACATCGTGTGTCATCAACAAGTCAACATCCACCCAGATATTTTCCCCTGGTTCGACCGCGTTTCGACCGGAGGCTTTAGCTAAGATTTTTTCTGTCAGGGTCATCCCCATAGCGATCGCATTCCTCTCTTCCGACACATATCTACAGGATCTATGCTACTTCGCGATCGGCGGTTGCGTTTTAAAGATACAGCAAAAGGTTTTGCTTGGGTGCAAATATAGTTGAATTTCTGGCTGTTGCTGATGGAGATTAATGCCCCTTTATAAGGGGGTTGGGGGATCTACATAGATTGTTATGGATTGTTTACGGATGCAAAAATTCTATATGCTCCCCAGGGTGCGCTTGCAATTCTGCGATCGTTCCCTGAGCATACATTCTCCCCTGACGCAGGAAGATAACCCAGTCAGCTAAATTAATTACGCGAGGACGATGGCTGATCAAAATTGTGGTTTTGCCGCGACGATGGTGAAGCAACTGATTTAACACCTGCGATTCACTCGCCGGATCTAACCCTGCCGTGGATTCGTCAAGAATTAAAATGGGCGGATTGTTAACAATAGCACGGGCGATCGCCAATCTTTGTCTTTGTCCGCCAGAGAGACTCGCGCCAAATTCACCTAAAACTGTTTGATACTTATCAGATAACTTGGCAATAAACTCATCTGCTTGGGCAATTTCGCACGCTCTGACAATTTGATCGAAGCGAACGTGGGGCATTCCTAACCGAAAGTTTTCAATAATCGAACGACTCCAAAAATGCGGTTCTTGAGGTACTAAAATTGTTTGTTGTCGCAGGCAGTCTAACGAAATATCTTGAATGTTATATCTTCCAATCCGAATGTTACCCGACTGTGGCGTATACAAACCTGCAATCAGTTTAGCTACCGTGCTTTTACCGCAACCTGACTTACCAATCAGTGCTACAACTTGACCTCCAGGAATAGTCAGCGAAAAATCTTGCACGACATCTGTTCTACCAGGATAATGAAACTCAATTTTAGAACAGGCAATATCGGCTGTATCGGAAATATCTACCCAAGGTTTTTGCTTTTCATCTTTGATTTCTGGTGGATGGGTAATCACTTCTTGCAAGCGAGAATTAGCAGTTTCAATCCGAGCGAACTCATCGACAAAATCGAGTGAGGATATGACAAATGTAGCTACGTTGCGATTTAAGGTAGTAAAAGCTAAGAGCTGACCGAGACTGAGTTCTTTACCTATAACCAAAGTACTACCAAACCAGAGTAGAGCTACTCCACCCACGTCTGCAACTAGCCCAGAAAAGGTATTATTGACAATACCGATTTGCATTGTCCCAAATGCGAGATTCGCTAGTTGACCGAAACGACTTTGAAATTCCTCCCAAAACTGGGGAGCTGCAGCAGTTGTTTTGAGTGTTAGCGCTCCCTTGAATGTTTCTACTAAAATTCCTTGATTTTCTGCTTCTGTTACTAATAGTTTACGAGTTTTTTGCTGCAAGCTTGGCAAAAATAAAATTGTCGATAAAGTCATCGCGCCTGCTAAAAATACAGCAAACAAAGTCAGTTTTTGACTGTAAATTAGCATGAAAATAAAAGAAACTATAGCGACAAATAACTCTCCTGGTAAACTGATAATAGCTCGCGAAAGCAATAAATTTATTTCTTGAATATCTCGCAGCCTACTAACAATTTCTCCACTGCGCCGTGACTCATAGTAAAGTAGGGGCAATCGTAAAATTTGCCGTCCAAATTCTAGAATTAAACCTAGTTCTATTCTCTGAGCGAAATGAGCGATCAAATTGCTTTGCACCAGTGCCAAACCACGCCTGATGAAACTCAGTACAATGACTGCCAGTACTACAGATGTTAGTAGTTGAAGATCGCCCCGAATCAGCACGTCATCTGTCAAGATTTGGAGTAGAAACGGAGTCGCTAAAGATAGTAAACCAACGGCGATCGCGCACCCAACAGCTTCGGCAAGAATGGCGCGATATACCCAAAGTCGTTGTATCCACTGTTCAAATCGATTGTCTTGTTCTCCGGCTTGAGCGTAAAAGCGGACGGGATCGGGTTCTAGTAGCAGCAAAATCCAATCTGTCCAGCCTTCTAGCAACTCCATGCGCGACAGATAACGCATTCCAATCGCTGGATCGGCGATCGTGTATTTTTTCCCCTGCTTACCATACAAAACTACCCAGTGATTGCCTTTCCAGTGAATAATGGCTGGTAAGGGGAGTTGTTGCAGCTTCCACAAAATTTCTGGAGATGCTCTAACAGAACGAGCATTAAAGCCTAGAGCTTCTGCACCTCTACGCAAACCTAGCAGCGTTGTCCCTTGCGGTCCCGTACCCACCGCTTCTCTAACACTATTAATTTTCAGCAGTCGTCCGTAGAATTTAGCAATAGCGGCAAGACAAGCAGCGCCGCAATCTTCTTCACTGTGTTGGAGAACAAGCTGTTGTTTCACGTTTTTTGGTTCTACAATTAATCTGACTATTTCTCAGACAAACAGATGGAAGCGTTTCTGTTGAAATGTCTAGAAGAATCAAAAATTTGTCTGAATTTGCTCAAGACTTTGTTTGCTCGAGACTCAGATAGTGTAATCAACTGCACAAAGCCGCGATCGCAAATTAATAAACCTTAATGTCTTGAGAACAAATGCAATACTGCTTAATTGTTTGCCTTGATTGCAGGCAATGCTCTCCAATTGTCCGATCGATCTTCGATTGATTTACAACTCAAATAAAGTTGCTGTACAGTAGCGATACTTAAAATTCTAGACTTACAAAAAATATGTTGCAATTTAAACCAAAATTCTTTATGATTTTGCTGCCAATAGCAATTTTGGCATCAAATTACACAAATAAAAATTCTTTTTGTCAGGAAAATTAAACCGAAAAACCAAAGCTAAAAATCAAGAATTATGAACTTTCAAGTTGGCAATATTTGAAGTGAAGAAAATAGCTGTCACCCACTCCTATTCCCTGTTTCCTGCCCGATGGAAAACTATTAAGTACTAGCTAATGCAGTCGGAACAAAGTAAAAACAGTGTCTTGCGTTTAGTCCGCCAGGACACACCCAAGAACCCACCAACTGAAGCAAATCCTGCTTTCTTACGTCCAGTGCAGAGTAATGAGTTTCTCCCGCCTATTAGCCTGTGGACGACTTTAGGCGGGTTGTTGCTGCTCGGTACAGTAGCTATAGGGCTGGCTCTGGCGGCTACGATTCATTACAAAGCAATGGTAAAGTCTGCTGCTACTATCCGTCCGGCAGGAGAGACGAGAATAGTCCAAGCCGCGATCGCTGGTTCCATACAACAGATTTTGGTTAAAGAAAACCAATCAGTCAAAAAAGGACAGGCGATCGCAATTATTGATAACGCTCAACTCTTGACAAAACAGCAACAGGTGACGGGCAGCATCCAAAATAACGAACTGCAACTGGCTCAAATTGATGCTCAATTACTATCCCTCAAAAGACAGCGTGACTTTGAGTCAGGCTTAATCGGGCGCAATGTTGCGGCGGCTACTGCCCAACTGCAAAGCCATCAGCGGGAATATCAGGATCGACAAATCACATCCCAAGCTCAAGTGCAAGAAGCAACAGCAGCACTAGAGTTATCGAAAGTTGAGATGGAACAATTTAAGCAATTGGCAAATACAGGAGCAGTGACGCAGTTACAAATCAAAGAAAAAGAACAAGCATTTGCTGCCGCTGAAGCTAAACTCAAAGGAGCCAAAGCCGCGCTAAATCCTACAAGTGCAGCGATCGCCATGGCAACAGAACAAGTTGCCCAAGAGCGAGCCAAGGGCGAGATCTCCCTCGCTAATTTAAACAAAGACCGAGAGGTGTTGCGTCAACGTCGTCTTGCCCTAGAAAATGAGATCGAGCGCGCCGCTAGAGAACTACAGCAAGTCCAGCACGAGCTGAAAAAAGCCGTTCTCTTAACTCCTGACGCTGGTAAAGTCTTGAAACTGGAGTTACGCAACCCCGGACAAGTCGTAAATGTAGGGCAATCGATCGCGCAGATCGCTCCCAGTCAAGCGGCGCTAACAATTAAAGCGCGAGTAGCTGCTCAAGACATCAGTAGTATTCAAATCTGCCAGAAAGCGGCAGTTGCAGACTGTAAAACCGGAAGAGTGCAGTTGCGGATTTCTGCCTATCCTTATCCCGATTACGGTATTCTACGAGGTGCGGTAAGGGCGATTTCTGCCGACGCGATCGTCCCCCAAACTCAATCACCCAATACTGCCTCACCATACTACGAAGTCACGATTCAGCCAGAAAAACCTTATCTAGTCAAAGGCGATCGCACCTACTCGCTCAAACCTGGAATGGAAGTTAATGCAGATATTGTTGCCCAAGAAGAAACCGTGCTGAAATTTTTACTCAGAAAGGCAAGATTACTGACGAGTTTGTAGTAGTTGGTAATGGGTAATGGGTAATGGGTAATTGGTAATTGCCCCTCTACCCCTCTGCTCCCTACTCCCTGCTCCCTACTCCCTGCTAGAAAGGCTATTTTTAGCAATGTCGCGCACTTTGGCTTTCAAACTGGGTGGGGCAGCTTTTTCTGCTTGTGAAAAGAGGCGATTGGCAGTTTGTCGATCGCCTTGTTCGATGCGGATTAGGGCTTTATTTACCAAAGCTGCAACATTGTCTTTTTCTTGTAAGAGGACGCGATCGTAAGTGGATTCTGCTTTTGGCAGTTGTTCGGTTAGTTTGTAAAGCTGAGCTAAATTCAATTGGAGTTCCAGTCTTTCTGGCTCTTGCCTGACGAGTTTTTCCATTAACGGAATGGCTAAATTTGGTTGTCCTTGTTGGATACGTAGGTTTGCTAGCTCGACTAAGGCATCAAAATTGCCGGGATCGTTTTGTAGAAGTTGCTCGTAGGCTTGAATTTTGCTGTCTGTGTCTGAAGCAGCTTTGGGTGCGATCGCTAGTGGTTTTCCGCCCCACAATGAGGTGACAGCAATTCCTACAACTCCTAAGATACCTATACCTGATAGGATTAGGGGTAGGCTTTTGCTACCGAGCATCTGTTTGAAAATAAACGTTTGCTGAACGGGAGAAAGTAGCTGTTGCTTTAAACCACTGCCCAGATCTTGTTTGGGTTGCGTTTGGTGTAGTCTTTTCAACTCTGATACAAGCCATAGAATCGGTGTAGCTGCACCAGTTGGTTTAAGTTGGGGTACGCCTGCAAACGTGACTAGCGGGATGGCAGAGTAAAATTTTTGATAGTTCGCTTTGGCTGCATCTAGACGAGATAGGAGAGGTTGAATTTTTTCCTCGATTTGTAGCAAGCTTAACGGTTCTGGGGCGAGTAAATCGCATTTGGTAAAAACTAGGGCGATCGCGTATTTGATATTATGTTGGTTGACTAAAGAGGCGATCGCTGCTACTTGATCGATCGTTTGCGTTAGTTGTGGTAGGTAAGCAGCATTATTTACTAACGCTTCTGCATTAACAAACGCACAACAACCATGAGAACTCAACACGAGTTTTTGATATTTAGGGTTATTAAAGTCGCAAGATTCCCCTGGTAAATCCCACCAACTAAAATCGCAGAGAGTCTTGGTTTTCCACCAGCCATGACGCTTCAAACTAAAGTTAAAATTGGCAATTTTCATTGTGGGGGGCGGATATTGACCTGTTTGCGTAATATAGTTAAGAACTTTTTCAATCTTTTCTTGCTCTTGACTGTTGTGGCTATCAAACCATAATTTTTGCGGGCGTTCTGCTGTAAAACCCGAATGCAGTTCGATGTAGCTGCCAGCCAAAAACACTGTTTTGCCAACTCCTCTTTGACCAATACTCAATAAATTTAATGTCTTGGTGGCACTGCTAGATTGCTGATTCATGTGCTGTAAGATCGTCTGTTTTAGAGTAGTAGCGGTCATGAGGAACTCGGAAGTCATAAGTTAGAAGTTAGAAGTGTATCCTATAACTGAAATTGAACGTACAGCAGTTAGATACATATATCTTTTTACTATTCACAAATAAATTTAAAAATTAAACATATAATCTTGCTGTTTTAATATTTAAATTTTGGATGATTTTGATTATCGATCGCGAGTCAAAAAAAATGCAGGCAAAAAATTAGTTCTCGGTAGTTATTATTTATCAATTACCATGAAAGATTGTAAAGATGAAGTCATAGATTTCAATCAAGTTAGAGTTAACTGCAAATTATCGATACATTCATATTTTTAGATCTGCCAAACCCAAATAGCGCACTCCAACCGGAGTTACCTCAAAGCGGCAAGGCAAAACCTCCAAACCTAGTTGCATAGCTTCACGCAACAGTTGACCGTAGACTGGATCGGCAGCATCACCAGGAGCAAACTGCGTACAGTCACCCCGGTTAATAGCATAAAACATGACTGCCCTTGCGTGAGGCAAAAGCGCGCTCAACTCTCGTAAATGCTTTTGTCCTCGTATCGTTTCGGTATCAGGGAACATAGCTAATCTTTGCTGCGCCCATGTCGTGCTTTTAACTTCAATATAAATCGGGCGATCGCCAGTCAATAAAAAGTCTACGCGACTTTTACGATCTGCACCATAGGGGACTTCACAGCGAATTTGGCTATAGCTACCGAGTTCGGGAAATAGTTTTTGTGCCAGCGCCAGCTTGACAATACGATTGGGTAAAGCAGTATTCACAATTACCCAGGTAGGCTCGTTGTCGTTGACTTCAATCGCCTCCCAAGTATAAGGTAATTTGCGCGTGGTAACTGAGCTATACGACACTAGTACCCGACTTCCAGGCGTACAAATCCCCGTCATGGGACCAGTATTTGCACAGTGTGCCGTTACCACTTCCCCCGTTTCCAGCTCAATATCAGCCAGAAAGCGCTTATAGCGTTTGAGTAAAATTCCAGCATGAAGAGGTGGATAGGTATAAAGCATAATCAGGGAGCAGGGAACAGTGAGCAGTGAGCAGTGACCAATGACCAATGACCAATGACCACTACCCACTATGTATCAAAACCAACTCAAACACAAATTACACCAGGGCGAGGTTGTCTTGGGATTATTTACCAACTGCGCTTATCCGGCATTTATCGAAATTTGCGGACATGCAGGTTTGGATTTTGTTGTTATCGATTTAGAACACGGTTCTCTTAATACTCTAATAGCGGAAGATTTATGTCGCGCTGCTGACTGCGTGGGGTTAGCACCAATTATCCGTGTCAGTCAGAACAATCCAGCCCAGATCCAAAGAGCGCTTGATGTTGGTAGTGCAGGGGTACAAGTGCCGCAAATCGAGACGAAAGCCGACGCGGAAGCAGTAGTAAGGGGAGCAAAGTTCAGTCCATTGGGGGCGCGAGGGTTGTCACTTTATACCCGTGCCGGGGTGTACACAGCCGCCGGAACGCAAAGAATCGAGCAGTTAAATGAAACATCTTTGGTTGTCGTTCAGGTCGAAGGCAAACAAGGTATTGATAACTTAGCAGAAATTGCCAGCGTTCCCCACATTGATGTTATCTTTCTCGGTCCCTACGATCTATCGCAATCTTTAGGAATTGCCGGACAAGTACGAGATCCCCGTGTTGTTGAGTTGATGCGGACTGGAGTAGAAACTATCCGTCAGGCTGGCAAAGCAGCGGGGACATTTGCCGACACTCCAGAAATTGCCCAGCAATGGATTGCAACTGGCGTGCAGTTTGTTGCTGTGGGCGTGGATGTAGGAGTTTTCTTGCGTGCTTGTCAGGCGTTGGTTAAAGCCGTGCGATCGCAGTAAACTTTCATTGATAGTGGTTTGTAATTAGGTAAAACAGACGATCTGTAGGGGCGCACAGCCGTGCGCCCCTACAAATGTCATGCACGCAATCGAGAATTGCTATGAATTAAATTTCATTCAAAGGCAACTAAAAAACGATCGCCCCCAAAAGAGCGATCGCTAACTGATAACAATGTAGAGACGTTACATGTAACGTCTCTACATTGTTATCTACACCAAAACAGATTGCATCAAAGGCTGATCTTGAGGTAGTTTACCCGATCGCAACCACTCTTCCATATCAGATGGAGCTTGAGCGCGGTTGAGTCGTTCCCGCAGTTCTGCACCTTCAAGAATTTCTTTCTGTAATAACAACTGAGCTGTTTCTTCCAATAACTCCTTATTATTGGACAAGGTAGCCAGCGCGATGTGATGCGCTCCATCAACTATTTCTTTCACCTCGCGATCGATCTCCTCGGCGACTCTCGGACTGACAGAACGGCGAGGATTGCCATATCCACCGAGAAACTCTTGCTGAGTCTTTTCAAACGCTACAGGTCCCAATTCATCGCTCATACCATACAGGGTAACAGTACGCTCTGCCAAATCAGTAGCTTTTTGAATGTCGTCACTTGCACCAGTCGAGACTTTACCAAAGATTAACTCTTCTGCCGATCGCCCGCCTAATAGCGTCGCAATTCGACCGCGAATTTCATCCTCTATCATCAAAAAGCGGTCTTCTTCCGGTAACTGGAGAGTGTAACCCAAAGCACCAACACCGCGAGGCACGACAGAGATTTTCTCGACTCTACCCGCACCTGGCATCAAAGCGGCGATAATCGCGTGACCGACTTCGTGATAAGCAACCGTCTTTTTCTCGGTTTCATTGAGTACCCGCGATCGCTTTTCTAAACCACCAATAACTCGTTCGATTGCTTCGTTAAAGTCCGCTTGAGTAACAGCATCGCGATTTTGTCGCGCCGCTAACAGCGCCGCCTCGTTGACTAAGTTAGCTAAATCAGCACCAGCAAAACCGGGAGTCCGCGTAGCGATCGTACCTAGATCGACATCCTCTGCTAATTTGACGCTTCTCGCGTGAACTTTAAGAATCGATTCTCGACCGATTTTATCAGGACGGTCTACCACTACTTGACGGTCAAAACGACCAGGACGACGTAATGCAGGGTCTAAGACTTCAGGACGGTTCGTTGCAGCAATGATAATGACACCCGTGTTGGCATCAAAACCATCCATTTCGGTAAGTAACTGGTTCAGGGTTTGTTCCCGTTCGTCATTACCACCAGGGAAACCATTCGCACCACCGCGAGACTTACCTAAAGCATCTAACTCGTCAATAAAGACGATACAGGGTGATTGTTGCTTCGCCTGGACGAACATGTCGCGTACTCGCGCCGCACCGACACCGACGAATAGCTCGATAAATTCCGAACCGGAGATACTGAAGAAGGGGACACCAGCTTCACCCGCGATCGCTTTTGCTAGAAGAGTTTTACCTGTTCCAGGAGGACCCACCAAAAGCACGCCTTTGGGAATTTTTGCGCCCAAGCGAGTGTATTTAGTAGCATTTTTCAGGAAATCTACGATTTCTTGTAGTTCTGCCTTGGCTTCATCAACCCCGGCTACATCGGTAAATTTCACGCCAGTACTACCTTCAGAGTAGATCCGCGCTTTACTTTTACCAACAGTTAAAGCTGCGGGACCGCCACCACCTTGACGGTTGAGTAGAAAACCCCAGATCCCAAAGAAAATTAATGGAGGTACGACCCAACTGAGAAGAGTGCCGATCCAACCACTATTACTTGGTGCTGGAGCAGTAAACTTAACGTTGTGGTCGCGCAGGATCTTAGGTAAATCTAAGTCAATTGCGACTGGCGTAGTCGTGAGAACTTGGTTCGCCGGAAGGCTACTTTCCGGTTGGTTAGGATCTGCTTTGAGAGTAAACTCAATGCGATCGCCCCCTACAATAGCTCTATCTACCCGATTTGCTTCTACTTGTGCAATAAAGTCACTATAAGCAACTTGTGGCTGTCTAGCTCCAAAACTGGGAACAATAAAGTTGAGCAGTAATAGTACAGTCAACAAAATGAGTAAACTGCCGCCAAACTGCCGGACTCTAGGCGGTTTGAACTGGCGATTATTATTGGTTTCAACAGGCATTTTGATTAATTTTTATGCATCATTTTATACGTATTGTAAAGATTTTCTACACTCTAACTGGTTCGGTGACTACTCCATATATCTATCGCAACAGCCGAACTTTTTAGAGAGAGTAGGGAGTAGGGGAAGATGAAGAAACCACTTCTCGCCTCTTGCAACAAATGACCAATGACCAATGACAAATGGCAAATACTATGAATGCTTTTGAGGGATGGAAACAACAGTTATGGTTTATCGCAGAGCTGATGATTATCTCTGCTGCTCTGTCATATCTGATTAAATATGGTGGTGCTTACTTACCTTTGAGTGGTACATCAAGCCAAGCACTATTTATAGTATTATTACCTACCGTCGTTATGGCGATCGCTCTCTATTTGCGATATCTATTTCATAAAAAGCAGGGGTAAACAGCGAGAGCAACTACCAACTACTAACTACCCATTACCTATTACCTATTACCAATGAAACTCGGTCAGTGGCTCGGTTTATTAGCCATCATTGCTTCTATTTATATTCTGTGGCAAATTCGCCAAATTCTCTTATTATTATTTGCTGCAGTTATTCTATCAACTGCCTTGAATCGGTTAGCCAGAAGATTTCAGCGATCGGGAATGCGGCGATCGCTTGCTGTTGTCTTATCAGTTGGTATATTTCTAGCTGGAGTTATTGGTTTTTTCTGGTTAATTGTTCCACCATTTATCGAGCAGTTCCAAGAGCTTACAGTCAGAGTTCCTAGAGGTTTAGATCGATTTAACATTTGGATAGAACAATTAGGAACTCGCGTTCCTCAGCAAGTAGCTCCATACTTACCAAATGTAGATAGTCTTAGCAAACAAGCACAGCCATTTTTTGAGCGCGTCTTGGGCGGTTCTTTTGCTTTCGTAACTAGCTCTTTAGAATTTATTATCAAGTTTTTACTTGTATTAGTATTAACGGGGATGATGTTAGCTAATCCCCATGCTTACCGTCAGGGCTTTGTTAGATTATTTCCTTCATTTTATCGCCGTAGGGTAGATGGAATTTTACACGAATGCGAGGAGTCGTTAGGCAAATGGCTGACTGGTGCTTTAATTAGCACGAGCGTAGTTGCACTGATGAGCATGGTGGGACTATCGGTGTTGCGAATACCAGCAGCTTTGGCATTGGGAGTTTTAGCAGGATTTCTCAATTTAATTCCCAATGTCGGTCCCACTATCAGTGTAATTCCACCTATGGCGATCGCGCTGTTAGATACGCCGATCAAATCCGTACTCGTATTCGTTCTCTATTTTGTGATTCAACAAATTGAGAGTAATTTTTTGACACCATATATCATGGCGCAGCAGGTATCTTTACTACCAGCCGTGACTTTGCTAGCTCAAGTATTTTTTGCCACGTTCTTCGGCTTTTTAGGTTTATTACTGGCGCTACCTCTAACTGTAGTAGGCAAAATTTGGTTTCGCGAAGTCTTGTTAGAAGATGTACTAGACCGCTGGCAGTGGGGTGGAAACCAAGATACTACTGGACTCGATTCATTGTGCGGGTTGCACGATTCCCCACAGAACAAGAACAATCATTCAACTTCAGATGAGGGAGCTGAGGGAGTGAAGAGAGCTGAGGAAGCTGAGGGAGCTGAGGAAGCAAGTCGTAAGTCGTAAGTCGTAATGAATTCCGAATTCCGAATTCTCCCCGCGCACCAAACCCCACACCCTTTCTTCACTGATAACTGGTCTGCGTAGGTACGAATTTTTTTCTCTAGAAATATAACTAAAATGTGAAGAGGTTTAAATTATTTTTAATCATTGAACTAAGTTAAGTGAAAATCATTTAAGTTGCGCTACAATTCTATTCCACCCCTGATTTGTAACTGTGCAACAATAATGTAAATCCTAGACTAAGAGCTTGCTATCTAAGTAAGAATACTCATGACAGTCTGGGAAAAGTGACAGATAAAAGACTGGCTACTACTTGCTCATTAATTAGTCTTTGATGCTTAATAATCAGTTGGAACAAAAAGGTGAAGTCCAAATGTCACCAGCAAAGTACATGCAGTTTCTGCAATTTCTACAAGAAGACTTATCAATTTCGGCAGCATCGATCGATATGGCTACCCGCCATCGAGAACAAGATCCTGGTCCTTTGCCAATGATCCTATGGCAATATGGCTTAGTCACGCTCGAACAACTAGATCGAATTTATGACTGGTTGGAAAGAGCGTAGCAGTGCCATGAACGATTTAGTCAAATTCAAGCGTGTCACAGTAGAAATTTTAAATAGCAATGCACAAACTAAAATTTCTTTTTTGGCGAAGTTGTAGAAATTTTACTCATAAATTTATACTTACACAACGAGAGCGGGATGAATTATCAACCCGCTCTTTTGATTATTAGCGAGTAGTGGGGTAGTGAGTAGTGAGTAGTGGGTGTGAAGAGACAAGCAAAAGCAATAAGTTCTTCCCTGCTCCCTGCACCGAAGCGCTCCCTGCTCCCTGTTTAAGAAGCAAACACGCGAACTGCTGCTGCTATGCCAGCTCCAGGGGTGAAACCTTCATACCCCAATTCGTGTAAAGCGACTTCTAAAGCACCAATTGCACTGAGAATATCGCGATCGCTCACGAAACCTAAATGTCCGATGCGGAAGATTTTCCCCTTCAAGTGGTCTTGTCCGCCTGCTAGAGCGATGTCAAATTTCTTCTTCAAAATCGAGCGAATTTGTTCGGCATCGACTCGATCTGGTGCTACAGATGTAATTGCCGGACTCGCGCAACCATCCGCTGCAAACAAAGGTAAATTTAAAGCTTTTACGGCTTCGCGAGTCGCTTGAGTCAGGCGTTGATGACGAGCAAAAATTGATTCTAAACCCTCTTCTCTCATCATCTTTAACGTCGCGTGCAGCGCCACAATTAAATTCACTGGCGGCGTGAAGGGAGTCGTATTTTTCGCTGTCGATTTCCGATATTTACCCAAGTCTAAATAGTACTTGGGTAGTTTAGCGGTTTTGTAAGCTTCCCAAGCTTTGGGACTAACAGCAACAAATCCTAAACCGGGAGGAATCATGTAACCTTTTTGCGAACCCGACGCAATGACATCTATACCCAAAGTATCCATCGGGACGTTATACGCACCCAAGCTGGTGACAGCATCGAGAATCATTAAGGCTTCGCCGTGTTCCTTAACGTGACTGACGATCGCTTCTAAGTCGTTAAGTACGCCTGTAGAAGTTTCGCTGTGGGTGAGAATGACGGCTTTAATTTGCTTGTCCTTGTCTGCTGCTAGTTTTTCGGCAAATACTGCGGGGTCGAGGGGTTGTCCCCATTCGGCAGTAATTTTCTCGACTTGAAGACCATAAGCCTCGGCAACTTCTCCCCAGCGATCGCCAAACTTACCATTGCATCCTACCAAAACGCGATCGCCTGGGCTGAGAAAATTAATGATTCCTGCTTCTACTGCCCCAGTGCCGCTAGCTGTTAGCATCAAAACATCACTCTCGGTTTGGTGCAGCCATTTTAGATTTGCTGTCACTTCTGCCAAGATGTTGCTAAATTCACTAGTGCGGTGTCCGATCGGATGTTTAGCGAGGGCGAGTAACGCTGCTTCCGGTACAGGCGTGGGACCAGGAATCATCAGCATTAATTTGTCATTCATCATTAGTTTGTCCTACTATCTATCGAGGTAAATCCATTGGCTACACGTCAATCCAAGCGCAATCTCTATTTCGTGACTTGTGGTTTGCGATCTGTAGTTTGTAACTTGTAAATCGATTTTATAGACGAATCCCGCGATCGCAATTGAGGAATCTTGTTTTTTGTATGAATAAATTTAACGATTCATAAGTTGAATCACGAATTCTTGCAGCATTTATTTGAGTCTTGCGATCGTGGCAGCCTTTTATTCTATCACCCGATCGCCGAAAACCTGATAAAAAGCGATCGATAAGCCAAGAGGCAGAGGACAGGAAGTAGAACGTTTGACATATACTATTGGTCGCAAGTATCAAATATATCTAGTATGTCTGTATATTTGGTAAACCTAGAACGAAACTTTTGAGTGCGTAACATTTGCAGGGGCGCACAGCTGTGCGCCCCTACAGATCGCGTGTTTTACCCAATTGAAAACCGCTATTGACGAGCGGATAATTTGCTATGACAGATCGAGCTTGGGATAAGTTAATCCAAGGATTACCAATTGTCTTGGCAGGTCCCATCCTACGACACGTAACTCCCGAATCCGTCACAGTTTGGATAGCACTCAAACAACCTGCTGAGGTAGAGCTGACGATTTACGAAACGGCAAATCAGGGTACGGTGCTAGAAACGAGTGTAGTGCAAGGGAGATGCCCGACCGTAGCGTTGGGCAAGTTTCTGCATGTGGTGGCGGTGACTGCTAAGTCTATTGGAAACAATCTGAATAGCGATCGCCTCTATGCCTACGACCTTCGATTTTCGTTCGACGACCCACAGCAAAGCCCAAAAACCCTACAACAAGCTTTACAATCGCTCGACTTTCCTACAGTCAGCATTAGCTACTTCGCCCATCAAAAGCCTACCTTTGTTCTGCCACCGCATCGTTTAGAAGATTTACGCATCGTCCAAGGTTCCTGTCGCAAACCGCACGGGGGTGGATATGATGCCTTACCAATTCTTGACAGCTTAATTGAGGATAGAGCAGCTCAACCTCAACACCGTCCCCATCAACTGTTTCTCACTGGCGATCAAATCTATGGCGATGACGTTGCCGAACCTTTTTTGTGGGTTGCTAGTCCTCTGGGTGATGCTCTCTTGGGTTGGGACGAAAAGTTACCTGTGGGTTGGCGAGAACCCGATGATGTAGAGTACTATACACCGCAGCAGCTACCTTTTGGACGACGAGCTGAAGTTGCTACCACTCACGCGGGTTTTACAGCTGGACTCCGCAATAAACGCGCTAAGGTCAACAGTCATTTACTGAGTTTAGGCGAGTATTATGCTTGCTATTTGCTCGCTTGGTCGCCGACATGCTGGCTGATGCAGATTCCCCCAGGAAAACAAATTAGCGATCGCCGCCAAATTAGCCGTCGTTGGGATCGAGAAACACGGGCATTGCGGCAATTTATCCATACATTATGGAAAGTCCGACGCGCTCTTGCCAATATTCCTACATACACAATTTTCGACGATCATGATGTCAGCGACGACTGGAACCTCAACCGCGCTTGGTGCTTGCGCGTTTTGGGACGACCTTTAGGACGAAGGACAGTACAAAATGCGCTGCTAGCCTATGCAATGTTTCAAGCGTGGGGCAACACACCCGAACAATTTACCGCAGGACAAGCGGGTGCAGAACTCCTGACTGCTGCTGCCGACTGGTCGTCATCGAGCGGGACTGACACTGTTGCCTACGATCGCATTGCTCGTTATGTCGGAATGCCCCTCATCGACGCGCAAACGAATCTACCAACTTTTATAGAGGATGGTACGGTATTAATCCTCAAACGACATCCAGAAGCGATCGCGTGGCACTATACTGTCAGGAGCCATTGTCATGAAACGATCGTCTTAGATACGCGGACGTGGCGAGGCTATCCAATCGATGAAAAATCGAGCGCGCCACCCATGCTACTGTGTCCGACTGCCTTCGAGCAACAACTGCGCCTACCACTGCAACAATCGGCATCTGAAACCCAAATTCAACTCACTTTCGCGATCGCACCGACTAACATATTTCATCTCCAAGCGATCGATTGGATTCATCATTGGCAATTGCGCCGCAACAAAGTATTCGCCACAGATGTTGGCGATGCCTGGAACATCAATTTAGAAGCTCTCGCACAACTTTTAATCGTCCTATTCGAGCAACGCCGACAAGTTGTCGTCTTATCTGGAGACATTCACTACAGCTCGATGGTTCGCCTCACTCGTGAATCTAACTTAGGCGAATCTAACTCTGTGTTGGCACAGCTCACTTGCAGTGCGTTGAAGAATGAAGAAACTCTGACGCGGATCGTTCACACCCGCTTAAAAGATTGGTTGCTTCCAGAACGAATGCGCCATTGGAACGGTTGGAGCAACCCACCAAATATGGTCGAACTTTCAGCGCCACAATCCCGCCTCCATTCCGACTCCCGCCCGTCACATCCTCCTGACTGGAACTGTACGCTGGAATGGATATCACGACAAAACGCTCGCACGCCTAGCTTTGGCAAAGACGTAACATGGCTAATTTCACCGAGAAAACAAGTTAGCAGCAAGCGTCAGTGGCTTCAGTTTCTCTATTTTTGGCGATCTCGCTTAGTTCAAGAAGGACGAGAAGCGATCGGCAGAAACAATTTAGCTTTAGTACAATTTCAACTCGCAGAAACGAGCCATTCCTACACAGCCATCCAAGACATATATTGGTTTTCTACCTGGCAACCAACCCAAATCGTCTACAGTCGCTTTAAAAGCCATCTCGCAGATCGCCCATCCCTACCAGACAAAGCATAGCCTCACAACCGCTACAATCTACTTCGCGCTCTTCTCTTCGCGTCTTTGCGACTTTGCGCGACATTCAATTTCCACCCTAACTCATTATCGGAAAACCAAACTGTAAAACTTTTACTTCATTCCCAGATGCAACCGCAGTTTGCCCCACAGGAATTATTGCCAACCCATTAGCTTGAGCAAAATTAATCAAATTGCCAGAGTTGAGACTACCGCTAGCGGGCTGAAACTCAAAATAACCATCGATCAAATGCAATTGTCCCCAAATATAAGTTTCTCGCTTGCCATCAGAACTCAAATCTTGACGCGATCGCGCTTTGACGTAAACCGGTCCCCAATTGTCAGCCAGTCCCGACAACTTCCGTAAAGCAGGTTGAACGAATCGCCAAAAACATACCAAAGCCGAAACGGGATTACCTGGTAGCCCAAAATATAGAACTGGCTTCCGTTCGGTAGCATGAGCAGGAGAAAACTTCGCCACTGTCAGCGGCTTTCCGGGTTTCATCGCCACAGCTCGAACGTGCATTTCCGCCCCCAAAGCCGTTAAGATCTCCTCTACATAGTCGTAATCGCCCACAGAAACGCCGCCAGAAGATAACACCACATCAGCAGTCGCGATCGCTTTAGAAAATGCTTTTTGCAGCAATAAAGGGCGATCGGGAACAATACCCATTGGGATTGGTTCTGCCCCTGTTTGCGTCACTAATGCCGTCAACGCATACTGATTTGAATCGACAAGTTGTCCGATTTCCAATGGAGTTTCAGGGTGAACTAGTTCATCTCCCGTCGAGATGATTGCCACTCGGGGACGGCGATATACTTTCAATTGATTGCATTGTGCGGCTGCTAGCACGGCAATTTGAGCCGCCCGAAGCATAGTTCCTGGGGCTAATAAGGTTTTTCCCGCTTGATAGTAGGATGCCTGGTGGCGAACAAAGGCTTGAGGTTGGGGAGCTGTCAAAATAGTGATGCGATCGCCCTCTCGCTGCGTTTGTTCCTGCATTACTACGGTATCAGCCCCTTCTGGCATCACTGCACCCGTGAAAATTCGTGCTGCTTGCCCTGCCTTAATCAACTGCTGTGGCGATCGCCCCGCGGAAATTTCTTCAACTATCTCCAAAACCACTGGCTGTTGTGAACTAGCATATTGTACGTCCTCATAACGCACTGCATAGCCATCCATTGCCGAATTATCCCAGTGGGGAAAATCTAAATGACCGATCGCTGGTGCTGCCAATATCCGCTCGATGGCAATTAACAGAGAAACAAACTCTGCATCTCGTTGTTTGTCCAGGGGTTTCACCAAGTCTAAAATTGTTGCCTCTGCTTGGCTGACTGGCAGCATGGTTCTTAACTCCTCTTTTTATTCAAGGTTTATGGGTAATTGGTGAGTGACTAGCGGCTAGTAGTTAGTGGCTTAACTCCTCTCTAGTCACCAGCCACTAGTCACTGATAACTGACTTGCACAAACCTGATGAAATATATGATAATAAACGTTTGTGTTAAATTTTGGTAAGACCCCAGAGTTAGAAAAGCTATGGCTAAAGGTAAGGGTGTCCGTATTATTGTGACACTGGAATGCACCGAATGTCGCACGAATCCAGACAAGCGCTCGGCAGGTGTGTCTCGATATACGACAATGAAAAACCGCCGCAATACTACAGCGCGGCTAGAACTGAAAAAATTCTGTACCCACTGCAACCGTCACACCGTCCATAAGGAAATTAAGTAAGCATGAGTTTCTACCGTCGTCGTTTATCTCCGATTAAGCCTCAAGACCCCATAGACTACAAAGATGTCGATTTGCTACGGAAGTTTATTACCGAACGGGGCAAAATTCTTCCCCGTCGGCTTACGGGCTTAACCGCTAAGCAACAGAGAGATTTAACTGTAGCTATCAAGCGGGCGCGACTATTGGCTTTGTTACCTTTCATCAATCCAGAAGGGTAAATTCTTGTCATTCGTCATTTGTCATTTGTAGAGAGATAGATTGCTGGTAGAGTTTGTAGCTGCGGGTAATTCATCTGCGTTTAAATTGACAAATCGAGTATTTTTGCAAATAGTTAGTTTATTTGTACACAAGACAAATGACTAAAGAAAATGAGTAGTAGAAATGTCAGTCGCTAATGACAAATGACAATTGACAAAGGAATGCTAGTCGAATTTAGGGTGCAAGGCGATCGCCGTTTGGGAGTGGTAGACCGTCCAGATGGTAAAACTCGTTGGTTTGTCATAGACGATCGCGGTCAATCCCACAGCCTTGCCCCGCGCCAATTTACCTACGAAATCCCAGGTCAGTCTTACAAACCCTCAGATATTGCCAATTTTTTAGCAGAAGTACAGCCTTATCTCGACCCATCTAGCCTAGAGGTAGCGTGGGAGTTGCTGATAGAAGCAGGAGAAAGCGCCACTCCAGCACAGATGGCAAACTTATTATTCTCCGACCAGAGCCAAGCTCTGTGTTATGCCGCTCACTATTTGCTTTCTGAAGATAAGATATATTTCAAGCAAAAGGGAGATGCTTACGAGCCTCGTTCTGCTAGCCAGGTAGCAGAACGGAAACACCAGCTTGAAGTAGAAGTAACAAGAGCGCGAGAACAGCAGGAATTTCTGTTGCGTACCGAACGAGCGCTGAAGGGAGAAGCCGTAGAATGGCAGCGATACGATCGCCAGCGCCTGGATGCGATCGCCAAGTATGCAATACTTTTAGTTGAAGGGACTCGTCAGGGATTAAATCCAGATGCCCTCGTACGAGCTTATCCGCCACCAGCGATCGTGACGGAGACTATGAGTACTTTGGGGCGTAACGCGACTCCCGTAACAGCATTTCAACTTTTGGTAGATTTGGGTCTGTGGAGTCCGCATGAAAACCTTCACTTGCGTCGCAGTCAAATCCCCGTAGAATTCTCAACCGAGGTTATATCAGTGGCGCAGCAGCGGTTAGAATTTCCACCCCCCGACCCAGACACTCAACGGCTGGACTTAACTCATTTGAAAGTTTACACGATCGACGACCAGAGTACGAGCGAAATTGACGACGGTGTAAGCTGGGAAGTCTTAGCTGATGGACGAGAACGCTTGTGGATACATATTGCCGACCCGACTCGTTGGCTATTACCAGAGGATGAATTAGATCTAGAAGCGCGGCGGCGCGGTACGACCATGTACTTACCGACAGGTATGAGTTCCATGTTTCCAGTGGCACTGGCGACGGGACCCATGAGCTTAATACAGGGTCAGGTTTGCTGCGCTCTTAGTTTTGGTGTCATTTTGGATGCAGCAGGAGCAGTCCAAGAATATACCATCCATGCCAGTTTAATCAAACCGACCTATCGGCTGACCTATGAAGATGTCGATGAGATGTTGGATCTGGGCGTACAAGCCGAGCCGGAAATCGCTGCGATCGCTAATTGGGCGCGTTGTCGTCAAGCGTGGCGACAGTCTCAGGGGGCAATTAGCATTAGCTTGCCAGAAACCGCGATTAAAGTTAAAGACGACGAAATTACAATTGAAGTCTTAAACGATTCTTCCTCCCGCCAACTGGTGGCGGAAATGATGATTTTGGCTGGAGAAGTTGCAGGACGCTACGGTCAAGCACATAATCTTGCCCTGCCATTTCGCGGTCAGCCGCAGCCCGAGTTACCCCCAGAAGAAGAGTTATTACAACTGCCGGCTGGCTTCGTGCGTGCCTGTGCTATGCGCCGTTGTATGCCTAAAAGCGAAATGAGTATTACTCCTACCCGCCATGCTGGTTTGGGCTTGGAGATGTATACTCAGGCAACTTCTCCGATTCGTCGCTATAGCGATTTGCTGACCCATTTTCAACTCAAGGCGCACTTACGGGGTGAAACTCCACCGTTTTCAGCGGAAGCACTCCGTGAAGTGATGCAATCTGTGTTTGCCATGACTCAAGAGATGTCGTTAGTAGAAAGGCAAACCAATCGTTATTGGGGTTTAGAATATCTGCGCCGCCACTCTCAGGATGTGTGGCAGGCAATAGTTTTAATGTGGCTGCGGGAAGATTCGCGCTTGGCGCTGATCTTAATTGAAGATTTGGGGCTTCAGCTACCAATGACATTTAAACGCGGAGTAAGTTTAGGCGAGCAAATTTTAATTAAAGTTGCCTACGTCGATCCGCGTCAAGATATGATTCAGTTTCAAGAAGTGTCTTATTCTGAGGCTGTGGCTGCGAATTGAAACAGTAAGGTGGGCTTTGCCCACCCGACGCTCGAACTGACCTTTTCTATAAAATTAGGGTCTTGACAGTAGCGATCGCTGCTGCAACACTACTAACAAAATAAATATTATCTACTGGTAATTTTTGCCAGAAATTTTGACTTTCTATTTCAGCATTTAATAAAATAACAGGCTTATTTGCTTTCAAAGCTAAAGCAATTTCTGATATCGTACCTGCACCCGTACCGCAGGTGATAATAACATCACTAGAAAGAACGTTAATATTATTACGAGCATTTCCCATCCCCGTTGCGATCGCGATATCTACCGCTTCAGAAGCATCATGGCGATGGCTACCAGGCAAGATTCCAACTGTTAAGCCATTTGCAGATTTTGCTCCCCGACTAGCCGCGTCCATCACGCCTACGCTTCTACCACCAGTAAGCAATACCCATCCTTGTTGGGCGATCGCTTTACCTAATTCATAGGCAGAGGTACAGTCTATAACTGTGGCATTTTCTCCAGCTCCCATAACCCCGATCGCAATTTTTCTCATCGCTAAAACCTTCAACCTTCTGTCTATAGCCTAGCTACCTGTCGTATAAGAATTGAGTTGTAGAGCGATCGCGTCTATGTGTTTTTATATTTTTTATATTTTTTATATTTTATCAAAAAATTCTTGCTAGCAATCTAGAGTATTTCCCTAGCGGGAGGCGAACAGTTTGCTTGGGCAGGCAAAATAGAGAAGACAGTGCAGTGAAAGCATAAATTGCACATCATTAAAATTATGAAAGACCTATTCTGCCAGATGGATTTTAGGAAAAAGCAAATTCTTGTTGTTGACGACCTGCTCGACAACTCTTTGCTTTTGGCAACAATATTAGATGCAGAGGGGTATGAGGTTGACACCACAGATTGCGGATATAAAGCCATTGCAAAAATCGAAGCAAATCCACCAGATTTGGTTTTATTAGATGTAATGATGCCAAACATCGATGGATATGAAGTTGCACAGTGGATCTCGCAAAATCAACCTTCAGTCTCGATCGTGCTAGTTACGGCTTATGACACTTTGCCCCAATTAGACCCAAGCAAGGTCAAAATTGACGGCTTCATTCGCAAGCCAATAGATTTAGATGAAGTTTTGCTAAAAGTTGAAACACTTTTGGCAACCAAACAAGGGGGGGCAAAAACAAAAAATTTCACAAAGATAATTCCGATTTATTCCCGAACTGATAAAAGAATACTGCTCAAGAAAAATGAAGCAGTAGACAGGAAGAGTTTCAGCCGATACGATTATTAATACTCTATGTAAAGACGTAAAATCTCGCATCTTTACATGTTACCTCTCATCACACTACGTTAAATTCTAAATCTCTTTGCCCCACAATAGAAGGCTGACCGACTGTCAATTCCAGTTGGTCAGCATGAACTGTCAACCAAGGTTGACCGAGATCTAATCCCCCAAAAGGACTTTCTGGGGGAATTTCTAATTGGGAACTCACTAATCCTAAACGAGCCTTTAATTGAGCGGGAAACAGGAGTAGATTAGAGTTTAGACGACTAAAGCTAGATGCACCCAAGGGTATTGGCAGACCAAAGTTCTGCTGATGGTACTTCAGACAGCAAAGAATGCGATCGCCTTGTCTAACAGTCACGTTACGGTCTGTCCAGGTAAATTCAGCCATTTCCTTCGGTAGTCCCCAAATCTCGCGACCACCCGCCACAGAATCAGGGTTATCTACATAAATGTGGGAAATCCAGCCGCCAATTTTTCCGCCATAGCTGACTAAACCAGCAACAACGATTAATTCACTGTATTCCAGGACGGAACCAGCACCATAATTAGATAAATAGACACCACCAACGGTTTTCCTAGGAAAGACAGAAACGAGATTTAATTCTGAAGGAATTATGGGACGCACGCGATCGCACTCCAAAAGTTGCAGAGTTTGATAAGCGTAGCCTTGAAGCGTCCAGGGTGCTTGAGGGTAAGACATGGTATTTGTTGTTGGTTGTTGATTGGCTATTATCAATTACCATTTACCATTTACCAACATATAAAAAATCCCCACCCAGAGGAATACTGGTATGGGGATGATTGATTATTTTGACTTTTGACTTTTGTACGGGCGGGTTTAGCAAATAGATTAAACAGTCAAAACTTGAGATTTTTGGTCAAAACCCGCCCCTACGACTTTTGACTTGTTTACTTGCTTTCGGTGAAGTCAGCGTCGATTACGTCGTCGCCACTAGGCGCGGAGGTAGAACCACCGTCGCCAGCACCAGGATCGGCTCCACCAGGCGCAGCACCACCAGCTTGTTGATAGAGGTTAGTACCGATTGCGTAGAGGGTTTGTTGCAGTTCTGGCATTACCCGTTGGATCGCTTCGTCATCTTCTTTGTTGACGGCTTCCCGCAGGTCTTTAATTAAACCTTCAACCTTAGTGCGATCGCTCGCTGGAACTTTATCACCCAAGTCTTTCAACTGCTTTTCTGCTTGGTATGACAAAGAGTCAGCTTGGTTCTTGCGGTCTACTTTCTCGCGACGGTCTTTGTCAGTAGAAGCATTTCTTTCAGCTTCCGTCACCATGCGATCGACTTCATTCTTATCGAGAGTAGAAGCGCCAGTGATGCTGATTGACTGCTCCTTACCGCTACCCTTATCCTTTGCAGTCACGTTGAGGATACCGTTAGCGTCGATATCGAAAGTAACTTCGATTTGGGGTACGCCACGGGGTGCGGGGGGAATGCCATCTAAGCGGAAGGTTCCCAAGCTCTTGTTATCGTTGGACATCTCCCGTTCGCCTTGTAGAACGTGAATTTCTACATTCGTTTGACCGTCTACAGCCGTAGAGAAGACTTCTGATTTTTTGGTAGGAATCGTGGTGTTGCGAGGAATAATCCTTGTCATTACACCACCAAGGGTTTCTACACCCAGCGACAGCGGCGATACGTCGAGCAACAGAATGCCTGTAACGTCGCCAGCTAGTACGCCAGCTTGGATTGCTGCACCAACTGCTACCACTTCATCAGGGTTGACGCTTTGGTTAGGATCTCTACCCAAAACCCGCTTGACAACTTCTTGTACGGCAGGAATACGGGTAGAACCACCAACTAAGACAACTTCATCGATCCCACTCTTATCTAGCTTGGCATCGCGCATCGCATTTTCTACAGGAACGCGACAGCGATCGATCAAGTCCGAACAGAGTTCTTCAAACTTAGCACGGGTCAGCGTCGTATCCAGGTGTTTTGGACCATCCTGGGTTGCGGTAATAAATGGCAGGTTGATTTCTGCTTGAGTGACGCTAGATAGCTCGATCTTGGCTTTTTCTGCGGCTTCTGTTAAGCGTTGTAGTGCTTGTCTGTCTTTACGCAGGTCGATGCCTTCAGTTCTTCTAAATTCTTCTGCTAGGTAGTCAACGATTTTCTTATCGAAGTCGTCACCACCCAAGTGCGTGTCTCCAGAAGTGGCTAGTACCTCAAATACGCCGTCGCCTACTTCTAGAATGGATACGTCAAACGTACCACCACCTAAGTCAAATACGAGGATAGTTTCGTTGCTCTTTTTGTCAAATCCGTAGGCAAGCGAAGCAGCGGTAGGCTCGTTGATAATCCGCAAGACTTCAACCCCAGCGATTTTACCAGCGTCTTTGGTGGCTTGACGTTGAGAGTCGTTGAAGTAAGCAGGAACGGTAATAACTGCTTGAGTCACCGTTTCGCCAAGATACTTGCTAGCATCTTCTACCAGCTTGCGCAGAACTTGAGCGGAAATTTCTTCTGGAGCAAACTGCTTGCCAGCCGCAGGACAATCGAGTTTGACATTACCACTGCTATCCCGCAAGACTTTGTAGGACACTTCAGTGGTTTCGTGGGTGACTTCCTCATGTTTGCGTCCGATGAAACGCTTGACAGAGTAAAAAGTATTCTCTGGGTTCATCACCGCTTGACGCTTAGCGATTTGACCCACCAAGCGATCGCCATTCTTGGCATAAGCTACTACAGAAGGCGTTGTGCGAAATCCCTCAGCATTGGCAATTACAGTCGGCTTACCACCTTCCATCACTGCCACGCAAGAGTTTGTCGTACCTAAGTCAATTCCAACTACTTTTGCCATCGGAGGTTCTGGCTCCCTAACACTAACTACTAAAAACGATTGAATACACTACAGCTAAAAGTTGAACTAGCAGCGCTCCAGCTTCAATACAATGTTTTTGTCTTTTTGTACTGATCTATATACTGATTGTGGGTAGCTACTTGATGAAGGGTGGTTTGCCGAACAAGTGTAAGGACGGTTGGTATCTGTTTGAGCTTGTCGCTTGCGCTTGTAGCTTGTGATGCCGTTTGCCACTGTTCAACCCCTAACATAGCTGCTGTATGCTTTCACTGTGTCTAATGTAGTGAACTCAAGGCTTGGTGGTTATAGGGTGAACCGTAATCGGTTGGGTGTGTTTGCCGTCAAAACTGTTATTCCACTACAATTACAGCAGCTCCGTTAATTTTGCCGCTACGCAGCGCATCTAAGGCTTCATTTGCTTGCACTAAGGGAAAAGACTGGACTTCAGTCCGAATCGGAACTTGAGGAGCTAAAGCTAGAAATTCTTCCCCATCACGGCGCGTCAAATTAGCAACAGATCGCAATACTCTTTCTTCCCATAAAATTTCATAGGGAAAAGAAGGAATATGACTCATGTGTATTCCCGCACAGATAACTGCCCCACCCTTTACCACCGCACGCAAAGCAGCTGGAACGAGAGAACCAATGGGGGCAAAAATAATTGCTGCATCTAAGGGTGCTGGGGGCAACTCCTCCGAACTCCCAGCCCAGACTGCTCCTAACTCTAAAGCAAATTCCTGCCCTTTTACGTCTCCCGCACGGGTAAAAGCGTACACTTCTCGCCCTTGGTAGCGAGCGAGTTGAATCAAAATATGGGCGGCTGCACCAAAACCATAAAAACCAATTTTTTCTGCGTCCTCTGCCATTCTATAGGAGCGATAACCGATGAGTCCGGCACACAACAGCGGTGCAGCTTGCAAGTCGGGATAGCCTTCAGGAATGGGAAAGCAGAATTGGGCATCGGCTACAGCATATTCAGCATAACCGCCATCGATTTGATATCCCGTAAACTGGGCGTAGTCGCATAAGTTTTCGCGTCCACTCAGGCAATAACGACAGCAATTGCAAGTATGCCCTAGCCACGGAACGCCGACGCGATTACCGATTTGAAATTGCTGCACCTGTTCCCCTACAGCAGCGACAGTACCAACAATTTGATGTCCCAGTATGAGGGGAAGTTTGGGTTGGGTTAATTCTCCATCAACGATATGCAAGTCAGTGCGACAGACACCGCAAGCCCGAACCCGAATCAGCACTTGTTGCGAATTAGGCTGTGGTATTGGTAGTTCTGCTACTCGTAGCGGTTTACCCTGTGTCTCTAGTATCATTGCTCGCATAGAACAGTGAAAAAGTGATGCGTGGTGTGTGAGAATTCTCAAGCTCGAATTTAATGTATAAAATAAGACTGTGGTATTTACTTTTTTACACTATGTAGAGGCACAATTTCGCGTTTCAGTAAATAAGTTATTATCAAAAAAACTTCAAACGCAGGGTGGGCATTGCCCACCACTCTACTACTTATTTCTGAATTGCTAGCGAGGCAGCGTAGGCAATTTCATCGGTAGCTGGATCGTCGGTAGAAGGAACTCTATACTCTGCTTCCACAATTTGTACGTCTTTCTGTGTCAGAGTAATTGTCGCAATACCGCGATCGCTTATCGGTATTTCTTGACCTTCATATTCTAAAATTGCCTTCGGTACGGGTTTACCTTCAAACAAGACTTGCACGCGCAACGAGCCGCCTGCACCAACATCAAACGGATCTTGTAAAGGTACAATTTCCATTTTCATTCCGAATGGTTGGGTAATTAAACCCGTAGGCTGGAAAAAAGATTTGGTGTATTTGTATGTGTGAGTAACTTCAGTCGCTTCGTTGTTAGCTGCTAAAGCATCTGGTCGGAAAACATTTGTGTATTCATTGTCGTTGGAAACAATAAAGTAACCGTTGTTATTGACAGCAGTAATGACAGCAATATCTCCTGGGGAAACTAGGGTTACGCCTTCATATTTTCTTTTAACTTCTAGCGGTTGAGGAAATCCATAACTATTGTAAGCCGTAGCTTCTTGAAATTTGATTGAATCGTATGCTTCTGGTTTATCCTCCTCTGGATGTCCGTATAAAACTTCGTATTCCCCTTGCTTTTCGCCCTTGATTACCCAGATAACGTGGGCGAAAACTGGCTGACTAATTAATGGTAAAATTGTCAGAGCTAGCATCAATGTGCTTAGTTGTTTCCTCACGATCGCTTCCTCATTTAGTAATTTATGAATTACTATTTCTTACTCTAGAAATACTTGAACGTTTGCACAAGTATCGAGTAAAAATCAGTAATTAGTAGATAGTTTCAGTAAACTTTTTTTATTGAGTGAATACAATGCCCTATCTGGGCATCTACAAGAAAAAGTTTATTAAAAGAAAGTAAATTTTGAGCGGGAGCTTATGCAATGTTAATAGCGTAATACCCTATTACATGCTGCTTGAAAATAGTAAAATACAAAACGATAAACAAAGCAAAACTATTTAATACGAAAATGACAGAGTTCTCATTAGAGCGAAAGGTTAAATAAAAAGTTAGAAGTCGTTCTTTAAATATATTTATTAAATATAAAATACGATCTTTACTCCCTTAGAGTGATGTCAGAAAGTTAATGCATTCTCAAGAGTTTGAATAACGGTCGATCGCAACCAATCTTTCGGCTGATGTCTCACTTCTCGAACTTAATTACATTAATTAATAAAAGTTCAAGATTAATAATTTAAACTCGATATTTTTTCTAGCTTCGATGGCTTGGAGCGGAAAAACGAGCGATCTAAAGGAGACACAGTGACAAAACTTAAGCCGATCGCGCAACAAGTTGTGGCAATTGTTGGTGCATCTAGTGGAATTGGCAGAGAAACAGCGTTAAAGTTTGCCGCTAAAGGCGCAAAAGTTGTAGTTGCTGCTCGCAGCGAACCAGGGTTAGTTTCCTTGGTAGAAGAAATTAAAGCAGCAAATGGAGAAGCAACCTATATTCTGGCGGATGTTAGCGACTTTCAACAAGTCAAAGCGATCGCCGACAAAACAGTAGCAACCTACGGCAGACTCGATACTTGGGTTCATGCGGCTGCTACTGGTATTCTCGCACCGTTTGAACAAATTACGCCAGAAGAATTCAAACGTGTCATTGACGTTGTATTGATGGGACAAGTGTATGGCGCAATGGCGGCTTTACCATATTTGAAGCAAGAAGGACGAGGAGCGCTGATTCATATTTCTTCATTAGAAGGCAGGCGATCGCTCCCTTTGCAAAGTCCTTATTCGTCAGCTAAGCACGGCTTAGAAGGCTTTCTCGAATCTTTGCGCGTCGAATTACAACACGAAAACATCCCCATTAGCGTCACCAGTATTCTACCTGCTGTAATCAATACTCCCTACTACAACAAAGTCAAAACCAAACTGGGAGTAAAACCCACAGGTATACCTCCTTACTACCAGCCGAGTCTGGTTGCCGATGCCATCCTCTACGCTGCCGAACATCCTACCCGTGACTACATTGTAGGAGATGTAGGTAGAGTCCTAGATTTGCTGCAACGGCTATCACCATCTCTAGTAGACACTCTTCTGGTACTGGTAGGTTTTCAGGGACAGCGTACTAAGGAGGTTAAGTCAGAAGATGCACCTAACAACGTCTTTGCGCCAATTACAGGCTACGACAAAGTTGAAGGCGATTTCCGCCACTGGACAATTCCCAGTTTTACCGAGTGGCTAGAGAAAATTTTGCCTTAAATGTAGAGACGTTACATGTAACGTCTCTACATTTAACATCTCTACAACGTAATTTCTACCCTGTGCTTTGGCACTTTAATTCTCGCGAAAGAGACAAAGCCAAAGCAAATTCAGATATCTTCATAAAAACGCGAACAATAGTAGAGACGTTACATGTAACGTCTCTACCGCGATCGCAACGAAAATTGGAGGGGAAAAAATATGATTAACGATCCAGCCAGACCACCAAGAGAAGACTCGCGAGAACCCGAAACTGCTGTGAGTCCGACACAGCAAGAAGATCCGAGAGCAGCCGAACCCGGTAGAGGTGCGCCAGGAAACGAACACATTGGCGTACAAACCGCTCAAACTACAGCGGTTAATCCACCTGATGCTAAAATTCCAGCTAATACCCCAACCGAACAAAGCAAACAACAACTCGAAGCCTTTAAGCAACAGGAAGAGGAAGAGGGCGAGGGCTTTACAACCACAGATGGTTATGTTGTTGATGAGTCTGGAAGGCTTGATAACTTCGCGATCGAACCACCAATGTATGTAGAGGGTGAAGAACCCCCTACGAAACGATAACAGTTTTTAGGGAGCAGGGAGCAGCGCCCGCTAGCTTTTCCGCCTGCGACGGCGGAAAGCTTTGCGAACGGGCGGCAGGGAGCAGGGAATAGGAAAAATGACTTATGACTTGTGCCTTGTAACTTGTGACTTGTCCTTCCCTTACCCATAAGTTTGTGTTTTTCTGGCTGAAAATGGGCAGACTATGAATAACAATTTATAGATATGCTGCCTTAAAACAGTGCCAGAGAAAGAACCACAGCAAACTCAGCATTGGCTGGAGATCGAAGATAACGCAGGTAAGCGCGTAGTCGTATTGGAGGCTGCGACCTGTACTCTAGGGCGTGACTCTTCTAACTCAATTGTGTTGCAGTCTAAGCTTGTCTCTCGCCAGCACGCGATCTTGTTGCGCGTCACAACTCCTGGTACTGCCAACCATTTTTTTCGCATCATTGACGGTAATTTACAAGGCAAGCCCAGCACGAATGGCATTCGCATCAATAAAAAATCTTGTTTCTCGCACGATCTCAAACATGGCGATGAAATTGAATTTGCTGGAGATGTAAATGCCACTTACTACTGCAATAGCGATCGCGAATCTGATTCTAGTGGGCTAAATTCTAGCTCCCATCACAGCCCACCCACGCAAATTATTGAAAATATCGAGTTTGCTAACTCTAAAGAGTCAGTACTCGTTCGCTTGGCTTCCTTTCCCGAATTAATCTCAAATCCGATACTAGAATTCGATCTCACGGGCGATATTACTTACATTAACCCCGCTGCTGTCGCTCAATTTCCCGATCTGCGGGAAGTTAAACTCCAGCATCCGATTATGGCTGGAATTGTAGAAAGAGTGCTAGACGATCGCGAAACGTTTTTTGTTCGTGAAATAGAAGTTCTTGACAAAATTTTCGAGCAATCCGTCCACTACTTACCAGAAAACGAGCTGGTCAGAAGCTATATCGTCGATATTACCGCGCGCAAGCACACCGAGCTAGCACTGCGAGAAAGCGAAACTAAAAACCGGGCTTTGCTCAAGGCAATCCCCGACTTGATCTTGCGGATCGGTGCGGATGGGACGTATCTGGACTACATACCAGCTAAAGACAGCGAGTTTTCTGCCACCAGCAGTCAAATGATTGGTAAGAACGAGTACGAGGTGTTACCAACGGAAGTCGCTCAACAAAGAATGCGCTACGTCCATGCTGCTTTAGAGACAGGTAAACCTCAGCTTTTTGAGTACCAACTACAGGTTAACGATAAAATTCGCGTGGAAGAAGCACGCATCGTTGTTAGCGGCGATCGCGAAGTGTTGGCTATTATCCGAGATATTACAGAGCGCAAGCGGGTAGAAACTTTATTACAACAAGCATACGACGAATTAGAGCTGAGAGTAGAACAGCGCACGGCAGAATTAAGATTAGCAAACGAGCAACTACGCAGAGAAATTACCGAACGCCAGAGGGTAGAAGAGGCTTTGCGTTCCAGCGTCGCTACCAATCGCGCCCTGCTGAATGCAATTCCCGACTCCATGTTTCGCCTCAGTCAAGATGGCACTCTCCTCAACTACAAAGCAGCAAAGGATGATTGGCTGATTGCTTCTCACACTGAGCCAGTTGGTAAAAAACTCTCTGACCTATTTGTACCAGAGATCGCTCGACCATTAGTAGAATGTGTCGAGCAAGCGATCGCTACTGGTGAAATTCAAATATATGAATATAGATTGACAATCGCAGAGCAATCGCGAGATTACGAAGCACGAATTGCTTTAAGCGAAGAAGACGAAGTAATGGCGATCGTGCGCGACATCACCGATCGAAAAGGAGCAGAAGCAGAAATTAGACAAGCTCTAGCGCGAGAAAAAGAACTGAACGAACTAAAATCTCGCTTCGTCACGATGGCATCCCACGAATTCCGCACGCCATTGACAACAATTTTATCTTCAGCAGAGTTATTAGAAGATTACAGTTCCAAGTGGACAGAGGAGAAAAAACGCCATCATTTCCAGCGCATCATTACTGCTGTCAAACACATGACTGGTTTGCTGGATGATGTCCTCTTAATTGGCAAAGCAGACGCAGGTAAGCTGGAATTCAATCCATCACCCATAGATCTGATCGAATTCTGCCGCGAACTGGTTGAAGGGATGCAAATCACAACCACTGCTCATAAAATTCTTCTGCGCACGCAGGGAGATAGTATCAATGCTGGTATGGATGAAAAGCTTTTGCGACAGGTACTAGGAAATTTACTCTCTAACGCAATTAAGTATTCACCCAAGGGTGGAAGTATTTATTTTGACATCGTTTCCAAGGAAGGAGTAGCAATCTTCCGAATTCAAGACGAAGGCATCGGCATTCCGATGGGCGATCGCGATCGACTCTTCCATTCCTTCCACAGAGCTAGCAATGTCGGTAATATCTCCGGTACGGGATTGGGACTTGCTATTGTCAAAAAATCTGTCGATGCCCACGGCGGTCAAATCCACGTAAAAAGCGAAGTCGGAGTCGGCACGATCTTTATGGTGAAAATACCGCTGTGTGAGGGAGCAGAGAGCAGGGAGTCGGGAGTCGGGAGTCGGGAGTAGGGGAAACAGAGAGTCGCGGAGCAGCTATCAAGATCGCAAGTCAGAAGCATCTAGCCACCAGCCACCAGCCACTAGCCGCTATCCACTGATAACTGATAACTGTCATCAGGGTGGCTACTACGCCTTTGGCATTACGGCTATTACCAATGCAGAGTTGTACTTGGGAAGGATACATTAACGGAAGAAACTACATAAAAGTTTATGTAGAGAGGGTGAAGAAATTACTCTTTCACCAAAGGTGAAGAAATTACTCTTTCACCAAAGGTGAAGAAATTTTAATTTCACCAGAAGTAAAAAGAGTTGGATTCTCACCTTTTCAAACAGCTCGGTAGAGGAAGTCCGTTATGTTTGAGCATTTCACTGATAAAGCAATTAAAGCAGTTATGCTTGCCCAGGAAGAAGCACGTCGCCTGGGTCACAATTTGGTAGGAACCGAGCAAATTTTATTAGGCTTGATTGGAGAAGGCACGGGAATTGCAGCGAAAGTATTAACCGAGCTGGGAGTGACCCTTCAAGCAGCCCGCGCCGAAGTGGAAAAAATTATCGGTAGAGGAAATCGTCCAGCGATGGCTGAAATTCCCTTTACACCAAAAGTCAAGCGCGTATTCGAGCAAGCTTTCACAGAAGCACGCACTTTGGGGCATAATTATATCGGTCCAGAACACGTGTTGTTAGGTTTGCTCCAAGAGGGAGAAGGTGTTGCTGGAAAAGTCCTACAAAACTTGGGGGTCGATTTAGACGAAGCCCGTGGTAACACGATTCGCAAGTTGGGTGAAGTTGCAACTGTTGCTAGTGCTGGTAGACAAGGACGCAAGGGTTTTGGCACAGCTCCCAACAAAACTTCGACACTGGATGAGTTTGGGACGAATTTAACGAAGCTAGCGGCGGAAGGTAAGCTAGATCCTGTTGTCGGTCGTGAAAAAGAAGTTCAACGTGCCGTGCAAATTTTAGGTCGGCGCACGAAGAATAACCCCGTATTGATTGGCGAACCTGGTGTTGGTAAAACCGCGATCGCCGAAGGCTTAGCGCAGCGAATTGCTAACAACGACGTACCCGATACTCTCATAGACAAGCAGCTATACAGTCTTGACATGGGTTCGTTAGTTGCCGGAACTCGCTATCGCGGTGACTTTGAAGAGCGGATCAAATCTGTTTTGGATGAAGTGCGATCGAATAGCAGTGTTATCCTATTTATCGACGAAATCCATACTTTAATTGGCGTAGGTGGTGTCGAAGGCGGAATCGATGCGGCAAATATGCTCAAACCTGCCTTAGCTAGAGGCGAGTTGCAGTGCATGGGAGCTACTACCCTAGATGAGTACCGCAAGCACATCGAACGGGATGCAGCACTAGAAAGGCGTTTTCAGCCAGTGATGGTAGATGAACCTAGTGTTGTCGAGACAATCGAGATTTTGTTTGGATTGCGCGATCGCTACGAGCAACACCATAAAGTTAAGATGTCAGATCTAGCTTTGGCTGCTGCTGCTAAATTGTCCGATCGCTACATTAGCGATCGCTTTTTGCCCGATAAGGCGATCGATTTGATCGATGAAGCAGGTTCTCGCGTCCGCTTCCGCAACTCGAAGCAGTCTCCCGAAACCCAAGCACTCAAGCAAGAATTGGTGCAGGTCACGAAAGAGAAAGAAGCCGCAGTCTCGGCACAGGATTTCGATAATGCTGGTAAACTGCGCGATCGCGAGTTGGAAATCGAGCAACAGTTAAAGGCGATCGCTGAAAATAGAAAGCAAGAAATCGAAAACGCTAGCGTTCCTGTAGTAGACGAAGAAGACATTGCTCAAATTGTCGCTTCTTGGACGGGCGTACCAGTCAGCAAGCTGACGGAATCCGAATCAGAGTTGCTGTTGCACTTAGAAGATACTCTGCACCAGCGTCTAATCGGACAAGAAGAAGCCGTTACCGCTGTTTCTAAAGCTATCCGCAGGGCGCGAGTTGGATTGAAGAATCCCGACCGTCCGGTCGCTAGTTTTATCTTTTCTGGTCCTACTGGTGTAGGTAAGACGGAGTTAGCCAAATCCCTTGCTGCATACTTCTTCGGCTCTGAAGAAGCGATGATTCGCTTGGATATGTCGGAATTCATGGAACGGCACACTGTTTCTAAGCTCATCGGTTCGCCTCCTGGCTACGTAGGCTTTGACGAAGGCGGACAGCTAACGGAAGCCGTGCGGCGCAAACCATACACCGTGTTGCTATTCGACGAGATCGAGAAAGCACACCCCGACGTGTTTAATATGCTGTTGCAAATCATGGATGACGGTCGTTTGACCGATGCCAAGGGACGCACGGTAGATTTTAAAAACACGCTGATTATCCTCACCTCTAATATTGGTTCGAGAGTAATTGAAAAAGGTGGCGGTGGGATTGGATTTGAATTAGGTGGCGATCGCGCTGATGCACAATACGATCGCGTTCGCAACTTAGTCCAAGAAGAACTCAAGCAACATTTCCGTCCTGAGTTTCTCAACCGCCTTGATGAGGTCATTGTCTTCCGTCAACTCAACAAGAATGAAGTCAAGCAAATTGCTGACATCATGCTTCAAGAGATTTCTAGCCGCTTGACCGAGCGTTCTATTACCTTGAAAGTGACAGAGCGTTTTAAAGATAAAGTGGTCGATGAAGGCTACAATCCTAGCTACGGTGCTAGACCGTTACGCAGAGCAATGATGCGGCTGTTGGAAGATTCTTTAGCCGAAGCTATGTTATCCGGTCGCATTAACGATGGCGACACAGCTTTAGTTGATGTTGATGCTGACAGTCAAGTCCAAGTCAGTAAAGTAGAAGCAAAAGAGTTGATGTTGTCTTCTGCTAGCTAGAATGTTTTTGAATAAACCATAAATGTAGGGTGGGCATTGCCCACCCTACTTTGTACTATGAGAGCAAAAATTGAGGATACAATTCTGTTTCTTCACCGCGAGGACGTACCGACTTATAAAAAAGGTGGTTCTGTGGTTCGTAACAGCTATTTTTGGGCGCTGCGTTCCATTGCTGGTAGATCGGTGCGCGATCGCGATTGGGAATATGAATCAGAAGTTTGGTTTGCTCTGGCGCGAATGCTACTATCCTTCAGTGAATCGGGTTATCTCGCTTTGCGAGAAACCATCCTCGAATTTCCCCCGACTCAAGAAAAAATTCCTGAGATCCTACGTCCGGTTGCTACTTGGGAGTGAGCGGTTGTCAGTTGTCGTCGGGGCGGGTTTTGAGGAAAAATTTCGGCTCGCCAGCGCTGAATCGTTGGCTAAACCCGCTCGTACAAGAGTTAGGAGGAACTGTAAATCACTCTGTTGCTGACTCGTAGCTAATTTGGTCAGATTGGCAATTGTGCGGTTCGACGCGGATGGCGACTCTGACTGAACCGTATCTTTCTCGCAACCGTGCTTCTACTTCTTCGGCTATGTAGTGGGCGGTTTCAATGTCAGAAGAGTAGATGACTAAATGCATTTCAACAAAAACTTGCCGACCAACTACGCCACGGGAGGCGATATCGTGACAGTTGATGACTCCTGGTACGGACATGGCGATCGCGTGAATTTCTTCAGGCGCGATCGCGATTTCATCGACTAACCAAGGTAAATTGTCTTTCAAGACTTCCCAGCTACTGCTAAATACTAAAAAAGCGACGGGAAAAGCCAAAATTACATCAAGCCACGGTAGTAAAGGAATACCCGATTCCTGTCCCTGCCAAACGCCAATTAATCCCGTCAATACCGTGAGCGTAATCCACCCATCGCTCATCGTATGTCTGGCATCAGCAATTAAAATCGGACTGCCCAATCGCTGTCCTTCACCATCCTCGTAATAGGCAAGAAAAATATTCACGCCCAATACGATCAGCAACAACCACAACTCCGGTGCAGAAACCTTAACTAGCTCTGTACCCTTGAGCATTCGCTCTATAGCTGTTTGCATAATTTCAAAACCCGCAATGCTAATAAAACCCGCGATTCCCAAAGCTCCTATCGCTTCAAATTTTTGATGTCCGTAAGGATGATCGCGATCTGGTTCTGGGGAAGACATGTTATTGGCAACTAGCCCCAAAATGTTATTACTACTATCTGTCACGCTATGTAAAGCATCCGAAAACAAGCTGAGAGAACCAGTCCACCAAGCCAGGATTGCTTTGAGTATTGTCACGCTCAAATTCAGCAGTAGGGTAACGAGCAATACCTTCCGTACTGCTACACGGTTATCGTTTCCCATATAATTTCATGTTATTTGCTCTTAAGTAGTTGTTGTTTTTGGTCGTAATTGACACAAGAGTATACAAAATTACTAGATAATAAAAGACTGATATTGTCTAGTTTCACTTATTAGCTCAAATCATCTGTTGTTAACCTACGATACGTTGTGATTCCATAAATTGAATCATATGGTTTAAATTCTCTTAGGGTAAAGTCAAGTTTTACATACTATTACAACAATCAGTCTGGCTTATTGAAAAAGATTATTGTTTAGCTCCGATTGTAAGGCTAAATCTAACGGCGATCGCACCGCTTTAATAAGTAGAGCTTTTCAGAATCGTGAATTAAATTCAATTTTTGTGAGTGGCTAGTCACTGCTCCCTGCTCGTGCGCTCCCTTTCCTCATCAAAGCTAATACTGTTTGACTTGTATTCAGGTGGCTCAACGTGAATTAGAATCCGTACGGGGCTAAATTTCTCTTCCAGTTTGGCTTCTACGGTTTCAGTAATCCGATGGGCAGTATCCACATCAACAGCATCGACAATTAGATGCATTTCAATAAAGACTTGTCGCCCTAATAAACCACGGGAGGCGATATCGTGACAGTTGATGACTCCTGGTACGGACATGGCGATCGCGTGAATTGCTTCGGGGGCGATCGCGATTTCATCGACCAACCAAGGTAAATTTTCTTTAATCACCTGCCAACCACTCCAAAACACTAATAAGGCAACGGGAAACGCTAAAATGATGTCTAGCCATTGAAGTTGAGGCAGATTTAAAACTCGTCCCTGCCAAATACCAATCAATCCTAATAACACGGTAATCGTCACCCAGACATCGCTCATAGTGTGTTTGGCATCGGCAATCAAAATTGGACTGCCTACCCTTTGACCCTCGCGACGTTCGTAAAAAGTCACGAAAATATTCACTCCCAGGACAATTAGTAGCAACCACAACTCTGATTCAGTAATTTTTACTGGCTGAATCCCACTAAAAATTCGCTCGATCGCTCCTTGTAAAATTTCAAAGCAAGCAATGCCCAAAAAGGCAGCTATACCTAAAGCTCCTACAGCTTCAAATTTTTGATGCCCGTAGGGATGATCTCGATCTGGTCGGGGAGAAGAAAAGCGGCTGGTAATTAATCCCAAAACATTATTAGCGCTATCTGTGATGCTATGCAAAGCATCGGCTAATAAACTGAGCGAACCCGTCCACCAACCTATTGTGGCTTTCAACGCCATCACAAATAAGTTGAGCAATAAAGTTATCAATAAAACCTTACGAACTACAGAACGATTGTCTAAAATCATATCTAAAAATGCTGAATTTTAAATATCAAATTCGGAATCACAACCAATTGAATTATAGGAAATAATCTTTTAGTTTGTGGTTTTTATATAGAATTGAGACAATAAAAAAATTGGTAAACTGCATACTTAATGAATAAAATTAGCAGTTAATTCTAGATTCTTTCGGATTGTTTTGAAAAATGTTCTTATTAGGGATAAATCAAAATAGCTACCGAGAGACGAAGGAAGGACGAAAGAATTGCGGAGCAGCTATCAAGTCGTAAGTTGCTCCTTTGCAGTCGCAAGTTGCAAGTCAGAAGCATCTAGCTACCAGCCACTAGCCGCTATCCACAGATAACTGATAACTGTTAACTGATAGAATCAAATTTTAATTACCCGATCGTGACTCCTACACAATTAACCTTAAATTTAGTTGAAGGCTCGGTTTCCTTCAGCTTTTCGCCAACGGCAGCACGGGAATTACAGGCGGCGATCGCTCAGTTGATGGATCGTCTCAAAGCAGTTGCAGTCAAAACTACACCGATTGGCAAAGCCACGCCTCAACCCCCGATGGAATATCGCCACGTGGGAGAAGTTTTTCTCGAAGTATTTTGTAATCCTAATATTTGGGCGAGTCCTTTTGCGGCAAAGGTTCTGCTAACCATCAAGGATAGTAACATTCGCATAACTAGCGAAGCCGAACTCACTCGCATCAGCGAAGACTTAGAGCGATATTTAGCAGAAACTGAGGGCTAGAGAACATTTGAGGGAGTAGTCTAAAATCCGCTAAAGTGGTACTAAATATCAAATGTAAGAATTGGAATGTCACCACGTCTTTTACTAGTCGATGATGAACCTGGATTGCGGGAAGCCGTCAAGGACTACTTAGAAGAAAGCGGCTTCGCCGTGCAAGTTGCAAGTAATGCCCGCGAAGGTTGGGATTTATTGCAGCAAAGTACTCCCGACTTGGTGATTTCAGATATCATGATGCCCCAGGTAGACGGCTATCAATTTCTGAAGCAAATGCGCGAAGATCCTCGCTTCAAACGCCTACCAGTGGTATTTTTGACTGCTAAAGGGATGACAACCGATCGCATTCAGGGCTACAACTCTGGTGTAGATGCCTATATTCCCAAACCTTTCGATCCCGATGAGTTGGTGGCAATTGTTGAAAACTTATTAGACCGTCGCCCCGTCAGTCAACCTTTGGCAGAAGGTGAAGCCCCCGACATCGCTGAATTAGCCAATCAAATCGCTCAAATTAAGGCAATGCTAACTCAGCGTAGTGCAATTAATACGACTCCCGCCCCAATAAAAATCGATCTAACACCGCGAGAACAAAGCGTCTTGAATTTGGTGACAGAAGGATTGATGAACAAAGAAATCGCTCGCCGCCTGCAAACGAGCGTCCGTAACGTAGAGAAATACGTCAGCCGCCTTTTTAGCAAAACTGGTACAAATAGCCGTACTGAATTAGTTCGGTTTGCCCTAGAACATGGCTTGATTGAGTAGGTTGTAACTTATGGCTAGAAAGGCGATCGCCAGTGCGTGAAAGTATTATCTACAACAGTTTCTAGCCTACTCTACTTGAGTAAAAAGAGATAGGTGCGATGCTTCAAGGGGCAAAAAGTTCCTAGCTAACGGAGGAATTCCCTTGCATCTGAACTTGCTAGAGTTATGATGAAAGCTCAATTTAAGTGGATTGCTCCATGTTGCGTAAATTCACAATCTTGTTTTTAACCTTAACTTTATGCTGGACAACTGTAGCTTGTGGAGGACCCAATGAAGCGAATAATCCCCAAGCTACTAGAAATGTAGCTACGCGAGAAAGCGTTTCTAGCCAGCTCGCCGATGGTGAATATCCCGTACAGCAAGCTGAATATAATGATGTTGATGGGACATATAGTTTAGTCTTACTCAATACTCCTGCTGGTACGCCCCCAGTTTACAACACTCAAAATTTACAGATGGCACGGCTGACCGACGAACAAATTAAAGCAGGTCAAAAAAGCTATTTGAAAGTAGAAAACGGACAGCCAGCTTTATATCTAACTGAAGATTTTCGGATTCAGTACGTTCATAACGTCACGGAAACGCAGACAAATCCGCAAACCGGGCAGCAAGAAGCTGTAGTTGTACGACAAGAAACGAGTTTCTGGACACCATTTGCTGGAGCCTTAGCGGGTAATCTAGCAGGTCAGGCGATCGGTAGTCTGTTATTTAGACCACAGTACTACGTTCCACCCGTCTATCAACCAGGGGTAAGCGTTCTCAGAGGCTATGGCGGTTATGGTAATAGTTACGATCGCGCCGTAAGCAGCTATCGCACGCGCTACAATGCGGCTCCAGCAGCAGTTAGAAACAGACAAACCTTCCGTACCACAGGTAGAATTAGAACTCCTTCGGGTAGCACGGTACGCACACCCGCACGCACGACTAACCGTCCTACCGGGTCGGGCTACGGTACTAACATTCTGCGCCCGTCGGGTAATCGTAACTCCACCTACAGAAGACCATCTTCTGGTAGTTTTGGTAGTGGTAGTCGCAGCCGGGGTTCTTTCGGTAGTGGTAGCCGCAGCCGGAGTTCTTTCGGTAGTAGAAGACGCTAGACGTTAAATTTATCTGCGGTAAGGGCGCACATCTGTGCGCCCTTACGAATTTTGGGGATGAGCGTTACCTGCCCTAAGTTATGTCAAAGCAACAACTGGCTGCTGCCAGCGCCCTACTGCTCTGCCAATAACGCTGAGTTCCTGCATTAAGCGATCGAATCTTTGCGGTGTGAGGGATTGGGGTCCATCAGATAGGGCTTTAGCAGGGTTTGGATGGACTTCTATCATCAGCGAATCTGCACCCGCCGCGATCGCCGCCATTGCCATTGATGGTACGTATTCTGCCCTTCCCGTGCCGTGGCTGGGGTCGATCGCGATTGGTAGGTGAGTCAGCGATCGCAATACGGGAATAACTGATAAATCTAGAGTATTTCGCGCATACTGGCGATCGAAGGTACGAATACCCCGTTCGCACAAAATCACGTTAGGATTCCCCGCAGCCATGATATATTCAGCTGCCATCAACCATTCTTCAATTGTGGCTGACATCCCTCGTTTTAAGAACACTGGTTTGGGTTGCGCTCCCACTTTTTTCAACAGCGAGAAATTTTGCATATTCCGCGCCCCGACTTGGACGACATCGGCGACTTCTACAATCTTGTCCAAATCTTCCGCGTCCATCACTTCAGTAATGATGCCCAAACCCGTAGCTTCCCGTGCAGCAGCTAACAAGCCTAAAGCACTTTCACCATGTCCTTGGAAAGCATAAGGAGATGTCCGAGGTTTGTACGCTCCACCACGCAACAGTTTAGCTCCTGACGCTTTGACATTCTGCGCCGTAGCCACGATCATCTCTTCATTTTCAACCGAGCAGGGACCCGCAATTGTCACCACTGGGTGATTTTGACCGATGTGAACTACTCCGTCTGGTGTTTCGATCGCTACGTCTGTAGGTTGTCCGTGACGAAACTCTAAACTCGCACGTTTGAATGGTTGTTCTACTCGCAAAACTTGTTCGATCCAAGGACTAATTTCTTGCATTTGTAGAGGATCGAGGGCGGCTGTTTCGCCGACTAATCCGATTACAACTTTATGTTTCCCCACAATCCTCTCAGGTGTTAACCCTCGACCGCTCATTTCTTCACTAATGCGATCGATCTCTGCTTGTGGCGAACCAACTTTCATCACAATAATCATGCTAAATTCCTTATTCAGTTATCAGTTGTCAGTTATCAGTGACCAGTTACTATCGACTACTCACGACTCACTGCTCGCTAAATAAATACTCAGTTGAAATTTTTATATAACGAAGGGATGAAAAGTTAAGGATTGTGCGATCGCCATGCAAAAGCCCTGTTCGTCTCCTTTTCACCCACTCGCCTCGTTCAAGTTAAGGTTAAGTACTAAAAGTTGGTGGCTGACATTTTAGTTAAACATTCTTTTGCCGATTTGCTCGCCAAGCTTCTACCATACGCCCCCAGTTAGTCTGGAACTCTTGTCTGCCCCAGATGCCTCCGATTCTATCTTCATCCCAAGAAGCAGAGAGAATACCGTAGGTAATTCCTAACACGCCTAAGCCAAAACATCCCATGCTCACCATCAACACGGCTATGGGAGGCAATCTCAACCAGCCGTTGCTCGCAACTATGTAGCTGACAAAAAAGGTAGATACCCCGAAAAATGTTGGTATCCCAGCAAACGCTGCCATCCGCCGTGCCATCCGACTGCTAACAACTTTAGGAATAGCGATTTCTTCCTTTTCCCGCTTCGTTAACTTGCGGTTCGGTTGTGCTTTGGTTTCTTGAGTCGCAGAGGCTTGTGCCTTGGGAGATTTTTGGCGCTTCCTAGCAGGTTCAAACGGGAGGCGATCGCTTTGCTTTTGCGGTTCTTCAGCTGCCATAGTTTCCAACCCTTTCTAACCTCGGATACCGAGACGAGCTAATAAATTCTGATATTTTTGTTTGTCTTCACTTTGCAAGAAGCTTAACAGCCGCTTGCGCTGTCCGATTAATTTTAACAAGCCCCGTCGTGAAGAGTGGTCTTTCTGATTGCTGCGTAGATGCTCGCTGAGACGGCTAATCCGCTCTGTTAGCATTGCTATTTGTACTTCAGTCGATCCCGTATCGGTATCGTGAACTTGATATTCGGAAATAAGCTCTTGCTTGCGCTGTTGTGTCAGTGCCATGATTTACTCTTTAGTCATAAAATGCCGCGATTTTTCATTGTACCACAGGCTTTTATAGTGACCAGTTATCAGTAGAGAGTAGTGCGTGGTGCGTGAAGTGTGGAAAGCGTGGGAGGACACAAGGGAGAATTTTCTCGTGCGCTCTCCCTTGTCCCCCTTCTCCCCCTTGTCTTTCCATATCACTCGCCGACAATGTAGCGCCATCCTTCAGTTTTATAATGGAAGAGCCACATTTGAGGAATAAGCCATGATTTTACGCTACATTCTGGCATGGATTCCCATGGTATTTATTGGTATTATCAATGGTGTGATTAGGCAGGTCACATACGGGAAATATTTCAGTGAGCTACGCGCCCATCAAGTTTCAACTGCTACTGGAGTCTTCCTATTAGGTCTTTACATATGGACGATCGCACATCTGTGGGGTTTTGATTCACCCAAGCAGGCGATCGCCGTTGGATTGCTCTGGCTGGGGCTTACTGTTATCTTTGAATTTACTTTTGGTCACTTCGTTGCTGGACATTCGTGGAGCAAGCTGCTGAGCGACTACAACATTTTGGCAGGACGAATCTGGCTCGTAGTCCTCATCTGGGTTGCTATTGCTCCTTGGTTGTTTTCCCAGTTTCTAGCTTAAGCAACAATACACAGCACATCCGTAAATCAATCTACTTTTTCATGTGTGATATCTGGTGATAGCAAATTTCTTGCCTTGGCGGAATCAGTTGCAATTTGTGCTTTCAGTTCATCTAGGGAAGCAAACTTTTTTTCCGGTCGGATAAATTCCTCTAATTGAACGGCGATCGCTTTACCATAAAGATCGCCCGACCAATCAAACAAATGTACTTCTACCGTTAGCCCAATTCCTTCAACAGTAGGACGATAGCCAAGATTCATCACTCCAGATGCCAAAGGTAGCAAGCAAGATTGACAATCCAACCTCTCGCCTTCTAGACAGACTTTCACGGCATAAACACCGAGGCGGGGTAAAAACTTATTTTTGGGTAATTCAACGTTAGCCGTGGGAAAGCCTATGGTTCTTCCTAATTGCTGTCCTTTGACGACCTTACCTTGAAGAGTATAAGGACGAGCCAATAACAACTCAGCACGTTTGACATTGCCTTCAGTTAATGCTTGTCGAATCGCAGAACTGCTAATCCTCTCGCCTTCACAGTTGTAGTTTGGCAAAATCGCCACGGGAATACCAAATCGAGCTGCGATCGCCTGTAAATCTGTTGCCGTACCGCGGCGCTGCTTGCCAAAGCGAAAATCTTGTCCGATGCTAATCGTTTTCGCTTGCAGTTGTTGTACTAATATTTGCTCGACAAAATCTTCAGGACTTAACGCTGCTAGCTCTCGGTTGAAAGGCAGCAATACCAACTGCTCGATCCCCCAACTGGATAACTGCTTGACTTTCTCTGGTAGTGGTGTCAGCAGTTGGCGAGACTGTCCGCTAAAAAACTCCTGCGGATGAGGATTAAACGTCACTACTGTTGGACAGGGAGTTAGAGGTTGGAATTCACGATTTCCGACTCCCGACTCCCGACTCCCGACTCCCAAATTCTTCACGACAGGCTGAATCACTTGCTGATGCCCGCGATGCAAACCGTCAAAATTTCCCAGGGCAACAGCAGTTGGAGTTAGAGCGTTAGTAGTAGATTCAGTTATCCACACGCTTTACATCTTGACACAAACTACACTTTGGCACAAACTATTTGCCTGGTGTGAATTATTCTTGTGTTGTTGGCTTATCAATCGCGATCGCTACCCAGATGGAAAATGTATTTGCCGTTGACTTAATTGTTGTAAACCCGATGCACAAGTCAGGTTATATTGCAACGGCGTGACGGTAATGTAATTTTGGCGAATCGCATCCACGTCGGTAGGAATGTTTTGAGGCAAATGCAGATCCGGTTCTGGTTCCACTTCTTCTAATAGTTCCCCTGCCAGCCAGTAATAAGTTTTGCCACGGGGATCGACTCGTTTTTCAAAGACATCTACATATCGTCGTATGCCCTGACGAGTGAACGTGACTCCAGTAATGTCTGCTTGTGGCACGGGAGGAACGTTAACGTTGAGTAAAATCAATTGTGGTAGCGGTTCCCGTTCCAACTGCGCAACCAAAGACCGAGCAAAGTTAGCTGCGACTTGAAAATCTTGATGGGTAAAACTAGTAAGGCTAAAAGCAATACTAGGGATGCGCTCAATGATCCCTTCCATTGCGGCAGAAACCGTACCGGAATACAAAATATCAGTACCTAGATTCGCCCCTTGATTGATGCCAGACAGAACTAGATCGGGGGGGGTGTCGAGTAAAGCCCACAAAGCCAACTTCACGCAATCAGAAGGAGTGCCAGAACACGCCCAAGCTTTAATTTTGGGATGAAAAATCGATTCGATCGGTTCGGCGCGGATCGGCTGATGCAGGGTCAAACCGTGTCCAGTCGCCGATCGTTCGCGATCGGGGCAGACGACAAATACATCGTGTCCCGCCTCAGCTAAAGTATTGGCAAGGGTGCGGACACCAAAAGCGTAAATGCCATCGTCATTGCTGATCAGTAGTTTCATTAGATATGTGGGGAGTCATAGGGGCGGGTTTTTTAAGGATACCTGTACTAGAACAAATTATTCTGCGGTTAAACCCGCCCGTACAGGAGTCGGGAGTCGGGAGTCGGGAGAAAGGCTAAATTGTTCTCCTGTTTCCTATCTTCTGTCTCCTGTCTCCTTCTTCATTGATAAGATAGACGCAGTTAGACATTTTATTATTGTTAGCAGCTAAAAGAGAATGACCGACCAGCCTAGTAACTTAGTAACTCAACTAGAAACGCTACGACAGGAAGCGCAAACTGCGATCGCTGCTGTTGATAATTTGGAGCGATTGGAAGAACTTAGAGTAGCGTACTTGGGCAAAAAAGGTCAGTTGTCTGCAATTATGCGGCAAATGGGTCAGCTCTCAGCTGAAGAACGTCCGCAATTTGGCGCGATCGCCAACACTGTTAAAGAGGCAGTACAAGCAGGTTTAGACGATCGACGTACTAAGCTTCAAGCAGCCCGACTCCAGGCAAAATTAGAATCTGAAACTATAGATGTTACTATGCCTGGGGTTTTTCGTCCCCTCGGTCACGCCCATCCCCTCAACAGTACTACTGACAGAATTATTGATATTTTCGTCGGTCTGGGTTACACCGTAGCAACGGGACCAGAAATCGAATCGGATTACTACAATTTCGAGGCACTGAATTTCTTACCCGACCATCCAGCACGGGATATGCAGGATACATTATATCTCCCTGACGGAAATTTGCTGCGGACTCATACATCAAACGGGCAAATTCACTATATGGAAGACAACGAGCCGCCCGTGCGAATTGTGGTTCCAGGTCGCTGCTATCGGCGAGATACTGTAGATGCTACCCATGCCGCAGTTTTCCATCAGATAGAATTTTTCGCGGTAGATGAGGGTATAACTTTCACCGATCTCAAAGGTACGATCCAAGTATTTTTACAAGAAATGTTTGGTGACGTGCCGATCCGCTTCCGTGCTAGTTATTTTCCCTTCACCGAACCGTCAGCTGAAGTAGACGTACAGTGGAAGGGACGTTGGCTGGAAGTTATGGGCTGCGGCGCGATCGATCCGAACGTGTTGAAAGCTGTAGGATACGACCCAGAGGTATACACCGGTTTTGCCGCTGGTATGGGTGTGGAACGGCTGGCAATGGTACTCCACCAAATCGACGATATTCGTCGCTTTTACAGTAGCGATCTGCGGTTTTTGCGACAGTTTTAGATGAATGTCATCGATCGTCGGTCTTTGGTCATTTGTGACTCAGCGAATGACGAGGAACTAGTGACGAATGACACACCCTGTTTCCAAAACTGTAACCGTAGTAGGAAGACTTCTCAGAGGTGTCATACTTAGAATTTAAGTTAGGCAACAACAAACAACAGTTACTAACTCTCGCTCGAAGACAAAAAATTTCGCACACAAAATACTTATGATGGTTATCGAGAATACAGTGAATGACGGACAATTCAACCGCGAACGAGCTAGTTTTTGGCAGAGGCGATATGCTGTTCGTCTAGGTAGACTTTATGTACAACTAGCAGCTAACAACGTCTTCTTGAAGTTATTTGAAGGTTCGGATAGAGATCGCCTCAACTGTTCGGCTTCCTAATTCGTTTCGGTACTATGCTATTTTTGTAGGCAGAGCCTCACAGAATTTTTTTTTGGAGACGAGATGATGCGCCCAGTCTCATTTATAACTATGGCTCTCCTCATCATTAGCGTGCTTTCTACTACAGCACGGGCAGAGAATCGGCAAATAATTATCCAGCTAGAATTGCGCGATCGCACCGTCAAAATTATTTCTGGTTCTCAAGGATTAAACTACTCCGTTTTTTCCCAAGATGGCACGGTGTTGGATGCAAATTTGAATGAAACCCAATTGGCAGAGAAGTATCCCGAACTGCACGAAAGAATCCGTCCTGCTGTTGCTAAAGATGCTAGTAGTTCTGAGGCAATGCTGTGGATGGGTGAGTTTCCAGATAATTCTAAATAGGTAGACAAGAGAATTCTCGCTCTGGCAAAACTCAATAGAATTACCAAAAATAAGCTATTGATAATCTATCCATAATCTATTGCTGCTAGTCTGAGACACTAATTGGCTAGCAGTATTCATATGGAGGATAGTCTGCATGGCATCACCTTTTTATCTAACTATCAAAGGTAAATTTGTCATAGTAGACAAAGAACCAGATGGAGATTCTGTACGCTTCATTGCTGACGATCTAGATTTATATCAAGAACTCCAGCGCAACTATCGAATTAAACCTTCTCGCGATCGCAGCGTTCAATTGCGATTTGAAGGTATAGATGCTCCGGAAGTACATTATGGCAGGTATGCCCAACCTCTAGGGGACGAAACCCGCGATTTCCTCCTGAAAAAGATGGGTTTTGCCAAAATCAAATTTCAAGGCGATCGCGTCCAATCTGCCGATCCCGATACTATATCTGGGGTAATTTTAACTCAGGCTGCTGATGTCAACGGACGACCTATATCTTATGCACTAATCGGCAAGAATGCCGCACAGCTAGAAAATGGGGACTGGACGCAAGTTGAACCAGAACTTTTGCGCCAAACTCTTAACTTTCTAATGATGGCTGAGGGCAGAGCTTATTATACTGTTTATACTTCTACACCGCGATCGCATCGTCAAGTCTTGCGGGAAGCAGCTTTAGCAGCGCGGGAAAAAGATTTAGGAGTATGGGCAGCAGATAGTACTAGTATTTTCAGATTAGTAGACTTCGATTCTATTACTCCTCCCAACGGTCAATTAATTCTACCAAAGTTATTTCGGCGCTGTACGGATTATCTTAAAGCTGTCGCTGACGGTTATAGCGGTAATCTTGCCGATTGGCTAGAAGGTGTTTCTCTCCAGCGATCGCGCAATGAAAATGATGCTGTCATTATTCGCGATCGGACTCAAGTTTCTTTTAGTAGCCTGATCGAACAATATAACAGTCAAATCGCGTTTCAAGAAGATTTATTAGATATTACTTTCGTAGAAAAGACGTAACCGATTATCAATTATCAGTGTAAAGACGTTACGTGTAACGTCTCTAAACGTTGTCAGTGATGCAAGGGAGTACGCGAGCAGCGATCGATAACCATTAACTGTCTCCTCAATTTTAACTTTTGACTTTTGACTTTTAACTTTTGACTTTTAACTTTATTTATCTAATGCGTCATTGCTATTTCTATCCATTTAGGATAAGCATAAGAGTTTTGAACTTGTAATTGCGATCCAATATAAGTTGTACCTATCAACTCGAATATACTTTGTAGTTTATCCATTTTCTGTGGTTCTGTGCCAAAGGTTTCTAAAGCTAGACTCCACCAGGCATTATTTTGGATAGTTAACTGAGTGAGTTCTAAGGCACAACCGTCATACAGACGTTGCGATCGCACTTTGCCGATTCTCACCCAAGATTTTTGGCGCAATACATGCTTTGGTTGAAAACTTTCAGTGGTTGGATCTTCACACAACCATTTGCCCCATTTTTCTAACTTACCCTCCACCCGTTCAAAACGCAAACTCTCTAATTCTGCTTGTCGCCACTTAATTTCCAAACGTCCCTGGCGCAATTTTAATCCCATATATTCGCATTCAGGTACGTAGAGATATACGTCTTCTCTTGCTTCTATTGCTTGCAATTGTCCGCCTAATTTATCTCGCTCAAACCAAGAAGAAACCTCTAAAGGTAACTCTCCTGAAATAAACCAACGCAGTTCCAAACTGTTTAGCATATATCATCTATTTGGGAACTGTATAACCTGCTTCTCGTGCTGCTGATGTGTTAGGAAAACACCTTAACGGCTCGACCTTATTGTATACCGGAGATTGAGGAGTGAGAGCAATTTTTCCTAATCTTTTGCTATCAATTCCTTTGATTGGATTACCATCAGCACAACTTGTTTGTTGTGCTGTATCCTTTCGAGCTAATGGAGTAGATGTAGGTGCAGTATTCGTATTATTTGGTGAGCTTTGAGTATTATTCGTTAACTCACCAGATTGGTTATTACAGCCAGAAAAAATAGCAGCTGCAATAAGGATTAAGATAGCAGCTGCTCTGCGAGAAGAAATTAGAAGTTTCATCAGCCTCAGCTTTTGTAGTGCGGACGACACTCTTGAAAATGCAACAATTTATGCTGAAGTTGGTTGGTTAGTTTTGTCTAAGCTCGAACGTCCGCTTAACGAAAGCATTACCCGCGAAATTCCTGTAAACAAAATGCTAGCACCAACTAAAGTACCAATTATCCACGGTGCATTGAAGGGATACTGAAACCAAATCATCCCACCTAAGATTAAGGTGATAATACCGTCACCGAGTACCCAAGTCCAATTCTGTTGCGGACGCAAACGGAAAGCCAGAATTGTTTCAAATACACCTTCCGCAAGCAGGAAACTACCTAGCAGCAAAGTCAGCGTTAATACACCTGTTAAGGGATAAACAAACAGCATGATGCCTGTAGCAATATACAGAATGCTCAATACAAGCTTCCAAGCAAAACCCCCATCATTGCGAGTCTGAAACGCATAAAATAGCTTAGCAGCTCCAGAGCTAATTAAAATCAGAGCTACCCAAGTTTCAAAAAATATGGTCGAGACAGCAGGTAAAGCGATCGCAATAACTCCGAAAATAGTGAGTAGTATGCCGACGAGCAGAGAGCGATCGATACCTTTGTTACTGTTAGAAGAAATATCTGTTGTCATCTCAATTTTCCGTACTGGAACAATACAATCACGCTAGATAATTTCTCTAGTACTTGGGTAGGATCTTAGGGTAGAGTTATCATTTGTTGATTGACAGCGCTCGGTGAGTCAGGCGCTCTCGTTTTTGGCTTACGACTTACGACTTCTTCTCTTACCACGACTCACTATTGACTAAAATCCCATTTCCTGCAAGTTTTGGGACAATTGCCTCGCCACAGCAGGATTGCTCGATTCGTAAAGTGCGATCGCCTGTTGAAATGCTGCTAAACTTTCTCTTACCTGCCCTAGTTTCAGCAATACGACTCCTAAATTCTGATAAGCTTGGGCATATTCAGGATTGAGTTGAATGGCGCGTTCGTAAGCTGCTATCGCTTCTACAAATTGTCCCATTGCCTTTAAAGTAATACCTAAATTGTAGTAACCTAAAGCAAAATTAGGGTCGATTTGTAAGATTTTCAAATAATTAGACTTGGCTTGAGGTAAGTTTCCTATTTTTTGCCATAAGTTCCCTAAATTATTATAAGCACCAATTTTTAAAAAAGAAGAAACATTTAGCTGAACTGCTGTTTGATACGATGTAATGGCTAGCGATATTTGGCGCTCGTAGCTATAAGCAAGTCCTAAATGATAGTGTAGTTCGTACAAAATTTCCTCATTGTTTGCCGCAGATTTCAGTCCTCGTTCTAATAATTCAATTCCTGACACAACTTTTCCTGTTTGTACGTATAAAGCTCCCAATTTACTACAAACATAAGGATCGTCAGGATGACTAGCCAAAAAGCCTGACATGATCTTCTCAGCTTGAACAAACTTATCTTTTTGTGCAATTTGCTGTTGTTGATATCCATAGTGTAAGATCGCAACCTTATCTAAGTTGGCAATTTGCCAATGGGGTTCGCGACGAAGAATTTCCGTAACGCTATCATCAATCATGGCGTGATAGGGACGCGCAAAATAGATATCTTGATGGCGGCGAAACAAACGCGAGACCAAAGAGTAGGGTGATTGTACCGCACCAACTTCTTGCCTTAGTAAATTAATTACCAAGAAGCGATCGCCGTCCATTGCCTGTTGCAAGTTCGGTATAATTTCTGGTACTAAAATCTCATCTGCGTCTAGCACTAAAATCCAGTCGCCAGTCACGTACTTAAGTGCCTCATTTCGCGCTGCACTAAAATCATTACACCAGTTAAAATGATATATTTTCGCCCCAAATTGCCGAGCTACTTCTACCGTGCGATCGCTAGATCCAGTATCTAAAACAACTATTTCCTCTACAAAATCTTTAACACTATTGAGACACTGAGGCAGCGCTATTTCTTCATTTTTAACAATAATACAAAGGCTGGTTGTCATTTGTCATTTGTCATTTGTCATTTTTATCGATCGCGTCCATCTACGATCTCAATTTTCTTAACTAGAGATTGTCTATAAATTAAGTGCGATCGCCATAAATAATAAATGGTAATAAAATTCCGTTCAATTTGAAATTGAACGGAATTACAAGATTATCTTATCAGTTGTTACTCGGTTGACTCAAAAGAAAAGAGCAACCAGAAGCCATCAGTTTAATGCTTTCCCATTTTGACTTTTGACTTTTAACTTTTGACTTCTTATAAGTCAGGAGGTAGCATCACTTTATCAATCGCGTGGATGACACCATTACTCGCTTTAATATCGGGTTGCACTACACTAGCATCGTTTACAGACACACCCTTGCTGGGATCGGCTTGTACGTTTACAGCACCCCCTTCTACTGTCTTGACTTCCCCAGATTTTAAGTCGCTAGATGTGACATTACCGGGTACTACGTGGTAGGTCAAGATTTTGACCAGAATATCTTTATTTTCAGGTTTCAACAGCTCTTGCAAGGCATCTTGAGGTAATTGAGCAAAAGCTGCATCTGTCGGCGCAAACACAGTGAATGGTCCCTGTCCAGAAAGAGTTTCTGTCAAACCTGCTGCTTTGAGAGCAGCTGTCAAGGTTTTAAAGGAGTCGTTAGCGGCGGCTAGAGCCACTACGTTCTCCGTTGAAGGCTCAGTGGCTCCTGGTGCAGGAGTCACAGGACTAGGCGCTGTTTCTGGTGGCTGAGTTTCCGATGGTGGTGTAGTCGGTGTTGTGGGTGGCGTACCAGTACGACGGTTGTAAGGGGGTTCGTTGAAAATACTAGGTCTGGGATTAGTTGCTCCTCCACTCGACTGTTGCGCTTCCACAGGAAGTCCGATGAGGATACTAGCTCCTACAACTCCTATCAGGCTTGCTAGTAGCTTGAGCGGCTTATTGCACATTAAGCTATTGTGACTAATATTGTGACTTGGAATTTTTCTCACTGTTGCGTTCCTCTATTGCTCCAAGAATTGTTAGACTATCGTTTCTTTGTCGTGTTCCGAGAATCTTAAGTTTTATAACATTCTCCGATCTTTTTGACAAACTGTACAAACAGCCACTCTGCGAAAGGCTTTGGTCAGCGGAGATTTTTAAGAACGGCTTGTTATAGAGACTTTGCTATTAACAGGCATTTTGAGTCAGCTCGCTAGTGTACCTCTAATAAAAAGTGGAAAAAAGATATTCGAGCTTGCATTGCATTCGTTCAATTACGTTCGTGCATGAGTGTCACTTATATAAAGCTAGATTGAATCGATTTATTACAACAAAAATACCGATTTCGCCGATTTGTCACTCGCGATCGCTACCATTTTCTAGAAAATCGCTAGAATAATCGGGACTATATCAAAAGGTATACTATTATTCCAAAGGAATAATTTCAAAATATTAAAATCTAATGTGTTTCGTTTCATTTTTAATCATTACACTTGACAGATTGATTTAGATTTCTTAAAAGTGAAGATATTAATGCAGACTCAAAAGTTTATATAGTTTAATTGTTGCGTTCATATTTCTTTAGGTTATTACCTGAGGTAGAGGGAATTACAAGTTTGAAAGTGATAGATTGCACTTGAATAAATGATGGATGAGTAGAAACAGGAGTTAATGATATGTGGAACATCATTGCTTGGATTGTTTTAGGGCTGATAGCGGGAGCGATCGCTAAAGCCATCTATCCCGGTCATCAGGGTGGTGGTATCCTAGCAACAATTATTCTCGGGATTCTAGGTGCATTAGTAGGAGGCTGGCTAGGATCTGTCATCTTCCCAGGTACTGCGGGTGCGGCGGCTGGAGTTGGTGCATTAACCATACCTAGCATCATTTTTGCCGTTCTTGGTGCAATTATCTTACTGTTCATTTGGGGCTTGGTAACTCGTCGAACTGCGTAAAAACTCGATAAGAAGTTGTGAGTTTTGAAATACCTAAACTTTCCTTCCCCAAAATCTCTGCTGGGGAAGGATTATTTTGTGGGTGAGTGGAGAGTGAGGAGTAGTGAATAGTAAAATTCTCCTGGTAACTGGTCGCCGATAACTGATAACTGTTTCAAGGAGTAGGCAAATGATAGAACTGTATCAATTCGAGCTATCGCAGTACTCAGAAAAGGTGCGTCTAATTCTAGATTACAAAGGATTAGAGTACCGTAAAGTTGAAATCACGCCAGGTATAGGACAGGTAGAGCTATTCCGCATGTCGGGACAGCGACAAGTCCCAGTACTGAAAGATGGCAGTAAATTTGTAGCCGATTCTACCGAAATTGCTAAGTATCTCGATCTCCAATATCCAGATAGACCCCTATTCCCTAGCGATCCAGTTCAACGAGCATTATGCCTAATAATGGAGGAATGGGCAGACTCATCGATTGGAATTAAAAGCCGTCAAGCTCTATTTGGTGCAATTAGCCAAGACCAAGGTTTCCGTAAATCTCTCCTACCAGAAACAACTCCTGATATTGTCAAAAGTCTAGTCGAATTCATGCCTAGTGAAGTGCTGAAAGTTTTGGGAATTGGCGTGGGTTCTGGTCCCGATAGCGTTAAATCTGCCATGAGAGACTTGAAACAAGACCTAGAAGCACTGTGTTTGTTGCTGGTAGAACGTCCCTACTTGCTGGGTGACGAACCTTGCTTAGCCGATTTAGCCGTTGCAGGCTTGTCCATGCTGATTAAATTCCCTGATGGACCTTACCTCGACCTCCCGCCAGCCGTAAAAGGAAAAGGTATCCCAGGATTAGCTGACAGCATTGTATACGAACCATTTTTCACTTGGCGCGATCGCCTCTACGCTCAATACCGCAAATCTACCTTCAGCTACAACACTGCACCCTCAGCACCCACTTCGATTAGTATTGATTAGTTTTGTCGATCGTTTTTTGTCTGGCAAAAAACGATCGACAAAGATTTTGTAGCCACGATCGAAAATTCGACATAAGATAAGCCAAGGGAAATTGCAAATTTTGCCGTCATTAATACTATGAATTCGGCGCAACCACCCTTGGGTTCCGTTATCCAAGGTTCTCTCAGTCAAGGCTTAGAAGTAAGACTCCATCCAGATGTCTCGGTGGAAGACATGCGGGTAGGAAAATTTCTAGTTGTTGAAGGGGCGCGATCGCGTTTTTTCTGTATGCTGACAGATGTATCGCTCGGTACTTCTAGTAACAGAATTGTTGCCAATCCCCCCCATCCCGACGATGATTTTTTGCGGGAAGTGTTAGCTGGTAGTGGGACGTATGGGACGCTCGAACTTGCTCCCATGCTGATGTTTACTCCCGAAGAGTATGTAGAGACAAGCAACGGCGTATCTCTACAAGGGAGAAAAAACGACTCGAACGGGCAAAATGGATTGGCATCTTATCAGCCGCAAAGTAGCAGCAATATCGAACTGATGCCAGTCAAAACAATTCCCCGCCACTTCAGCCAAGTGTACGATGCTAGCGAACGAGATTTCCGCGCTGTCTTTGGCTGGGAAGATGACCCCCACCGCCGCAATTTTGCCATCGGTCAACCGTTAGATATGGATGTTCCCATCTGCATCGATTTAGACCGCTTTGTAGAGCGCAGCAACGGTGTATTTGGTAAGTCCGGGACAGGAAAATCATTTCTCACCCGTTTGCTGCTGTGTGGCATCATTCGCAAGCAAGCAGCAGTCAATTTGATCTTCGATATGCACTCGGAATATGGCTGGGAAGCAGTGCGCGAAGGCAAGCAATTTAGCACCGTTAAAGGCTTAAGACAGCTATTCCCAGGACAAGTACAAATCTACACGCTTGACCCCGCATCTACTAGGCGGCGAGGTGTGCGGGATGCCCAAGAACTTTACCTCAGCTACGACCAAATTGAAGTTGAAGATTTGATGCTGGTGCGAGAAGAATTAAATCTGTCTGAAGCCAGTTTAGAAAATGCAATTATTTTACGTAACGAGTTTGGTAATGCTTGGATTAGCCAACTCTTAAGCATGACAAACGAGGAAATTCAGTTTTTCTGCGAAGAAAAGCGGGGTAACAAATCGTCAATTATGGCGTTACAGCGTAAGCTGAACCGCCTAGAAGACATGAAATATATGCGCCCCGTCTGCCCGCAAAATTATATTAAACAAATTTTAGATTCCTTAACGGCTGGCAAACATGTTGTGATCGAGTTTGGTGCGCAATCGAATATGCTGTCGTACATGCTGGCAACAAATTTGATCTCACGCCGGATTCACCAGCATTACGTCCACCAAGCCGAGAAATTTTTGCAGACCAAAAATCCTTGCGATCGCCCCCGGCAATTAGTGATTACAATCGAAGAGGCACATCGCTTTCTCGACTCTGCCACCGTCCGCCAAACTATTTTTGGGATCATCGCCAGAGAGATGCGTAAGTACTTCGTTACGCTGTTAGTGGTTGACCAGCGCCCCTCTGGAATTGATAATGAGGTGATGTCTCAGATCGGTACGCGGATCACAGCTTTACTCAACGACGAAAAAGACATCGATGCCATCTTCACGGGGGTTTCTGGAGGGCAAAGCTTGCGATCGGTTTTGGCTAAACTTGATTCTAAGCAACAAGCTCTCATTATCGGTCACGCTGTCCCCATGCCTGTTGTAGTGCGTACCCGTCCCTATGACGAGAAATTTTATATGGAAATTGGCGATGTTGCTTGGGAAGAAAAGCCTGATGATGAGGTTTTCGCTGCCGCCGAACTAGCGAAAGCCGATCTAGGTTTTTAATTTGTAGAGACGTTACCTGCAAAGTCTCTACGAAAAAAAATGTATTCGGAATCTACACCAAAACTTCATCTGTTGCAGTTCGGATATCCGGAACCTACGACAGGGGGAGTGATGTCATCATATATAACATACCCAATAAAAATGCTTTTGGTCGAAGTGGATAAGCAAAACACTGCACGAGATTGCCGAAATGGTTCTAGTGTAAGCCCCAAATAAGGCTTTACGTAACCTGGAATCTATTCTAAGATGAGAGTAAGAGTAAACTCATACTGACTTTAAGTTACTAGCAGAGATAGGCAAATGGAGCCAAGCCCAGATAGAGACTAAGGGTTTGCTAACCACTTATCAATTCTGAACTGATCGATCTCGGCGGTAGGAGAAACTTTCTAAAATCAATCCACGTCTCTACATCTTCCGTCAGATGTTAATCCCAATCTACTCGGATAACCTCCAGGTAGGGATAACTGATTACTTCTTGCAGCCGTCCAACCATTAAGCATTCGTTTTGTTTACGGAGTAGACAACGCACAAATGCCCACCGAAAACACCACCACAACCACCACCGAAAATAACAATACCAGATTCACGGCTGATATGGTACGTACCTATCTGCGCGAGATCGGGCGTGTGCCATTGCTGACTAGGGAACAAGAGATTGTCTACGGCAAACAGGTACAGCAAATGATGGCGCTGCTGGATACTAAGGAAGCTTTAGTCAAGAAGCTACGCCGCGAACCAACTATGGAAGAATGGACGGCTAAAGTCAACACGTCAGAAGCCGAACTCAACGACCTCATGCGTAAGGGACAGCGGGCTAAGCAAAAGATGATTGAAGCTAACCTGCGGTTAGTTGTCGCGATCGCCAAAAAGTACCAGAAGCGTAACATGGAATTCTTGGACTTGATCCAAGAAGGAACAATGGGACTGGAACGCGGAGTCGAAAAATTCGATCCCATTCGCGGTTACAAGTTCTCCACTTACGCCTACTGGTGGATTCGTCAAGCGATTACTCGCGCCATTGCCCAACAAGCACGGACGATTCGTTTGCCCATCCATATCACCGAAAAACTCAACAAGATTAAGAAAGTGCAGCGCGAACTAGCACAAACTTTAGGACGCAGCCCGAATGCGGTTGAGATTGCCGAAGCACTGGAGTTAGAACCAGCCCAGATTCGGGAGTATCTTAACCTTGCCCGTCAACCAGTTTCATTGGATGTCCGGGTCGGCGACAACCAAGATACAGAGTTGCAAGACTTACTGGAAGATGACGGCATATCGCCGGAAAACTACATGACTCAGGAATCTTTGCGTCAAGACTTGGATACCCTGCTGTCAGAGTTAACTCCACAACAGCGAGAAGTGTTGAATCTACGCTTTGGCTTGCAGGATGGCAATGAACTTTCTTTAGCTAAAGTTGGAGAAAGACTCAATCTCTCCCGCGAACGAGTTAGACAACTCGAACATCAAGCTTTAGCGCACCTGCGTCGTCGTCGTGCCAACGTGCAAGAATACATCGCCAGCTAAATTTAGTAGAGGCGGGATATACTGCGCCTTTACTAAATTTAGCCTGCTGACTTTTGACTTCTGTACGGGCGGGTTTTGAGCAAAAATTGACGGCTTTGGTGGTTGATTGATTGACTAAACCCGCCCCTATCTCTGTCTCCACATACTAGTGCTTTTGTTTGTAATTTAGATTACAATCTATTTAGGTGGCGCTAGTATAGTTAACAGTATTCATCTAATGTCAAGGTTGTACGTGCTGGTATAACCTTGACGTTACAACCAAATATTCGACACATAGCAAGAACGCCTCCCGGATTCAGGAGGCATTTTTGTCTGCATGAAGAAAGTAGAAACGTAAGTCAAACTCATACTGGCAAAGGTTTTGAATTGAATTCCCTTGTTTGCTAGTTATACCTAGCAGGAAAGAAATTTCAGACTTTTGAAAGAACCAGTGACGGTTAGTAATTATCTATATTTTCTTTAATAGCTGCTGCCAATATTATATATAGAAGCCCCTTAAAGGAGGCACAGTGAAGAATTCTATTTGTTATATTTGCGATCGCTTCAATCATAAACTCGGGCAGCTAAAATTTGTGCTATCTGCTTCAGTAACGTTTATGGCGTTCGATCCTACAGCAGCTACCAGTAGCGATCGCCAGCTCGATCCCCTCGCTTCAAGAGTGACAGCCACTCCGGTTAAAATTGCTAAACAAGATAGCGTCGTCAATCCCAAAGGAAAGCTACCAACAGCAGACGGAATATATTTATACGGTCAATCACCCCGAACAAATCAGCTTGGGCAAGAGTATATGATCTTTGAAATGCGACAGGGTAAAGTGACTGGAGCATTGTATTTACCACAGTCAGAGTTTAGCTGTTTTGAAGGTTCTCTAAAATCAGATCGACTATCTGTAACAGTTGCCGCAGATGCTAATTCTGAAGCTGATGCGGCACAAGTAGCTGCGGTAGGTAATTCACAAATAGAAGATGATTATAGTCAAATATCATCTCCCTATGCAGTGGGGTTGCAAAACTATTATCAATTACAAAATATTACTGACAACGATCGCCGCATTCTTACTGCTTGCCAGCACAACGATCGACAATAAATTCGCTTCTGAATTGAATTTATACTTAAGCTCGAATGTGTTTAAATAACTGAATTTTGCCATGCGATCGCCTAACACAAAAATAGCTGCAAAACTGCTTTTGCGCTTAGTTAGTGGAATTCTTATTTTAGTTCTAGCTTGTCTGTGGTTGCTCTTAACAGCAAAGCCAGCGTTGGCATAGTTTGAGTTATGCTCAATTGAGATACTGAATTTCAACGCGATCGCCGACTTTCAAGCCAATTTGAGCCGTCATTCCACTGCGGAGTTCGAGAACTTTGTCGATTTCGGTATCAGTGCCGTAGGTTGGACAAGTCGTTGTTTTACACGGAGGAACATCAGCCGCGATCTCTATGACTCGTCCTTCCCGTAAAAAAATCATATCGAGGGGAATTAGCGTATTCTTCATCCAAAATCGAGTTGGTTGCGGCGACTCAAAGACAAACAACATCCCTCGGTTATCTGCCAAACTAGTACGATACATTAACCCGATCTGCTGTTGTTGGGGCGTTTTAGCAACTTCTAACTCAAACTTTCGCCCCGCGATCGTGGCATAAGCTAAAATTGGTAAGTTCTGCCCTCTCACCTCTTTTGCTGGCGCTTGAACTACATGCATTGGTTCTGTGGCGATTATCGGCGTACATCCTAGCAACAGAAAACTTACTACTATTCCCAGCCATTGACTCATATATCAGTTACTTACGACTTACGACTTCTCATTAAGCTTCTCGCAACACGTATCCCACACCGCGCACGGTTTGAATTAATCGCTTTTGTCCTTCATCTTCGAGCTTGAGACGCAAGTAGCGAATGTAAACTTCAATCACATTAGATTCGCCCATAAAATCGTAACCCCAAACATTTTCTAGAATTTGCTCGCGAGTTAAGATTTCTCTAGGATGTTCGATGAGATACTTAAGCAGTTCAAATTCTTTCATAGTTAAATCAATAGCACGCCCGTGGCGCAAGGCGCGACGAGTTGCCAGATCCAAAACTAAATCTCCAAATCTCAACTGTTCTGTACCAGCCGGATCGGGATGCAAATAGAGTCGAACGAGCCGTAAAAAATCTTCTGTGCGGTAGGGTTTGAGAAAGTAATCATCTGCTCCTGCTTCCAAACAAGCAACGCGATCGTCAACCGTATCTCGCGCCATTAATACTAGTATTGGTACGTGCGTACCCATCTTTCTCAAACTAGTACAGACTGTCAACCCCGATTCTACCCCTAGCATTCGATCGATCGCAATTAAATCTGGATGGCGATCGCGGCTGCGATCGATTCCCGTTGCAGCGTCGTGAACTACAACTGGTTCATAGCCAGATTCCCGCAGATCTAAATTTAACTGCGCCGCCAAGCTTTCATCTGGCACGATTGCTAATACACAGGGGCGATGTTCGTTCATAGTTTGTCATTGGTTAATGGTTAATTGCCGTCGGCAATTAACCATTAACTATTAACCATTAACCATTTAAGGTAATTCTACCGAAGTTGGTTTAGCAATGTGAGGCAGACCCCAGCCCAATTTTTCTCGTAAGATGCGGAAAAACTCTGGTGGTTGCAGGCGAATGAACTTAGCCAAGTAGGGCGATCGTTCCAAGTATACTTTGTCTTCTGGAAAGACATAGCAGCCGCCATTGCCATCTACCACCATAACTAACCGCGTCGCGCCAGCGGGATAGACTGTCACGGGTTCGCTATCGGGAAACACTAGTGCTCGCGAAGCCAGAGAATGAGGACAAATGGGTACGAGTTGCAGTACTGGTACTCCTGGGGTGACAACGGGACCTCCGGCACTCAGCGAATAGGCGGTCGAACCAGTTGGCGTAGAGACGATGACTCCGTCAGCTGCGATATCGACTGGCGCATGACGACCTACAGCGATTTCAAAATGGCACATACACGTCAATGGTTCTCGGTGTAGCACCATTTCGTTTAAGCATAGAGCTTCCCATAGTACGCCTTCGCCACGCAAAACTTTTACGACTAGCATGGCTCGTTCTTCAACTTCGTACTCGCCTGCTAAAACTTTTTCCAATGCTTGGGGCAATTGATTCAAGTAAGCTTCGGTTAAAAATCCCATGTGACCCGTATTGAGAGACAGCATGGGAATGCCACTCGGAGCGACCAAACGCGCTGCCGCAAGCACCGTACCATCTCCACCCAGCACGAACGCCAACTTCATCTCAGAATCAAAACCAGGTGGTGTCAGTCCTTCAATAGGGGTGTGACAGACAGGACTTTCGGGATTAGAATACCCTAACATTCCTCCCACGCCAGTTGTCATACAAACATCCCAGCCAGCAGCGATGAGTTTATCACTCAGCTCAATAGCAACCCGCTGTGCTATGGGTTTAACGTCGTTATAAATAATGCCTGCTTTCGGCACGTTTGTAGTCAAGGTTGCAGCACTTTAGCTAGATCGTTGCACATTTTTTCGTTACTTGTCATACCCTTCGGGAAGGGCTATTCTTCGAGAAGCCACCCTTCGGGTGTCTACGCCCTACGTCATTTGTCATTCGTCAATTGTTTAACACTCATGAGCTATGACAGATGACTGATGACCAAATGGTACTAGTTACTCTTTTTAACGGGGATTTTGGCTGTTTTTTTCTTAGTTTTGTTTTTTTCGTATTCCAATTCCTTGAGTTTTTTCAGCATCCGTCCGAAGTATTCTTGCAAGTAGCTTTCTAAAGTCGTCGTCTCCTGGGGGTCTAACCCAAAGGTCTGATAGACTTCATCCATAGGAGCTGTCAGGGGTACGCCAGTTGCAAGTACTTCAGCAAATGCTAAACGATCTGCAACATTCCATCCCCATTGGAAGAACCGCGTGACGTGCCGCATAGTACGCAAAAAGTTGACTGGCAAACGAGACACTTTGGCTGGTTTTCCAGTCAATCGCTCGCACAAACTCGTTATCTCTTCTGCACTCCAGGCGCGGGAACCAACTACAGGAAAAGTTTGTTTTTCTGTTGCTGGTACGGAGAGAGCGCGAACGGCAAATCTGGCAATGTCTTGGGTGTCCATATAGGCAACGGGAGAAGATTCACCCGTCACCCAAATTGCTTGTCCCTCTAAAATCGGAATTGCGTACTGACCGATCAAGCCTTGCATGAAGCCACAAAGCCGCAGGATAGTATAATTCATCCCCGCTTCACTCAAAAATAGCTCCGTACAGCGCTTGATTTCCATCAGAGGCACTTGGGGATATTTCTCTGCTTCTAAAATAGAGAAGAAAATGTAGCGATCGACACCAGCAGCTTTTGCTGCCTGAATCAGCGCTACCTTACCGTCCCAGTCTATCTGCTTGATACTCAAGCTATCTGTTGCTCTTGCTGTAGCAGCGTCAATCACCACATCCATCCCTTCCAGAGCGGCTGGTAGAGTGTCCGGTTGACTGAGGCTGCCAGAGACCAGTTCAGCACCCCATTCTTTTAAAAAGGTAGCTTTTTTTTGACTGCGGACGAGACAGCGCACCTTATACCCCTCATCGAGAGCACGACGAGCTACCTGTCTTCCCAAGGTGCCAGTAGCACCGACAATCAAGATATTCATGAGGGATTAGTAACGATTCTTAAGCTTTATTAAAAGAATGGTAACAAAAATCGGTTTATTAAGAAAGGTTACGAAAATTAGTGAGTCGTGAAAAGAAGTGGTGAGAGGCGAGAGTTGGTAAGTTGTCACTTGTCTACTTGTCTTTCTTGTCCTCCGACTCCCGACTCCCGACTCCCAACTCCCGACTACAGAGCTTCTTCTTCATCTCCTTGAATCTTGAGTAGGAGATAACCTAGAGCTATACCGACGAAGATTAAGCTGAAGGATAAGATAGCAGCAGTAAACATTTCGCTCATGGCGACAATTCTCCTAACGTGTTGCTTGCTCAAGATTACAGTGAGCCTAGTGTAAAGTATTTTAAAACAATTTCGCGCTCGGCTTGGACACTCATCAGTTATCAGCTCTCAGTGGCTAGTGACTAGTAACTAGATGAAGAATTCAGATGCTAGCCTATTAGCTGCTAATCACTAGCTGCTGACCACTCACAAATGACAATGCACCGCTAGTATGGATATCTCAACGACAACCTACAAAACAAGCGATCGCCCCCGTATTGCAATTGCCATGGGAGATCCGGCGGGAATTGGTGCGGAGGTAATTTTGAAAGCCTTGGCAGACCGACAATTATGGGCAGCTTGCCAAGTTACGGTAGTTGGTAACAAGCAAGTTCTGCTAGATACTCACGCTCGATTACGTCAAAGTCCTTATTCTCCCTTAGATAGTTATATCCACCCAGATCGATTAGAAATTCTTGAGGTGGAAACTGTGAGGGAAATGGTAGGCGCAGTCAAGCAGGGTACGGATAATGCGGCTAGCGGAGCGATGAGTTTTGCTTATTTAGAAACCGCGATCGCCCGAACTGTGGTAGGAGATTTTCACGGTATCGTGACAGCACCGATTGCCAAGTCAGCATGGAAAGCCGCAGGATACGATTATCCAGGGCAAACAGAATTACTTGCTGAAAAAGCTGGAGTCGAACGATTTGGGATGTTATTCGTCGCGCGATCGCCTCATACTGGCTGGACGCTGCGCGCTCTCCTGGCAACCACTCATATCCCCTTGCGCCAAGTCTCAGAGGTACTCACACCACAATTATTGACTCGCAAGCTAGATCTGCTAGTGGAATGCTTGCAACGGGATTTTGGCGTAGAACAACCAAGAATTGCGATCGCGGGTTTAAACCCCCACAGTGGCGAGCAGGGACAACTGGGACGAGAAGAAGTTGACTGGTTAAATTCTTGGCTGGAAGCAGAACGTCAAAATCGCCCCTATCTTCAATTAGAAGGCTTGCTACCACCCGATACTATGTGGGTTAAGCCAGGGATGGCGTGGTATGGGAAGGGAGTAGGGAGCAGGGAGCAGGGAGCAAGGGAGACTAGGGGCAGAGGGGCAGAGGAGCAACTACCAATTACCAATTACCATCCTGCTGATGCGTACTTGGCACTTTATCACGACCAAGGACTCATACCAGTTAAGCTGATGGCGTTCGATCGCGCTGTTAATACTTCCATTGGTCTTCCCTTCATCCGCACTTCTCCCGATCACGGCACGGCTTTTGATATTGCTGGCAAAGGTATTGCTGATGCAACTAGCATGAAAGCCGCAATTCAACTTGCTACGGAATTAGTCCACACTAGAAACAGCGCCACACCAACTACCAACTACCAATTACCAATTACAAATTAGTAAGATACATCCTAAGATAGATGCCACGGTTTTGTAATTTACCAACAGTCTGATAGTATTTATCGCGATCGCAGTAGATTATCAAAGAAATCATGAGCAATCAACTTCGTAACCTACTAATCGGCGCTGGAGTCGCTGCTGTTGGCGCAATTGGCACTAAAGTAGCGGTTGACTATTTCAAGAATCGCGGTCAAGAAGAAGTCGTAGATGCCAACCAAGGTGATGCTGAGGCAACCTCGGCTGAGGAAGTGGCTTACGCGACTGTAGAACCCAGTTCCGTTCAAGCATTTCTCGATAAAAGTTTTGGTACTCCTGGTCGTTACACGCCTAATCGCCCGCCAAAAGTATTTGATTATCAGGGTAAGCAATACATGGTGATTTGGGCTTACGATAACAAACAGCAAAAAAATCAAATGCTGGCTTTTATCTACACGGGTCAAGGTCGTGACATGATTGCCAGTGTGGGATACACTGCTCAGAAAACTGACTACAATCTCGAATTAGCGAACACGCCTTTTGCGATTGAAGTCAATGGCAAACAAATTAAATCGGGACAGTCGGAAACCAACGGTACAAATGATGTCGATTTTGTACTAACGGCATAGCACTTTGAAATTTGGCGATTTGCTAAATCCCCCTACTAAAACTCCGTCCACCGATCTTGAGGGAGGAAGGAACGCTCTTTAGGAATCGGTGCAACTGGTTCGGTGAGGGTAAATGTTCCAGCCTCAATCCATTGTTTCAGCTCCCTGGCAACTTGCCGCGATAAGGCTATGCTTGCCAAGGGAGCAACTCTGACAGACTTACCATCGATCGCCATCCGTCCAGATTTGAGTTGAGCGTAGCTAACTAGCCCAAAAGTTGGACGCACGCGGCGGGGGATGGAAAAGTCTACAATCGGTGCAACCAGATCTTTGTCTTGCACAGTACAGTTGGCGACGACTGCTTCAGTTAAAACTGGTAGAGGTACGCCCACACCCAACATCAAAGAAGGACCGTAGCTTTTGAAATAACAACCGCGCACCCATTGAGGATTCATTTGCTTGGCATCGCCGATCAGAGCTAAAGTGGCGGCGGGACCGATGGGGGTTTGATTTGGTAAGCGTTTTTGGAGGGGAAAATGCTGCGTCCCTTCCCAGGCGATGTAACCAACACCGCCACCTAAAAATATGCGTGTACCGATGCCAATCATCTGCAAGTCTGGGTCGTTGAATAAAGGGGAAATAGCGCCAGGGTTGGAATAAACCGCATTGCCTAAGCGAGGTTGCAAAGGACCGAGATAGGTAAACAAGGGGCGATCGCCACCATTGACTCCAACGATAAAATTTTGATAGAGATTGCGGGGATTAAATAAATAAAACTGATTGATCGTCTCGCGGCTAATTGTTGTTTCAAAGTTAGCTCTGGGGTAGCAATCCGTTACCTGTCCTACAGCACGCAACTGGACTGTTTTACCAGCAATTAAGTCAGCAATAACGTGTCCGCCACCTTTAACTATCTGCGTTTTAGGTTCACTGACACTCAGGCGAGATTCTTCCCCGTCTGCGGCTTCAGCTGCCTGCGTTGCGCCTAAATACAAATCCACCGCCCCGAAACCAGAGTAAGCTGGTACGCCATCCAACCAGCAGCGCCGAATTTTAATTGGTGGATCGGTATGCCCCAGATTGATGATTGCTCCAGAAGACTCCATTGGCTCAAATGTGCCAGTGGTGACGACATCAACTTCTTTGGCTGTTTGGGTAATGCCTACCTCTACCACCCGTGCTTTTAATTCTTCTACCGTTAAGACAACAGCATGTTTGCGGCTAATTTTATCATTAATTTCAGCAAGCGATCGCATTTGACAGTGACCAGTGACCTGTTACCAGTGAACAGTTAACTAACAATCAACAACTAAGAACTCTTACATCTTTAGATTTATCAAGACTACGCCAGAAAAAACGATCGCGCTACCTAGCAATAATATGAGCGGAGGAACTTCGTTCAACCACATCCACCTTTTCTATGAATCTAACGCAAATTACCCTAACAGCATACTGAACAAGCACGTATATGACGAAAGAACGAGAAATAGTGATTTCTCGTCCGTTCGCCAAATGGCAAATACGCAATCTTGAAACTACAGGTTTGAAACTACAGGCGTTCTGTAACTGCTAACTCTTCTGACAATTCCAAGTTCTGCTGCTTCATACTTTGTAAATGTTCCAACAGCGACTCAATTTCTGCCTTGAGCTGGAGAAACTCGACCAGCCGCTCTTGCTGATAAGGTGGTTTTTTTATCTCTCTTGCTTGGGTGCTGTGAGTCGATGCATCCGAGCTTTCGATCGCAGCCTGATAAGAGCCAATTGTTACTTGAGCGCGGGTTACACTTGATGGACTGGTTGACATCTGAAACTCAGTAGTTATATTTGCCTACTCACACCGATTTCAATATTCTATACCGATCTGGGGGCGACCACAAAATTAAACTGTGGCGGTTTTAGAACTGGCAATTGGCAGTCGATGATGTGAAGCAGCTACCGTCAGGGTAGACTAGAGGTAAGAAGCTTTACCTCTGCCTTGTGCAGGATAGCTTTTTGGTTCTAAAAACTACCTTCTTTGCACTCTAAATCTGTTGCATTCCGAACCGTGACTCTAAGCCTGTCTGCTCATACATCATCAAATTGCCAAATGTGGTCTGGACTGATAGAAACATATCGGCAATATTTGCCTGTTACCGACCAGACTCCAGTTGTAACTTTATTAGAGGGAAACACCCCCTTAATTCCCGCCCCTGCGATCGCGGCTCAAATTGGCAGACAGGTGCGCGTACTCGTTAAGTATGATGGATTGAACCCCACGGGTAGCTTCAAAGACCGAGGCATGACGATGGCAATCTCCAAGGCAAAAGAAGCCGGAGCCAAAGCTGTCATTTGTGCCAGTACGGGCAATACCTCAGCATCAGCAGCAGCTTACGCGCGGCGTGGTGGAATGCGAGCTTTCGTTTTAATCCCCGATGGCTACGTCGCTCTAGGAAAACTAGCACAAGCTTTGCTGTATGGAGCAGAAATACTAGCAATCAAAGGTAACTTCGATCGCGCCCTAGAAATTGTGCGCGAGATGGCAGAGACTTATCCAGTGAATTTGGTGAATTCGGTCAATCCCTATCGTTTAGAAGGGCAGAAAACCGCAGCATTTGAGATTGTTGACAATTTAGGCAACGCCCCCGACTGGTTGTGCATTCCCGTAGGCAACGCAGGGAACATCACTGCATATTGGATGGGATTTTGTCAATATCATAGTCTAGGGAAGTGCGATCGCTTACCTAAAATGATGGGATTTCAAGCAACTGGCGCTGCTCCTTTAGTCACGGGACAAGCCGTAACTCACCCTGAGACAATTGCTACAGCTATCCGCATTGGCAACCCCGCCAGCTGGCAAAAAGCGATCGCGGTACAAACAGCTAGTGCGGGAGAATTCAATGCTGTCAGCGATGCCGAAATTTTAGACGCATACCGTTTTCTCGCTGCCGAAGAAGGCATTTTCTGCGAACCCGCCAGCGCTGCTTCTGTCGCTGGATTGTTCAAGGTGAAAGATCGAGTTCCTAGTGGTGCAACCGTTGTTTGCGTTTTAACCGGAAACGGCTTGAAAGACCCAGATACAGCCATCAACCACAGTCAAAATAGCTTTAAGCAAGGAATTGAGCCGACGCTGGAATCGGTAGCAAAGGTCATGGGATTTTAACAGTTAAGAGTTATCAGTAAACTGTCAACCAACAACTACCAACTACCAATTACCAATTACCAATTACCAATAGTAAATCTATCTTCCGTCGCTAGACGGATCTATCAGTTTTGGCAGATGGTGGAGTGAATCGTAGCTGCCAAGACTACATTAGATGCTATCAACTCGTTTTTTCCGCTTCTTCCGCTATCTCAACTGGAAGACTTTGACAAAAACAGTGGCTCGCGTTGGGCAACGTCGTCTGTTTGGACTTTCATCAGAAATTGCTTATAATGCGATGCTGTCTTTGTTTCCAGCGATTCTTGCTGTCATTACCGCGATTGGTTTATTTGAAGAATCTCTGCAATCTACCTTTAAGGAATTAGCAAATCAATTGAGTCAAGTCGCACCAGATGAGGCGATGGTACTAATTCGAGATTTCTCCAAACAAATTACTCAAACGAGAAATACAGGTTTGTTTTCGATTAGTTTTATCGTAGCAATTTGGGCTGCTTCTGGGGCTTTAAGCGCAGCAATGACGGCACTCGATCGCATTCATGAAATTCCCCCAGAACAAATGCGTCCATTTTGGAAAGCAAAACTCATCTCTTTAGGATTGACAATTGGAACAATTTTACTATTAGTTGTCGCTTCTTTTTTAGTGTTTATTAGCGACTGGCTGTTAGATTTTTTTGTATTGAAAAGTCAAAATCGACTGTGGTTCTTATTAGTTGTTTGGCAACTTTTAAGCTGGCCCATTGCCCTGGCGACCGTAGCAGCAGCTTTTGGTTTTGTCTACCGCTATGGACCGAGTATTTGGAACCCTGGAATGCCGCTGATGCCAGGAGCCGTATTAGCTGCTGTTTCTTGGGCGTTGGTTTCTGCCGGTTTCCGACTTTATGTAGCTAATTTTGGAAATTACAATCAAGCTTACGGCGCAATTGGAGCAGTCATTGTTTTAATGCTCTGGCTCTACATGAGCGGGCTAGTATTATTAGTAGGAGATCAACTCAACGTAACGGTAGGAGAACAAATGCGATCGCGTTCCCAGGTTGCTAAAAAATCGGCTTCAGTTCAGAATTAGATTCGGAATTACATTTTAACAGTACTACCAATTTCTTATAACTGACTACTTTGTAGAGACGTTACACGTAACGTCTCTACACTGATAACTGTTACTTCAGAAATTGACGTAACTTTGGTATAAGTGGATTGCTCCGATCGGACGATACTGGTTGCAGCCGCGTCACTTTGAGACGAAAGTTACCGACCCCAGTTTCGCCAAACGCTCGCACGCGAACAATGTATCTCCCCGTTTTGGCAATTCGCGTGAACAATAGAGCATTGTTACTGCCATCGGGACCATCATCGTTTTCTGCTACTGTAGAACCATCTTCGGCAAGTAGCGTCAAGATTGCGTCAAAACTCTCAGAGGCGAGATCGATCGCCACACTTTCACCCTCTTTAAATTCCATCACGTAATCGCGGGCAAATCCTCCCTGACCCGTAGGAATATCTTTTTCCGATAAAGTATCGTCGATTTGGTTACTGGTAGGCAAGGCAATAGGATTATAAAGCTTGCACTGGCTGCATTGGGCAGCAACAACGGCGCTCATTCCCATTGCGATCGCTACGCAGGTAGCAGGGATGAGTACTTGGCTTACTCTAACTACAACAGCCTTTAGGATCATGCAGCGCCAGATTTCAGCAGAACAGCTAAACCCGACTATTATAGTTGCCCTCTAGAATCTTGTGAAGAGTCAGTTATCAGTTATCAGTTATCAGTGAAGAAAGGGAGCAGGGGCAGAGGAGTAGGGGAGCAGAGGAGAATCACAACCAATTACCCATTACCAACTACCAACACCCCACTCTCAGTCATAACAGCCACTCTGAAGCCCGTTCGCCCAAATCGAGCGGAATGCTGACAGCTTTACCCAATCGAGGACGATCGCGAGTTTGAGTAATATATGTCCGTACCTGTCCCACCCCGCCAAACTCGTTTAAGTAACTCGCGATCGAGTCTAAATGGGCTTTGTACTCAGCCTCTGACAACGGAAACGAGGCTTGTTCGAGATATTTCCACATTACCTGTAGAAAAATCTTGCCCTGAGTGCGCCGCAATTGCACGTCATAAGAGCGCCCCCACTTGTTCAGCAACAGCTGGCGTAAATCTTCTCCAGTCATAAGTCTTAAAATGTATTGCCTATATTGCTGTCGCCTTCACATTTCGTTACAGGGTAAAGCTACGCTACTCAGGTATGATACCAATATAAAGAAATGTAATGTTCGCTCTCATCAAGGCTGGCAACATCCTTGGCAGAGGAATTCTATCATGTTTGTGGGTTACAGAGCAGTCATCGGAACAGTTACCAGTTTTACAGCGATCGATCGCCAAAAGTTTCAGAGGGGAATTTAGAATTTGCCTCAAACGTACTACGCTTAGGATTGTGGAAAAATCTGACTCCCACTCAGAAAAACCTAAAAACTGATAACTGGTCGCTGGTCGCTGGTCACTGTGAAGAGGGTTGTAAACAAAGGTAAAAGCGCAAAAGAAAAGTTATGGCTCAGATTTCTGAATCAATGGATGTCCCAGGAATGGGGCGACGGCAATTCATGAACTTATTGACTTTTGGGACAATCACAGGTACGGCGCTAGGAGCATTGTACCCAGTAGTCAAGTACTTTATTCCGCCTGCTGCTGGTAGTGCAGGTGGAGGTGTAACGGCAAAAGACGAACTCGGTAATGACGTGAGCGTGAGTCAGTTTACTGCCAACCGTAATCCAGGCGATCGCTCGTTGGTTCAAGGACTGAAGGGCGACCCCACCTACTTGATTGTAGAAAGCAAAGGCGCGGTCGGCGAATATGGCTTAAATGCCGTGTGTACCCACTTGGGCTGTGTCGTGCCTTGGAACGCAGCAGAGAACAAGTTTAAGTGTCCTTGTCACGGCTCCCAATACGATAATACGGGTAAAGTCGTGCGCGGTCCCGCTCCCCTATCGCTGGCTCTGGTTCACACCACAGTTCAAGACGACAAAGCAGTACTAACGCCTTGGACGGAAACTGACTTCCGCACTGGGGAAGAACCCTGGTGGGCTTAGATCTGCCGCGATTTGTAGCGTATGAGTCTTGACGATTAGGGAGTCGGGAGTCGAGGAGAAGAGAGCTGGGGGAGCGCAAGGTCGCGCTCGGGAGCTGAGGGAGAAAAATTACTTCTGTCTCCTGTCTCCTGTCTCCTATTTTTTGACTTTTGACTTTTGACTTTTGACTTTACCCCTTACTCCTAGTTTTAATTAGTTGTCTGCCGATGAAAAGAGTTTCGATCCGAGCAAGATGGTTTTGCAGTGCAAGAGCGATCGCCAAGATGGTGCTGGTGGCGATCGCTACAGTAGCCTTTTTCTTCTCTAGCGATTTTGCCCTGCCACAAGCGGCTGCTGCCTATCCTTTCTGGGCGCAACAATCTTATCCTGAAAGCCCTAGAGAAGCAACCGGACGTATTGTCTGTGCTAACTGCCACCTAGCGGCAAAACCAACAGAAGTAGAAATACCGCAATCGGTATTGCCCGATAGCGTGTTTGAGGCAGTCGTAAAAATTCCCTACGACACTAACGTTCAACAAGTTGTTGCCGATGGCTCTAAGGGTGGGCTTCAGGTTGGTGCGGTTTTGATGTTACCAGAAGGTTTCAAAATTGCTCCTCCCGAACGCATCTCTGAGGAAATGAAGGAAAAAGTTGGCGATCTTTATTTCCAACCCTACAGCGAAGACCAGGAAAATGTGGTCATCGTCGGACCCCTTCCTGGCGAACAATATCAAGAAATTGTCTTCCCAGTCCTTTCGCCCGACCCAGCTAAAGACAAGAGCGTTCATTTTGGTAAATACCCCGTTCACGTCGGTGGTAACAGAGGGCGCGGTCAAGTCTACCCCACTGGTGAAAAGAGCAATAACGCTGCTTATACTGCTTCTGCTGCTGGCACAATTTCCAAAATTGCTAAAGTGGAAGATGAATTTGGTAATGCTAAATACGAAGTTAGCATCCAGACTGAATCTGGAGAGACAAAAGTTGATACCGTTCCGGCTGGACCTGCTTTTATCGTCTCTGAAGGACAAACAGTTGCAGCTGGTGATGCTTTGACCGATAACCCCAATGTAGGTGGCTTCGGTCAAGATGACGGAGAAATCGTGCTACAAAGTTCTACCAGAGTACAGTGGTTGTTGGCATTCTTGGCAGCAATTATGTTGTGCCAAGTTCTACTCGTGCTGAAGAAAAAGCAGGTAGAAAAAGTCCAAGCTGCTGAAATGAATTTTTAAGTAAAGTATCATCCGGCAGAGCCGGAATTACTTTTGTGTAGGACAGGCATTTTGCTTGTTTTCTATAACTGAAACTGATAAGACAGGCATCATGTCTGTCTTTTTTTTGTGACAACAGATATAGATTACGATCGCCACATTATAGCAATTCGCGATTGCGTGCGTGACATTTGTAGGGGCGCACGGCTGTGCGCCCCTACAGATCGTCTGTTTTACCCAATTGAAAATCGCTATTAGATCGGCTAGAAAACTGTAATTTTTTGCAAAATATAGCAATCCTAAATCATTCATGAACAATCGATGATTTAGTAGATTTAATAGGGTAGGCAATGCCCACCTTACGCTTGAAATTCGCTTGAAGAAAACTTTAACAAAAGTTAAATATTCGTCACATAAATATTTTCACTACACTCAAAACTTATAATGCTCTACTATTCTCATTTTGGTGAAAAGTAGTTGACAATTGACAGGATGAGTTTGAGAATTTTGAGACAGTATGCCTAGAAATCCAAGCGAATATGCGGTACACATTTTAATGGAAGGCGGACACCGAGAAGAAATTCGGTTTACCGACGTGCAAGATTTTCAGAAGTGGTTTGGTAACGAGCTGTCACCGAAAGCCGCTTCTAATGACTTTATCAGCGTCCCGATTAAAAACATTCAGGGTGAGTACATGGTGGTGCGTCCATCGCGCATCTTGGCGATTCGAGTAGAACCGATGTTTAGTTCTAGTGTAGAAAGATTTTAAGTCAAAGGCATGAGAAAGAAGATAGCTTCAATCGCCCTTGGTGTGGGGGTTACAATTCTTGCTACTAGCGTGTCACCCGTCGCCCGCGCCGTACCGCGCTTGTTGAGCGTGACACAGCAAAAAAATCTTGCTTGTTGTCAGCCCGAACTCTTGGGATTAGACGAGCAAATTTGGGGTGAAAAGGGGCAGTCAGGAGACTGGCGATCGCTTTTACGCTCGATCAACCATAGTTTGAAGTATATTCAATCGCCAGCAGCGGCGAGGGCATATCGCAAGTATCCCATTAAAGGGATTACCCGCGATCGCGTTTGGCGCAGTTTAGTGCGCTTTCGGCAATTAGTCATGAAATCTCGTACTCCCGCCGAACTACAAGCCGCAGTCAGGCGCGAATTTGATTTCTATCAATCTTCTGGGCGCAATGGCAGGGGAGAAGTCTTATTTACGGCATATTACGAACCGATATATTTAGCCAGTCGCGTCCCCACCGCAGAATTTCGCTACCCCCTTTATCGTTTACCTCCTAATTTTGCTAAATTGCAACATTTAACTCGGTGGCAATTAGAAGGTAAAGATGGTTTGTCAGGATCGAAAAATCGGTTGCGAGGGCTAGAAATTGTCTGGCTGCGCGATCGCCTCGAAGCACTCCTAGTTCAAATTCAAGGATCTGCCCGTTTGTTGCTTCCAGATGGCAAGATGATGAGTCTCGGTTATGCTGGCAAGACAGCCCACCCTTACGTCAGTCTTGGTAAGGAACTTGCAAAAGATGGCAAGTTGCCTCTCGACGGTTTAACCTTGCCCGTGTTGATTGATTACTTCCGCAGGCATCCAGAGGAACTGAATAACTACATTCCCCGCGTGCGCAGTTTCGTCTTCTTTCGCGAAACTCATGGCGCACCTGCAACTGGTAGTCTTGGAGTACCAGTGACAGCAGAACGTTCGATCGCGACGGATAAATCTCTGATGCCCCCTGGTGCATTGGCACTAATGCAAACCGCACTACCCTTTGCTAGCAATTTCGGACAGTTAGAGTATCGAAACGTCAGCCGCTACGTGTTAGATCAAGACACTGGTAGCGCTATCAAGGGAGCAGGTAGGGTAGATTATTTCATGGGTACGGGGCAACTTGCAGGCGATCGCGCTGGTGTAACGGGTAGTCGGGGACACCTCTACTATTTGTTGTTGAAACAGTGAGTGGCAGGAGGTAGGGCGATCGCAATTTTATGAGTATTCAGGTCAATATTCACCAACCCCGATCTCGCCTCACCTGAAATTCTTCTTTCTGGCGATCGTTCCAGCCGCCCCATTCAAGGCAAGTATCGCCAGCACCTTCATCTTCCATAAGGAGACGATGTTCGTGCAGTTGGTTACACGCCATTTTTAATAACTTGTCCGCCTTAAGCTCTCGTCGATCCCACAAACGCAAGGTGTTATCAGCACTACCACTAGCAATAGATTTGCCATCAGGACTAAAGGCAACTGATAAAATTTCCTCATGACTTTGAAAAATGTTGATGGGTTCCCCCTGAAGATCCCATAAGCGCACGCTGCCGTCCTTACTACCACTGACAATAGATTTGCCATCAGGACTAAAGGCGACTGAGTTGACATAATCCTCATGTCCTTCAAACGGTTCGACAATCGGTTGTCCTTGCAAATCCCACAAGCGCACGGTGTTGTCACCACTACCACTGACAATAGATTTGCCATCGGGACTAAAGGTAACTGAGTTGACATAATCCTTATGTCCTTCAAAGGGTTTGCCAATCGGTTGTCCTTGCAAATCCCACAAGCGCACGGTGTTGTCATTGCTACCGCTGACAATCGACTTGCCATCGGGACTAAAGGTGACTGATTTGACATAATTTGTATGTCCTTCAAAGGGTTTGCCAATCGGTTGTCCTTGCAAATCCCACAAGCGCACGGTGTTGTCATCGCTACCGCTGACAATCGACTTGCCATCGGGACTAAAGATGACTGAGCGGACATAATCCTTATGTCCTTTAAAGGGTTTGCCAATCGGTTGTCCTTGCAAATCCCACAAGCGCATGGTGTTGTCATCGCTACCGCTGACAATCGACTTGCCATCGGGACTAAAGATGACTGAGCGGACATAATCCTTATGTCCTTCAAAGGGTTTGCCAATCGGTTGTCCTTGCAAATCCCACAAGCGCACGGTGTTGTCATTGCTACCGCTGACAATCAACTTGCCATCGCGACTAAAGGCGACTGATTTGACATAACTTGTATGTCCTTTAAACGGTTTGCCAATCGGTTGTCCTTGCAAATCCCACAAGCGCACGGTGTCGTCCCCACTACCGCTGACAATCGACTTGCCATCGGGACTAAAGGCAACTGAGTTGACATAATTTGTATGTCCTTTAAACGGTTTGCCAATCGGTTGTCCTTGCAAATCCCACAAGCGCACGGTGTTGTCATCGCTACCACTGACAATGAATTTGCCATCGGGACTAAAAGCGACTGAGTGGACAGAATATGTATGTCCTTTAAACGGTTTGCCAATTGGTTGTCCTTGCAAATCCCACAAGCGCACGGTGTTGTCTCCACTACCACTGACAATGTACTTGCCATCGAGACTAAAGGCGACTGAGTTGACATAATTTGTATGTCCTTCAAACGGTTTGCCAATTGGTTGTCCTTGCAAATCCCACAAGCGCACGGTGTTGTCATCGCTACCACTGACAATCGACTTGCCATCGGGACTAAAAGCGACTGATTTGACATAATCTGTATGTCCTTTAAACGGTTTGCCAATCGCTTGTCCTTGCCGATTCCATAGCTGTAATTTTCCCTCTTGACTACCCGTAACAATCATTGTGCCATCGCGACTAACGGCAGCAACCCAGCCTGAATTCAGCCGATTTCGTTCTCTAATATCAGCCTGGATTACTTGCAATAAGCTAGACTCAACAGGAACTATTACCTCGTTCAGCATTGATAAACTCTGACCAGTGGCTTGAACGGCGAGTACTAACCCCTCTACAGGCTTTCTCGTTAATAAATAGTCTATTTTTGCAACTTTTTCACCTAATTCGGCATTGGTTTTCTGTCTCTTAGCATCCTGCCAGGAAACTACACTAAATCCTGCGGCAGCCGCAGCAAACACAGATACAACTCCCAAACCAACTGCCCTACTCCGAAGCTTTTTGTTGGTCTTAGCTTGTTCTTCCGCGCGTTGTTCTGCTGCTTGACGCGCCTTTTCTTCGGCTTGTGCTAGTTGTTGTGCTGTTTCTAGACGTTGTTCTGCTTGTTGACGTGCCTCTTCTTGAAATTGTGCTAATTGCTGTGCTATTTCTAGACGTTGCTCTGCTTGTTGACGTGCCTCTTTTTGAAATTGTGCTAGTTGTCGTTCTTTTTCTAATTCTCGCCGTCTGCTTTCTTCCTCTTGCTGACGCAGGCGATCGCGCAGTTTTTGACTTTCTTTAATATACTCTTCTGCTAGCCCATCTAACATTCCTAATGAACTATATTTTTCTAAATACTCTTCTGCCCACCCTAATCTCGTTTCTTGTAACAAGTATTCTGGTTTACGTTCATTTTCCTGCCATTCCTGTGCAGAGGCTTCAATTCTGCGTTCGATCGCGATCGCGTTTTGATATTCTCTTTTCCACTCGTTTAACTGCGTCCAGTGGCGGAGCAAAGCTTCATGGACAACATCTAAAATCACATCATGGGATTCATCATCATCCATTTTTGTAATTAACCGTGCATCTTTATCGGCTAACTTCTCGCTAACTTGTTGTAGCAGTTCGAGGGAATGATGGGAATTAACCATCTCGTGTAAACGCGCGCGCCGCCGTGTATCCGTCGTTTCTCCCATTTGAGTCAATTCTAGAAAAATTCGCCGCGCCACAGTTTGTTCTTCAGGTAAAAGACTTTTGTAGATTTCATCTGCACGTTTTTGTAACGTTCCCTCAATCCCACCTAAACCCTCATAAGTTTTTAGATAAAGAAACTTTTCTCCTTGCTGTCTCGATTCGCGCCATAATTCTGTCAGGGTATATTGCAGCAGAGGCAAACTTCCAGGATAATCTTCAACATCGTCAATTAGTTTGCGTTTTAACTCTCCTTCTATGCCTACTCCTACCAAATCGGCAGGTTTAGTAATAGCCGCTTCAATTTCTTGGGAGTTCAAATGTTCGACAACGAAATGTTTATCGATCTTTTCAGCTACTTGGGGATATTCTCGCAGTCTTGCCCGAAAATCCGATCGCATCCCAATTAAAATACAAATTGTATCTACACTATCAATTAATTGTCTCAAATATTTAAAGAATTCTTTCTGCTTGCTTTCATTGCACATGGTAAAGCATTCTTCAAATTGATCGATAATCAAGATAGTAGGTGTATTTAGTTCTTTTAACTTCTCTACCGTCAGATAAAAAATATTTACCGTTGCATTTTGAGACAAAGAAAGATCGGGAAACGAGCGCGAAAAAGCAGCCAGTAAATTTTTAAGCGGAGTTTCTTTAGGGGTAAAGGGAGTAATATATATCCAGCGATCGCTCCCTGGAATTTCCTGTCCTAGCCTCAGTCCATAGAGTAATCCAGCCCGGAGTAAAGATGATTTTCCACTACCAGAAGCTCCTAATACAGTGATTAAGCGCTGTTTATTTCCTACTTTTTGAATTAACTGCTTTGTCAATGCTTCCCGTCCGTAAAACACCTCTGCATCTTCTTTATTCTCGCTAAAATACGACAGAGAACGATAAGGACATTTATCCTGAAAGCTTTTTTTAGGTAATCCAGTCGTTAGCAGAATTGCTCGTTGAGAATTAGCAATTAAGGGACGCTGACTTGTTTGCGCCATGCGCTTTTCGATATAATCTGCTAATTTGTGGCTATTTACAATTCCATCTGGATTGTTTTCGGGATTCAATCCTTCAAGTAATGCTTGTGTCAACAATCCCTGTTCGTGAGGAATTTCTACTCCAGTTTCATAGGAACGAGTGGCAGTAATTAAACAGTAATCTTTGTCTGTGGGAATATATCCGATCAATTCACCACTATAACAACAATCTAGCCAAACAATGACTCGCTTAACTTGACTTTTTCGCAATTGCTCTCCCAGCCATCTCAGGGATATACCATAGATTTTTTCTTCAGGGAATGCGTCGCTAGTCGCTAAAAAGACTTCTCTTTTCCCATTAATAGTGTGATCCCATCCATGTCCTGAAAAGAAGAACAAAGCTGTTTCAGCGGGTGGATTTGGCGGAGGAGGATTGAAGAGATTTGTAATTGCTTCTCGCAGTTCTTTCGCCTTGACAGCTCCTTGAAGATCGTTTTGACTCTCTCCTTTTTGATTTGAGGTTTCTGGTAAACGCTGAACGCGAAAGGTTCTATAACCGTATTGTTCTAGCTTTTCCGCAATTTTTTTCGCATCCTCTGCTGCTGCTGTTAGCGGTTTCAGCTTGCTAAAATCTGGATAGTAATTAATCCCAATAACTTGAGCTGTCCATTCAGATGCCATTTTCCTACTTCGCTAATGATTGGAACAGTTGTTGAAGCTAGCGGCGATCGCCCCTGACAATATTACACACCACAAATTAGAGATATTCTTCACTAGTTAACTTAAGTTTTACAGAAAAATCGGTTGCAAATCCTGCAATTTTTAGATTAAAAATTTGTTAAAACTTTGCAAAGTTAAAATTATGCGATCGTTTATACTAATTCAAAACAATAAAGCGATCTAACCGTTATATTTAATTTGTAAACATTAGCACCTAGAGCGGGTAAGGCTTACTTAATTTTCTTCAACATTGTTTGTTGAAGAAAAGTTATATTATTAACACCAAGCGAGCATAGAAATACTGAGAAAATAGCAACAATTGCTGTGCTAATCGATCTTTCAATTCCAATCCGAAATTGACAAGACAGACATCCGATTCAATTGAAAGATATTTTGTAACTAGTTATAAAGTATACAGCTTAAATTAAAAGAACTGTTTTATACTTGCGAAATATCATAAAATAATCTCTTACGCAAACATAGATTCGATAACATTTATTTAACCAGGATTTTTCAGTAATCGCAGAGCTTAGGTTTGTTTACATTCAGCAGTAGTGAGTTTAAGGTTGAAACCTATGCAAAACAAGACTGACAGTACTGTAATAGCATTTCTCTTGGCGTTTCAAGACTTAAAAACTTCCCTGAGCGCACAAGAGAAGCAGAAACTTAAAGAAGTTGCGAAGCAATTAAACACTCAACCAAAAGCTTGGGAAAACTATACTAAAAAACTTTTACTGGAGATGATTGCTGCTAATTCTGAATTAGATCGTTCATTTCAATATTATAAAACTCGATTGGAGAACATCAAACAACTTCCCAGTAATTTACTTCCTAATGAAGCTGAAACTAATAAGCTCAATGCTTTGGGTAGAACTGCTATGACTAAAGGCTTTAAGCCGAAAACTGAAGCTAGCGGCTATGAAAGTCAAATCAATAATGTTGTTATCGTCGTTGGTAGTTCTGAAGCACCAGAAGAAACAGTTAAAAACATTAGCTTTTTAGAGAAAGTGAAAGAATTTTTGCATTGAATAGTCTAAGTGAATTAACGTCTATCTTCCGAACACCTCATGAGCGATTTAATTTATCCTACTCTCGATTTATTTATATACGCTTTAAACACTCCACTCAATGCAACTCATGAAGAAATTCAAAAAAATAAAATAGCCTTTTTATCTCAATTGCCAGATGGTACTCAAATAGAAGATTCTGACAGTGAAACTGAGCATTTTAAACTTACGAAGCCAGCTCAAATTGACTTTAAATCAACTGATGAGAAATTAGAAGGATACTACTATCCTGTCAGACTTAATGACACTTATGGTTTACAAATTGATTGTTCTGTTAAAAATCAAATCGATCCTCAACCAGCTAAACGTTTTAAAACTCTCAAAACTGAAATTGATAGCAGAATTAATAAAGAACTAGCAGTCATTGGACAAACCTGGTTACTTTCTGGTTGCCTATCTAAAGATTTATTTCAAAATCCTGAAGATATTGCCCAAGATTGCTATTATGCTTTATTTGAAGACAATAACTACCGACAAAAAAGTAGCGGTACTTTTTTAGGTAGCAGTATTTTTGAATTTTGGGGATCGCGAAATCTGGAGCAGAATGAAAGTAGCGATCGCCATGTCATTATTGCTATTTATTCCAACCGAGAAAGCGCTGAAAAAGCTGCGGATTTTTATTCAGATTGGATGGGATTATTTTGCTATCAAAATAAAATTGTTTGGGCTTATCGGCAAAGCCGTTTGGTCAAAGAATCTTTAATTAAGCACTATAAAAAAGTTGAAGAAAATCGTAAGATCATCAACCAAAGCGGCTACTGGCAGAAAAAACAAAACTTTGCTATTTCTCGCAAGATTTTAAACAATATTAGTGATATTCTTCAACAATATACTATCGATCTACTCAAACTTTCTTTTCAAAAAAAAATTATTGAAATTAATTTATCTAACTATCAAACTCGTTTGAATTTTATTAAAGAAAAAGCTAATCGAAGCGATCAATTAGATTTTTTAGAAAACTTTAGCGATCTAGCTACCAAAAAATATCTACTGCAAGTTACTAAAGATATTGAGAATATGCAACTTGGGTTGCAACTGTCAGAAGATACAATTAACGCCATTCGCAGTCGTGTAGAAGTTGAAAAATCCGAACGCGATCGCAATTTTCAAGAGTTTGTTGCGGTTGCGGGTACTGGTATAGCAACTATATCTTTGCTAAAAGAGCCTGTAAAAGATTGCAAGGATATTTTTAGTAAAGGTATTTTTAGTGAAGCTCAAGTCTGCACTTACCCTTTCATTTTTAGTCTTGTAATTGGTGTCTTCTTTGCTTTTGTATTTTGGTTGCTGAGAAAACGATTGCTATAGTAAAAAATGTATTATCACTTATCTGCAAATCTCAACCATATTTGTAGACAATTGTGAGAGGTGTTAAACCCAAAACTGCCTAAAATTGTTAAATTATCAAAATTGATTTAGGATATATAGGACTCATATTTGATTTTTGAAATCTACGTAGGGTGCATTAGCATGATGGCGTAACGCACCACTTATGCCTATAGGAGTGCATTACTAACTGAAACTTTTAGTTTCAAAGGTTTTAGTCAAAAAGCGGGCAGCGAGAATCGAACTCGCATCAATAGCTTGGAAGGCTATGGTTTTACCACTAAACTATGCCCGCGCTGCTGGCAATCTAAAATGTTGCTGTTAGACAACTAAATTAGAATAACATAGATTTTATCGAATTTGCACGCACTTACTCAGCGATCGCGACTTTTTGTGCTGACTTCTGGCTGCCGATCGGTCTTCCATAAGCTATTCTGGTCTTAGCTGTAGCGATCGTTTAGGATATTTGGCAGTGGGCAGCTTATATGTTTCAAAATCTTCCTCTTTGACTCCATCTAATTTTCAAGTACCAACACCGTATCCTGGCGATCGCAACTTCCACTGGCAAGTTCGTCCTGCCAGACTGGAAGATGTGTCGAGTGTGGCAGAAGTTCTAGCAGACAGTTTTCACTCTCGCGAAGGATTTTTTGGTTGGACTTACCCGTTGTTGAGAGTGGGTATTTATGAAGACATTCGCCATCGCATTCATGCTACTGCCCCCCATCACGTCTGTCTAGTCGCAGTGGAAAAAACTGCACAAAACGAAAATACAGGTATGTATTCCTATGACAGTACGTTGGGTATAGCTGGAACAGTAGAACTGGCATTACGTACAATCCCGCTTGGAACCACTTGTAGCTTTACTTCCTATCGCCAAGGCTATCAATATCCCTATCTTTCAAATCTAGCGGTTCATACAACTCGTCGCCGCCAAGGAATAGCTGGGAAATTACTGCTTAGCTGCGAACAAGTTGCTAAATCTTGGGGTTTTGACGATCTATTTCTCCATGTCTTAGAAAATAATCATCAAGCACGACAACTCTATCTAAAATTGGGATATCAGTTAGAACGAATTGATACGAGTTGGAGCCATTGGCTATTTAAACAACCTCGGCAGATGCTATTACACAAGCACCTCAAATCCAGCAATAGTAATTGAATACAATTTTGGTACTGACAGCTAGATTGAAAACTTGACACTGGAATGACGATCTCTGACATTGAGCGGTGCAAAGCTGTCTATCCTTTCAGATCGCTTTATCTATCCCACCGCTAGCAAAAAGGATACAAATTGTAACTGCTGCCAAATAATTAAGTAAACGTTAAAATATTCAAGCAATACGGTATTAATTATTGCTTAAATAGATATTAGCCTCTTCTCAGCCTATAAGATTTATGAATTTAATCTTTATTAAGGCTTTAAACTTACCTCATAGTTACTTTATATTAGCCTTTGCTAGATCAAATAGAATATGAAGCAAAATGGGTAACCAAAGACAAAAATCGCGTTTTTGTTTGCTCGATCGTCATGTTTTGGATCGAAGGGAAGGCAAAGCAGTTGGATTTGACTCCTAGCTACTCTTTATACTTACAAACCCACAGAAAACTTATCTTGAGTAGGAAAAATGGATAGTAGAATCCGATCGTATTACCAACCTGCTCTACTACTAGCCCAAACCCCTTGTAGCAGTATCGGCATTTCCGATTCCTGTGGTTCTAGCAGCATGACACATATTAACGAAAGTCAGAATGCTTCAGAAATTCTACAGCTGCTGCACAACGGGCAAGTACTGATGGTCAACAGTCGCCGCAGAAATGGCTTGATCGTGATCAAGCGCTTTCATGCAGAATTTGCCGGACCTGGAGCCGCAGTGGGGGGTTTTTACGATCGCGATTGTCAAGCAGCAATACCAGTCGGGAATCTTTCTTTAGTTACGCCTGAATCTCATGAGGACTGTCAGAAAGCTTACTTAATTCGACGACAGTGGATTCGGTTAATGAAGCAAATTACCGAGAAGACAGTTCCCCAGCAACGAGTGCAAAAAATTCTCGAACAATTTGAACAGTATTTTGACACGGAAACTGTAAATCGTGTTTCAGACGAGGCTTTTGCCTTGCTAGTTGGCATTCTGCCCCAAACTGTTGCTATGGTACGCCGACCGAGTAGCATTGAGCGCCGCCGAATTTAGGATGCGGAGTTGAGGGGTTGAGACAAGATAAGGGACAAGGGAGACAAGGGGGACAAGGAAGCAATTCTGGTTTCATCAGCCACTCAGAACTGATAAAAGTCTCTCTAAAGTACGAGCATTTTCCTCTGGTGTGCCGATAGTAATTCGCAAGCCGTTGCTAATCTGTCTGACTAACGTACCGCTAGCTTGTAACTGTTGATGTAACTTGTGAAGGGAGTCGCTTTCTAGGGCGATCGCATCCTGCTGTAACTGAATAAAAATAAAATTAGCCATACTTGGATAGACTTTGCACTGAGGGCAAGCGGTTAAAGCCTGCATTAACTTGCTTCTTTCAGATAAAATTTGGGGAATTGCGCTTAATAAGGTGTGCCGATACTGAAGAGCGATCGCGGCTGCTGCTTGAGAATATGTAGGTAAATTGTAAGGGAGACGAATTTTTTCCAAAGTCATAATTAATTCTGGATGCCCGATCGCATAGCCTACCCGATGTGCTGCCAAGCGAAAAGCTTTGGAAAATGTCCGCAGTACAATCCAATTCGAGCGGTGCAATAATTCGCTAGCAACAGTTGTTTGACTAAACTCGAAATAAGCTTCGTCAATCACGACTAAAATCTCCTGTGGCAAGCTACGCAACCACGCCAATTCCGCTGTAGTTAAAGCATTAGCTGTAGGTGAATTGGGATGGACGACAAACACAACGCGGATGGGAGGATTTTGCTCGTTCGCGATCGCCAATTTTGCCGCAGCTAGATCGATCTCGAAGTTGTCGGGGTTTCGTGCCACAGCGATCGCGGGGATGCCCAAAGTTTGAGCTAAAATTCCATACATCGAAAACGTGGGATTGGCAACTAAAATCGCTCCCTCTCCCTGCAAGCAAGTCGCAATTAACAAAGAACGAATCAGTTCGTCCGAACCATTACCGACAGAAATGTTGGCACTGGTAAAATCAGCATCAGCTAGTACCGCTGACTCATTGACATATTGGGCGATCGCGCTTTTGAGCTGAGCGTGTCCCCCATCAGGATAGCGGTTGCTCTCCAGTGCGTACTGATACATCCAGGCAAGCTTTTCTTTCAACTCCTGGGGTAGATCGAACGGACTTTCATTTGTATCTAAGCGATCAAGCGCAATTGACGACTCAACAGCTTTTCCAGATGGACTATTGGGATGGGGTTTGTAAGCTGTGAACCGAGCCAGATCTGAGCGGATGAATGGCAGCATTACTTGCCTGATAACTGACAGAAAGCTTTAATTATATCCCAAATCTCAGGCAGGACATTAGCTAAAGCGTGGTCGCTATCTAGCTCAATTAATTGTACCCAAGGACGGTGACGCGCAAAATCACGGCTGGATTGAACTGGAATCACTTCATCGTGAATTCCGTGAAGAATGAGAGTAGGGAGAGGGCGGGATATTTCTGTTTCTCGATACTGGGTGGCATCGAGAACGAAATTGTAACTTAGAGGTAGTAGGCAGTTTTCGCCGTAGTGATAGGTCTGTAGATACCTATCTGTCTGCCATTGCTGAAGCTGTGCCGTGCCTAATCGCGGCAGCCAGTGGGTGAGAAATTCAAATGCAGGTGCGAGTAGTACTAATCGTCGAATTTGCGGGTATTTTTGCCCCAGCCAAGCTGCGGTTAGCCCACCTAAACTAGAACCAATAACTGTGACAGACGTAGGAAGTGGTGGTAACAGAGTAACAACTTGATGTAACTGCCGCGTGATTGTTAAATGTGAAAAATCACTCTGATTGAGATCGGGAACGCATAAAGATAGACCGATTTGAGCAAAGCGATCGCATAGATAGATAGCCTTAGCCGACTGAGGGCTAGAGGCAAAACCATGTAAATAAATGAATTTGCTGCTCAAGTGTCAATTTGTTGTTCAAGCGGTTGACAGTTGACAGTTACTGTGCTGTTCGCAGATAACTAACAAAACATGAATCTTCTTACCCATAAATTTAACGCTTTAACGTTAACAAATTCATCTTGACAAATGCATGTTGAACGAGCATCAGACAATTTTAGTATTGAGTAAGTTGACTAAATTCTTGACTAGCGAAGGATTAGCTACCGCAGCACCATTCGCTCCTACACCGCTCTCAGTCACTATTTCTTCAGTTGTCTCCCCAGACATGAGAGAGGTAGAGACAAAGCCTAATAACCCAACGACCTTCATCCGAAAAGCGATTTGTTGGATGGATTCTAATGGTTGTTGCAACTGCTTGGCGATCGCTTCAATTGAAGTTTTACCATTAACGAGTTCCCATACTTGCCTTTCTTGGGCATCGAGTTGGAATCGCGGCTTAGCAACAACATTCTTATTCAAAATGTCAGATGGGTTTGGTAGTTTTGCCGTAAATGGCTTCCAGTCTCGTAATACCCGCAAACCTAATAAAGTTGCCTCCGCCACTGGCAAGCTCAAACCAGTCATTTCGATTTTCGGTAAAGTCGCTTGCGAATTAAAGCTAAAATGACCCCGCGATAATTTAAATAAAGCGCAGACAGGCTGAATGACTTGAGCGTGAAACAAAACCTGTAATTGTTCGGCATTCAACTGTCTGTTGGTTTTCAACTCAACTCCCAGAGGATGTTCTATACCATTTGGCTCAGACAAGATATTGAGTAATTCTGGCGCGATCCAGCCCCGCTTATCGATCATTGAGAGCAAGTGCTGGTTATCGAGTTGCTCGACTATTGCAACAATACCACCTGCTTGAAACCAGAGATAGCAGCTTTTTCCTAGTTGAGAGTCGTCACTTGGTTCAAGCTCAAGCGAAAGTAAGCCTGTTTGGTGAAATTGCTCGATGAAATGAAAAATATTTAGTAAGGAAAATTCTAATAATTGTCCGGTAATTTCCATAATTGGCTATTCTCGATTTGATTCCCACCCTTGCCAAGTCCTGTGATGTTACTTACATCTTCACTGCTATGAATGCTGCTAGATAAAAAGAGCTAAAACTTTTATCTAAAAATAGTACAAGCCATTTATAACAACTGTAGTTGTCGAAAATATCCGTGAAATTATTGATATTTGCAATCGAACTTGGCAAGCTTACGCAGATTGTCCACAATAATATGGCAAAAAAAACAAGCTAGCCGTAATGTGACTAGCTACGAATAAAAGTAGAAATGAATTCGACGGAAACAGGGAGTAGTCTTACCATTAACGCATAGTGACGAATTCTTCAGCGGTAGAGGGATGGATCCCAACAGTAGCATCGAAATCTTTTTTGGTTGCGCCCATAGTTACGGCGATCGCCACTCCTTGAATAATTTCCGCCGAGTATTCTCCTACCATATGCGCTCCTAAGACTCGTTCGGTTTGAGCATCGACAACTAATTTCATCAGCGTCTTATCAGCAGCACCAGTCAAGCTGTGAAAGAGGGGACGAAAACGAGCGCGATAGATTTTGACTCCATCTTCACCGAATTGGGCGATCGCGTCATCTTCTGTCATCCCAACAGTAGCAGCTTCGGGGCTAGAAAATACGGCTGAGGCGACGATTTCGTGGTTAAAAGCACGGCGCAGATTGCCAAATTCTGTATCCGCAAAAGCACGACCTTCACCAATGGCGACGGGAGTGAGATTGATGCGGTCGGTACAGTCACCAACAGCAAAGATGTGTGGCTGGGAAGTTTGACTAAACTCGTTCACCGCGATCGCCTTAGTGGTACTGTAGCCTGGACCTTCTAGGGAACTGGGAACTAAATCTATGCCGGCATTTTCTAAGCCAAGTCCTTCAACATAAGGAGTACGACCAGTTGCAGCTAAAACGACATCGGCAACAACTGGTTCTCGATCTTGGTCAGAGAGCGTTAGCTTTAATCCTTCGGGAATGCGATCGATCGCCGTGACAATATTATCAGTGATGACTTGAATTCCGTGATGAATCATGCCTTGCTGAATTTCATTACGGATGTCGCGATCGAATCCTCGTAAAATTAAATCTTTGCGAATAATTTGGGTAACTTCGCAACCCAAACCGCGCATGATACAGGCAAACTCCACCCCAATGTAACCAGCTCCAATAATCGCTATGTGTTTGGGTTTTTCGGGCAGGTGAAACATTTCATTCGAGGTAATGACATGTTCCATACCTGGAATGTCTGGTTTAATCGGACGACCGCCAACGGCAATTAAGATTTTTTCAGCCGTGACTTTGCGCCCCTCTACTTCGATAGTGTGGGGATCTATCAAAGCGGCGCGACTGGGAATTAACTCGACTCCAGCTTTTGCTAAAAAGTTGATATGCAACTGAGAAAGACGGTTCACTTCGTTATCAATAACAGTGATGAAGTGTTGCCAATCTAAACTCGTCTCGCCAACGTGCCAGCCATAACCCGCAGCATCGTGAAACAAAGTCGGAAAGCGAGAACCGTAAACCATGAGTTTTTTCGGAATACAGCCTCGGACGACACAAGTACCACCAACGAGACTTTCTTCTGCGATCGCTACTTTTGCACCGTAGCTAGCTGCCCGTTTAGAAGCTGCTAGCCCTCCAGATCCAGCGCCAATAACAAATAAATCGTAGTCGAATGTCATGAGTCAATATGTTCCTATGGTAGTTGGTAGTTGGTAGTTGGTAGAAAAATTATCTATCACCTATCAACTGATTTGGTCGCGATCTTCAAGTTTGTGGTGAGATATGTTGGAATAGGAGGGGATTTAACAGGCGTACTGTACGGGTTTAAATTTAATCTAACAAGAAGAATTCTTCTCCGGTGGTTGGATGGATGCCAAGGTTTGCGTCAATATCTTGTTTAGCAATGCCTTTTTGGATCGCCACTGCCAGACTTTGAATAATCTCAGCAGCATTTTCGCCTACCATATGAGCGCCTAACACGCGATCGCTGCGCCGATCTACTACTAATTTCATCATCGCCTGCTCGGAGCGATCTGTCATGCTGTAAAACAGGGGTTCAAATTGGGTGCGGTAGCATTGCATGGCATCGCCGAATTTTTCCCGTGCTTGCGCTTCTGTCAATCCTACAGCAGCAGCTTCAGGACGGGCAACGACAGCGGTAGGAACGAGAGTGTAATCAATTTGTGGCGATTGCTGGTCAAAAATCGTTCGCGCTACCGCCCGACCTTCTGTTCGGGCAACTGGAGTCAATTGCTTACGATTGGTACAATCACCGACAGCAAAGATATGCGCTTGGTTCGTGCGACTATAAGCATCAACCGCGATCGCGCCTTTTTCATTCAATTCTACCCCAGCGTTTTCTAAACCCAGGTTTTCAGTATTGGGGCTTCTGCCTGTGGCAAAGAGTACGGTGTCGGCTGTGACGATCTGAGGATCGTTGCCTTCTAAAACAACCTGCAATCCTGTAGCATCTTGTTTGATTTCTTTTGCCGTTGTGTTGCCGAGAAATTGAATTCCTCTTTGACTCAACCCCTGCTGTACGGCAGTACGAACATCGTCATCAAATCCCGATAAAATTGTTTCATCGCGATCCATTAATATCACTTCAACGCCGAAGGCATTCATCATGCTAGAGAACTCCACGCCAATGTAGCCGCCACCAACAATTGCTAAACGTTGTGGTAGTTGAGGAAGTTCAAACATTTGACGGGATGTAATTGCATATTCGATCCCTAGAATTTTTGATGGTTTAATGGATTTGCCACCCACGGCAACGATAATTTTGTCAGCCGTGACTTTGCGTCCGTCGATTTTTACGGTGTGTGGATCGATAAAAGTTGCTTGACCTCGAATGACATCAATTCCTGCCTGTTGAAACTTGTTTAGAAAAGACTGGCGACGCTGTTCGATTTGTTGATGGACGGAGGCGATAAAATACGACCAGTCAAACTGACGATCGCATTTACTCCAGCCGTAACTTGCAGCTGCGCGATCGTGTAAGGCAAAATCAGCAGCGTAGACGATAAACTTTTTAGGGATACAACCACGATTGACACAGGTACCACCAACTGCCTCTCGTTCGGCAATTCCAACGCGGACACCGTAAGCTTTAGCTTGTCTTGCAGCGGCTACTCCCCCAGGACCAGCACCAATAATAAACAAGTCATAATCGAAAGCCATAGTGAATTAGAGAAAAATTTAAGCACAAAGCTATAAACTTATCGGATTCTCTGTTTTATTTCCTCTCTCTGCGGTCTGTTTTTCCTACTTATGCCAACTTGACAGATTTGCTACAACCGGAGTTATAGCGGTTTTCAATTGAGGAAAACACACGATCTGTAGGGGCGCACAGCTGTGCGCCCCTACAAATGTTACCCATGCAATCGAGAATTGCTATTACCAGCGGCAGAAACGGCAAATGGTTGACTGTCGAGCGATCGCGTCTTTCATGTCTTATCCCACAAACTGCTGTCGAGTGTAGGTGGCGATCGCCTAAAGTCTCAGTATATTTAGTATATTTACTTGTTTATCTATTTAAGTGTTTTTACGTAAAAACGCTATTTTTACATAAACCAAACAAAATTTAAAGATTGAGTAAAATTACAAATTGTTGAGTAGCCTTTTTAACTTACTTAAACTACGATTGTGGCTGACTATAGCTAACTTATCTCTACATGATCGGCTACTTATCTAAGTTTTTTTATATCCTTGCAGGCAAGAGAAGACAACTATTTTTCCTAATATTCTTCTTTCTCTTGACTTCTCTGATGGAAGCAATAGGAATTGGACTAGTTGGACCATTTATTGCCTTGGCAAGTAATCCGCAGGCAATCTATCAAAATTCCTGGCTGCATTGGTTTTATACTCGGTCTGGATTTCAAAACGACAAACAATTTTTATATTTACTGAGTGCAGCAACTATCGGAATTTTATACTTCAAGTCTGTCCTAAGCTTTTACGGTCAGAAGTATGTGTTCAAATTTTCCTTCAAGCAGCAAGGTGAACTCTCAGCCAAGTTACTCCACTCCTATTTAGCAGCACCCTACACTTTTCATTTGAATCGCAATTCAGCATTATTAATTCAGAATGTTGTTAATGAAACCGATAAATTCTGCACTCATTTTATGCTACCTTTCCTTACATCTTTAGCCAATATCACTGTGATATTGGCTTTGATTTTTTTGCTATCAAAAACAAACTTAATAGCAACACTAAGCGTAGCAGCAATTCTTTTACCAGCCTTTGGGTTAATTTACTTTTTCAGATATAAAATTTCGCAATGGGGGCAAGAAGCTTCGGAATCTAATACAGAAATGATTCGGATTATCAATCATGGACTAGGAGGACTGAAAGAGACACGCATTATTGGCTGTGAATCTTATTTTGAGAATCAAATGAAAGCCCAGATTGATAAATTTGCTTTTGCACTTAGCTCCTTTCAAGCATTCTCAATTTTACCGCGCATCTTACTAGAAGCTATTCTAGTAACTTTTTTAGTTGGATTTACAATTATATTTTTACTATCTAATCAGAATGCAGAAAACTTAACTTCTGTTTTGGGTGTGTTTGCAATGGCTTCAATTCGCCTGCTGCCATCAGTAAGTAATACAATCTATGCTTTTGGCATCATGAGAAATAGTACTTATTCAGTTGATAAAGTTTATTACGATTTAAAAGAAATAGAAAATCTAGAAGTCGAGCGGGGTCAAAAAATACTAGACGAGCGAAGCTTACGTAAGTTATTTGATTCAAAAAGCTATAGCAAATGCTGTCTGCCATTCGAGCAAGAAATTATTTTAGACAAAATTACTTATCGCTATCCTAGCGCCACAGAAACCAATCTCAAAGAAATTTCTTTACACATCAAGAAAGGTCAGTCTATTGGGATAATTGGTAAATCTGGAGCAGGTAAGACAACATTAATTGATGTCATCTTGGGACTTTTAGCACCGGAAACAGGAAATATTAGAGTTGATGGTAAAACAATTTACAACGATCTGCGCTCCTGGCAAAATTTAATTGGCTACATTCCGCAGTCTATTTTTCTGATAGACGACACAATTGAGAAAAATATTACTTTTGGTGTTCCAGACGATCTGATTGACAAGCCAAGATTAGAGAAAGCCATTCAGTCAGCTCAGTTAGAGGAATTGATCGAGCAACTTCCCGATGGAATCAATACAGTCGTTGGCGAACGGGGAGTACGCCTCTCGGGAGGACAACGCCAGCGAATCGGAATTGCTCGCGTTCTCTATCACGAACGGGAAATTTTGGTGCTAGATGAAGCTACTGCTGCTTTAGATAACGAAACTGAAAGTCTTGTCAGCGAAGCTATTCGCTCTCTCAGCGGTACTAAAACCATGATTATTATAGCTCACCGTCTTTCTACTCTCGAACATTGCGATCGCGTCTACTCGATTGAAAAAGGTCGAGTCGTGAAATCGGGTAGCTATCAAGAAGTTGTTGCGTGCGTGTAGATTCTGAAAAAGAACGATCGAGCATTTGTCTTAACATAGAAGATCTTTATAAAGTAAATATAGAGAAACTTTTGGAGAGATGACAATCGTGGCACAGGCTAGAAATGTTCTCGGTAGCGAACTAAAAACTTGTTGCAGCGCTCCTATGACAGGGTATTACCGCGACGGTAAATGTAATACTGGTGCAGGCGATTATGGAGCGCATGTCGTTTGTGCAGAACTGACGGCAGAGTTCTTGAATTTTACTAAGTCGCGGGGAAACGATCTCAGCACGCCCGTACCTGAGTTTAACTTCCCTGGCTTAAAACCAGGCGATCGCTGGTGCTTGTGCGCTTCTCGTTGGAAAGAAGCTCTAGACGCTGGTGTCGCACCGCCAATAATTTTACAGTCAACTCACGCATCGGCACTAGAATACGTTTCTCTGAGCGAACTCAGGCAACACGCTCTCGATGGCGCTACAACTGAATAATACGTCAACCTATTCTCTACTCTCTTGCGATCCGCCACTCACCAGTCATAGAAGTTGGGGTAGGACAAGTCTTTTGATTAAAATCACACTTGTAGATGAATGGTTCCTGCCAGTGTAAGGGAATTTCTAGTAAGTCCCGTACCCCAGTCACCCCCTGTCCAATAAAGAGTAATAGGGCGATCGAATTTAAAATAGCATGGACGAGCCGCCAGCGATGGGAGCGATCCTGATAGATATCTTGCATAATCGCTAAGGAAAAAATCATCAGCATTGCTGCCGTCAATCCGATATAGAAATGAGATACAAACCATTCGTTATCGCGACGGAAGACACCTTCTTGGAAACCCAGAATCACTAAACCCATTCCTGTCAAAGTGGCAAACACTCCTCGCCAAAGTTTCTGTTTAGCGCGGTAAAGAAACACTAAAGAGGCAACGGTTGCGCCAAAAATCAGGGCGATGAAGATAACTTGAAAAGAGTTTTTACTCCAGACTTGGTTAGTTGCAATGTGGTAAAAAAGAGGACGGGCAAGCCCTACAAGTGCTAATCCTACTACACCTCCAGCCAACCACTTGCCAAATTTATTATGTTCCACACCAACTGTCGGGGGAATTTTACTTTTATCACCCCCTTTAGCTTGCAATCGGCGCTGGCGCGTCTGCCATGCGAAGTTAGCCACGATCCCAATTAAAGGAAAGATGAAGGTAACAGCGATCGCGGGATGCAAAAGTCTCCAAGCATCGAGTAAGTCTACCATACATAACCTCTGCAACAATAATGGGTTTAATCTGCTAGTCCACTAAATTACGTAAATTTCAATTTATCTGGATGCTGGTGGCAAACAGGCAATGAGTTAAATTTACAACAACCTTCTCTAAATCAGAAGTACGCAGATGGTTGCTAATTACCACCCCCTCAATTATGCGATCGCTTCAAGAATTCCGACGTTCTCAGCCAGCATTGACTTATATCCCTTTAAATCCCATATTACTTTCGATTGCTTGCTGTTTTTGAATCGAAGCGTTCCGTGTAGCAGCACGAATTGATGCTTTTTGCCGGATGCCGATTTGACTCAGAAAAACTCCAATAACTATGACACTGCCACCCATATACTGCGCTAGTGTTGGAACTTCTCCTAAAATAAAATAAGCTGCGAGAATCCCTGCAATGGGAGTAAAAGAGCTAACTAAAGAAGCTTCAGATATAGAGGTAGCTCTTAAACCAGTAATCCAGAAAGTCTGACCGAGTACGACAATAATAGAACCATAAACTAACATCCATTCCCACAAGAAAGAAGAAAATACATCCATAAAATGTCCCCTGCCGTAGAGTATTAAAGCAGCGACAAAGAAAATAACTGTTCCCCAAGCGGTGCGAAAAATGCTGTAAATTCCTAAAGAAACCCGAGAGAGAGTTAGCTTAGCAAGAATTGTGGCTGTTGCTAAAGCTACGGCAGCAGCAATAGTGAAAATTTCACCCATGCCTAGCATTAAGCTTATATTATTTACTCCTTGTAGAATTGGAAACAAAAAAATAATCAAAATTACTCCCGTAAAGGCAATAGATGCACCCAAAATTTCCCAAAAATTAACTCTTTCAGACAATAGCCAGACAGACAATAGCAAAGTTAAGGGTGGCTCTAATCTTCCCAAAAACACTACAGTATTGACATTAGTAACAGCTAGTGCCTGAAAAATTAAACTCGGCGCGATCGCTCCTGCTAAAGTTGATACGACTATCAATCCCAACCACTCTCGTCGAGAAAGTCGCTTTAACATAGCTGGTTGTATTTGCCGTTGATAAATAATTAGCAGTACCAACAAAGCGCAGAGATTGCCAACAAATAAAACATTGCACAGAGAAATGGGATTGCGATCGTTCTGAAAATGTCTCGCACCAATTTCGGTCAGCTTGCGCGTGACTGAGTTAGCTGCACCAAAAATAGAAATAGCTAGCCATAGATAAATCTGTGGCTTAACTTTAAAAGGTAATAATCGGCATATCCCAATCTGTAACAAAGCTTTTCCTCATGCGATCGCGACTAAAATGGCTTGACTATTACTTCACTTCACTCGACTCAAACTTCGTCACTCTGCCTTTTCTCAATGCCACGACCACATCGTAGGTAGCACAGTAAGCAAATGTATAATCGTTAGCTTTGTTGTACAGCAGTACGACCATACCCGCACCACCAGGCTGCACCGCTACTGGCAGCAGATCGCCAAAGAAATAGCGCCGCAGTTCGTCACCACCACCTAGCTGACCCTTGTGCGCGGTAATCAATTCAATTTTCTTTTGTAGCGGTATATCAGTCGGACCTTTCGTTTGCATCTCTTGGGCAGATGCTTGACCTGACTGAGGATCGATCGCTCTCAGTGGTACATCTGTAACCGTCACTAACCCGACTAAAGCAAAGCCCGCTAAAACAGACGTAAGTTTCACTTGATTCACTCCTAAGAATTTGAGAATAAACAACAATTCGACAATTTCAGCATCTATCGCTTACCTAAGTTACGACTGATGAATTTATGAGTTTTTCCTGAGAAAAACGTAAGAATTTGCTCGTAATTCGGCTTTGAGTTCGTGCGTCGAGAGATTACAATAGGCGAAATACGATCGTGCAGTTGCTAATGATGCCTGTCGAGCCAAACTCGGAACCATTAGGACCAGTGAGGAAACCAGATTCAACTAGACCTAAGATGTGAAATTCTTCGCGTAGCTGGGTGCGATCGCCGTTGTTTACTGCATCCTGCGTCCACTCATAAAGGTTGATATCCCAAAGTGGGCTATAGTCATTCGCGATCGTCGGGATACCTCCTAAAACGTTATTAGGGCGATAACCGTCAGTTAAAGCTGCATACAACCCTTGACGTTGTGGATTCTTACAACCATTTTGCTGCGGTCCATTTATAGCAATAAAAATCCGCTCGACAGCACTGCTAAAACTATCGTCGCCACCTACTTCTATGTTCTGCAAAGCAGGGGCAGAAGTTGCACCTTCGATTGCGGCTACCGTTGGATCGCTGGAATCCATTGAAACATACCAAACCGGACGACCGAAACTGAAACCGTTAACCAAGTTTAAGGTGACAGTCATTTTCTCAGTATCGATCGCCACAACCTCGTCCGTGTACTAGCTTGTAGTCGGGGTTGCCAGTAGGAAAATTAATCTTGTAGCAATTCTCAATTGCGTGCGTGACATTTGTAGGGGCGCTTTCTCTGTGCGCTCCAGAGAGAGCGTGTATTTTACCCAATTGAAAACTGCTATCAGCCAATCCTCGATCGCGATCGAGTTTGAGATGATTCTTGATACAGCGTAATTTGCTACTGTTGTTGCGATAGGGCATCTAGGGGCAATTGGACAATATAAACTACCCATGGGGGAACTTCAGCTATTGCTCTACGGTCATAGAACTATCTGAATATCTGTTTTAGTCTTCTTCTATGGCAATACATCGCGTTATTGCTAGCAGATTTTTATTGGGACAGTTAGGAGCAAACAAAATTTCAACTACTAGCTAAAAGTTGACATAATAAACGATAATAAAAATTATAATTATTTTACAATTGTGTCACCTAACATGGATTGCTAACAACAATCCAGTGTATTTGTTAGGAAAATTATTGGGTAGTAGGAATGACAGTTTCTCAGATTAAAAGTCAGGGGATAGAGCAGAGAGAACTCAGGCGCGTGAGGCGATCGCGTCTCGCTACGCTAGTTATGCTAAGTATTGTGGCATTTTCTAGTCTGATAGTTGGGGGATGGTTTGCCGGAGAAGGCAGAATTATTTCGATTTTTTTACAATTACAAAATTTTCAAAACAATCCTCCTTTCTGGTTAGAAGTACCAATGCTATCAGGAGGATATTTACTAGCTCCCACAATTGTTTTACTACTAATTGTGATGCTAGTCATGCGAATTTCTCCCAAACCGAAACGATGGTCGCGGCAAATTGTAGTAGCAATATTACTGCTTTTGACTATTCGTTATATTATTTGGCGATCGCTAACTACACTCAATCTTGCTACTCCCCTCAATGGTGTATTTAGTCTGGGATTATTGTTTTTAGAATTCCTTGTATTAACTAGCGGTACGATTCAACTATTTTTAATGTTGAATGTCAAAGACCGCAGCCGCGAAGCCGACCGCTTTGCTGTAGCCGTGCTTGATGGTAATTTTACTCCAACTGTTGATATTTTAATTCCTACTTATAACGAGCCTACTTTTATCCTCAAACGGACTATTATCGGTTGCCAAGCACTAGAGTATCCACATAAAAAAGTTTACTTGCTTGACGACACGCGCCGAGCAGAAGTTAAAGACCTAGCTACAGAATTAGGCTGTCAATATTTAACTCGCTCCGACAACAAGCACGCCAAAGCAGGTAACTTAAATCACGCGATCGCCAAAACACAAGGCGAGTTAATCGTTGTCTTTGATGCCGATTTTGTCCCAACTAAAAATTTTCTCACTCGAACTGTTGGCTTTTTCCAAAACGAAAAAATTGCTTTAGTTCAAACACCTCAAAGTTTTTATAACGCCGATCCAATCGCCCGTAATTTAGGGTTGGAAGATGCAGTTACTCCCGAAGAAGAAGTTTTTTATCGTCAAATTCAGCCCATTAGAGATGGAGCTGATAGCGTCATTTGCGCTGGTACTTCTTTTGTTGTCAGACGTAAAGCATTACAAGCTGCTGGCGGTTTTGTGACAGATTCTTTGAGCGAAGATTACTTTACTGGAATTCGTTTATCGGCGCAGGGTTATCGACTAGTTTATTTAGATGAAAAACTCAGTGCTGGTTTAGCAGCCGAAAACATCGCCGCTCATGCTACGCAAAGGATCAGATGGGCGCAAGGGACGTTACAAGCATTTTTTATCGATGCCAACCCTTTAACTATCAAAGGATTGCGACCTTTACAAAGAATTGCGCATTTAGAAGGATTATTGCATTGGTTCACTAGTATTTCCCGGGTTGGATTTTTATTTATGCCGCTTGCCTATTCATTTCTAGGAGTAATTCCACTCAGGGCAACAGCAACCGAATTGTTATATTTCTTTTTGCCTTACTATTTAGTTCAACTCTCAGTATTTGCTTGGTTGAATCACCGCTCTCGCTCGGCTTTACTATCAGATATATACTCTTTAGTTCTATGTTTTCCCTTGGCTTTGACAGTAATTCAAGTCATGTTAAGACCGTTTGCCAAAGGATTTAAAGTCACTCCAAAAGGACAACAACGCGATCGCTTTTCATTTAATTGGAAACTAGCTTCACCTTTAATTATTGTGTTTGCGATCACAGCTATCAGTCTGTGGCGCAACTTAGGAATGTCTATGGCGAAAGCAGAGTGGGCAACAACAGTACCATTAGAAATTGCTCAACAAATTCGAGGTATTGGTTTGGGTTGGCTGTGGAGTGGCTACAACTTAATTATGTTGGGTATTGCAATTTTAATTCTGCTCGACGCTCCCAAACCAGATGTTTACGATTGGTTTGCTCTCCGGCGAACAGTAAGGTGCAATATTCAAGGGGAAAATTATTGGGGAGTCACGACGATGATTTCTGAAGTTGGAGCGGAAATTGCTTTGACACAAAAAGCAATAATTTCAGCAGCAGAAATGCAGCCAGTCACGTTAGAAATTATGGAGGAAGGAGTAGAATTAACTGGTCAAGTGATTCGGACTGGATTTCAAAATGAATTTCCTACAGTCAGGGTTGTGTTTCAGCAACTCAGTCTCAGTCACCATCGCCGCTTAGTAGAAATATTATTTTGTCGCCCTGGACAATGGAAGCGCCACAACACGCCAGGGGAATTTAAATCGATTTTGCTGATTTTGAAAATTCTATTCCGACCGCGAATCATATTCGATCGCAACATAGATGTCAATGCGATCGCAGTTTCTCAAGGGTAGTAGGGTGGGCGATGCCCACTTTACCATTTCAGAAAAGCTGCCTCAAGTCCTTGTTCGCGTCTAATCTTGCCATCCTTCTCAAACCAGGCTACCACTTGCTCTGCTGTTAAATCTTCCATCTTTACCCCGTAATCTTCAGCTATATGTTTCAATAGCCGCAGGGATGAAACCGTTAGCCTAGTTAAAAACTTTTCTGGAGAAGATAGCAAGGCTGCATCAACCCTGGCTGACTCTTCCGCCGAAAGAAATTGCATTGAAGGTTGTTGGTCTAGATTCATAAAACTAGTTTGGTAATGGGTAATTGGTCATAGGTAGTTGGTTGATTTCTATTTTTGGCTTTTAACTTTTGTACGGGCGGATTCACCAGACAACTCTGATGCCGACGAAGATTTTAGCTAAACCCGCCCGTACGACTTACCTCTAACCCCTAACCCCTAGCTCTGACTAAATAACCACAACGATGTTCGCCGTCAATAATCCAGTGGGTACGCTCAACTTGACAATCAGGTAAAACTGTGGCAAACATTTCTAATTCGTGTCCGCAGACTACAGGGAAGGATTCAGCAACGTTGGCAATGGCGCAATTATGTTCGGTAATGATAAATCCTCTAGCTGAATTCTCTTCGTTGACAAAATACCATTCTGCCATGTAACCTTCAGCTTTCCTCAATTCTACCAAGTTGGCGACTCGCTCTTGCAGCGAACCATCTCCAACGCGATCGCGGTATTCTAGAGCTTTACGCTCCCATTGCATTCGTAAAATCGTCCCCATTTGTTCTCGCCCCACTGTTTGGGCGAGGGTGTCGAGTAGGGAAACGGCAAATTGTCCGTGGCTGTCTCCCCCTCCGTCATTAATTGTACGACGCAGGCGATCGCGCCCGCGATCGCTTAGTTTATATACGTGTTGCGGTCGCCCCATTCCCAGGTGAACTGCTTGATATAAGAGTAGTTCCTCTGCTTCTAGATCCTTTAAATGGCGACGAATCGCTTGTGGACTGACATCAAGCTCTGTGGCTAGCTCCTGTGCCGTGGCTTGCCCCTGCTTCATCAAATATTGCAGAATATCCTGCTTGGTCGAGGGCTGCTGCGTTGTCACCATTGTCATTCCAAAGTTTTCATCTGAAAATTTTACTTTGACAACATACCTGTTGTTAATGTAGCGTAAAATGGAGAAAGGTTAAACAACAAGCGTGTTGTTTTAGTTACGATTTTTACAACGAGGAAGGTGGGAAGGGGTTAGACCACCCGTCTTTCATCCTTAAAGAGCTACTTCGAGCATTTCAGCCCAACCGAGAGAACACTACCAATGAGTGCAACTGTCAAAACCATCGTCAACCAGCCTTACAAGTACGGCTTTATTACCGACATCGAGGCAGATATCATTCCTCGCGGTCTGAGTGAAGACGTTATCCGCCTGATCTCTGCTAAGAAAGAAGAACCAGAGTTCATGTTGGAATTTCGTCTGAGAGCCTATCGTCAATGGCTGAAGATGACAGAACCTACTTGGCACAGTGTCCAGTATCCTCCTATCAACTATCAAGATATTATCTACTATTCCGCGCCGAAAAAGAAACCAAAGCAACTGAATAGCTTGGAAGAAGTCGATCCGGCGCTGTTGGAAACTTTTGAAAAGCTTGGTATTCCCATATCAGAACAGAAGCGTCTATCTAATGTCGCAGTAGATGCCATTTTTGACAGCGTTTCTGTAGCGACTACCTTCAAGGAAAAGCTAGCCAAAGAAGGTGTAATTTTCTGCTCGATTTCCGAAGCTTTACGGGAATATCCAGAGTTGGTACAGAAATATCTGGGTAGTGTCGTCCCAACAGCAGATAATTACTTCGCGGCACTCAATTCCGCTGTATTTAGTGACGGTTCCTTCGTTTATATCCCCAAAAACACCAAATGCCCGATGGAACTGTCTACATACTTCCGCATCAACAGCGGCGATACAGGACAGTTCGAGCGGACTTTGATTGTAGCCGAGGAAGGGAGCTACGTTTCATACCTAGAAGGCTGTACCGCACCGATGTACGACACTAACCAGCTACACGCGGCGGTGGTGGAACTTGTCGCTTTAGACAATGCTGAGATTAAATACTCTACCGTGCAAAACTGGTACGCTGGCGACGAGAAGGGTAAAGGTGGGATTTACAACTTCGTCACCAAGCGCGGTTTGTGCCAAGGAGTTAATTCTAAAATTTCTTGGACGCAGGTAGAAACGGGTTCGGCGATTACTTGGAAGTATCCTAGTTGCGTGTTAGTCGGCGATAACTCTGTCGGTGAGTTTTATTCTGTGGCGCTGACGAATAATATGCAGCAAGCCGATACAGGAACGAAGATGATCCATGTTGGTAAGAATACTCGCAGCACGATTATTTCCAAGGGAATTTCTGCCGGGAACTCTAGCAACAGCTACCGTGGTTTGGTGAAAGTTAACCCGAAAGCACAAGGAGCGCGGAATTATTCTCAGTGCGATTCAATGTTGATTGGAGATAATGCGCGGGCGAATACATTCCCCTACATTCAGGTACAGAATAACACTGCCAAGATCGAGCATGAAGCTTCGACTTCTAAGATTGGTGAAGATCAGTTATTCTACTTCGCACAACGAGGTATTTCTTCAGAAGATGCAATCTCGATGATGATTAGCGGTTTCTGTAAGGACGTATTTAACCAACTGCCAATGGAATTTGCTGTAGAAGCCGATCGCCTGCTGAGTCTGAAACTGGAAGGTAGTGTGGGTTAATAAAGTAGGGTGGGCAATGCTCACCCTCAATCAAGCGATTCGCAAGTGAATAGAGAGAGCGCAGAGGACGTAGAGAGTAATGATTATTGAAAATAGTGAAATTTTGCTGTCGGTGAAAGACCTGACAGCTGAAGTTGATGGGAATCCAATTTTAAAGGGAGTAAATTTAGCAGTCCGCGCTGGAGAAATCCATGCGATCATGGGACCGAATGGCTCTGGTAAAAGCACTTTTTCTAAAGCCTTAGCAGGACATCCAGCTTATGAAGTGACGGGGGGTGAAGCAATTTTTCAAGGTAAAGATTTGCTGGAGATGGAACCGGAAGAACGAGCTAGAACTGGAGTTTTTCTGGCATTTCAGTATCCCTTAGAAATCCCTGGCGTAAGTAATTTAGATTTTTTACGAGTTGCCTACAATTCTCGCCGAAAAGAGCAAGGTTTAGAAGAATTGGATGCATTTGATTTTGACGATTTGATCCAAGAAAAATTGGATGTTGTCAAGATGGATGCGGCTTTCTTAAATCGCAGCGTGAATGAAGGGTTTTCGGGCGGCGAGAAGAAGCGGAACGAAATTTTGCAAATGGCACTGTTGGAACCAAAAATTGCAATTTTGGATGAAACAGATTCTGGTTTGGATATTGACGCGCTGAAGATTGTTGCTAATGGCGTGAATCAATTAGCCAGCCCTGAGAATGCCACAATTCTAATTACCCACTACCAACGATTGCTCAACTACATCGTCCCAGATTACGTCCATGTTATGGCTGGGGGACGGATTATTAAGAGTGGTGGTAAGGAATTGGCGCTTGAATTAGAATCCCGTGGCTACGATTGGGTGTTGGAAGCTGCAACTGAGGTAGGAGTGTAATGAGTATTCAAGTTTCTCCGACAGTTACGAATGGCAGTCATGCTCATGTGTTGGGTGGGGATAACTACTTGTTAGAATTATTGCAACAGTGTCAATCGCGAGATTCAATCGCCTCTCTAAAAGAAATTCGCGATCGCGCCTCTGATATAATTCGTCAATCTACTCTCCCTACTACCAAAATTGAAGAGTGGCGGTTTACTGATTTATCTGCTTTAAAACAGTTTAACTTTCAAGTAGCGGCTCCCACCGGATTACCAGCAGCACTGGTGACACCACTTACTTTCTCAGAAGCAGCAAATAGCCGTTTGGTATTTATCAACGGGGTGTATGCGTCAGAACATTCTGCAATCGGTGATTTACCGAAAGGCGTAGTAGTTAGCAATTTATCAGGATTACCAGCAGAATACCGCGATCGCCTGAACAACTACCTGGCAAAATCTGAGGGAGGACAAGAAGTATTTACCGCCCTCAACACGGCTGCAATTACAGATGTTGCTGTCGTCTGGATTCCTAAGAATGTTGTCGTAGAAACTCCCATCCACCTACTATTTATCGCTAATTCCTTCCGCACGCCAACGATTCAGCAGCCGCGCTGCTTGGTAGTAGCGGAAACTGGTAGTAGCGTCACGCTGGTGGAAGACTACTTAAATCAATTTAATATTGAAGATCCTGAAGAAGGCGAAGCCGAAGTTGGAGAGACGGTATACTTTACCAACGCTGTTACGGAAATCTGGCTGGGAGAAAATGCCCAAGTTAGTCATACTAGAGTTGAACGGGAAAGCGTAGAAGCATTCCATATTGGTAAAACTGCGATTACTCAAGCACGAGATAGCCGTTACACCTGCAATGCGATTACTTTAGGGGCAAAACTGTCGCGCCACAATTTAGAAATTTTCCAGACAGGGGAACAGACAGAAACAATTCTCAACGGCTTAACTATAATAGCAGGGCAACAAACAGCCGATACCCATAGCGCGATCGCTCTCAATTATCCTTATGGTATGAGTCGTCAACTCCATAAATGCATTGTTGCCGATAAAGCCCACACTGTATTTAATGGTAGAGTGTTTGTTGCTCAAGCCGCTCAACTTACGGATGCAGGACAACTGAACCGCAACTTACTCCTCTCTTCCAAAGCTAGAGTAGACACCAAGCCTCAACTGGAAATTATCGCTGATAACGTCAAGTGCAGTCACGGTGCTACTGTCAGCCAGTTGGAAGACGATGAGATTTTCTACCTGCAAAGTCGTGGAATTAACGCTGCTGACGCTCAAAATTTGTTAGTTAACGCCTTTGCTGCTGAGATTATTAACCAACTACCAATTCCCTCTTTACAACGAACTCTGCTCAAAGCCGTCATGCTAAGTCATAAGTCGTAAGTCGTAAGTACCCCACAATGAAAATCAGGGGTTTATATTCCTACTCTCCATCTAATCATGACTTTTACCCAAGCAAGAACCCTCGCCGATATCGTCCGCGCTGACTTCCCAATCCTGCATCAAGAAGTCAATGGCAAACCATTGGTGTACCTCGACAACGCCGCCACCTCTCAAAAACCTTTACTCGTCCTCAACACCTTACGGGATTATTACGAGCAATATAACTCCAACGTCCATCGCGGCGTGCATACCCTAGCGGCTAAAGCAACCGAGGCTTATGAAGGGGCGCGGGATAAAGTAGCTGCGTTTGTCAATGCGGCGCAGCGAGAAGAAATTGTGTTTACCCGCAATGCTACTGAAGCAATAAACTTAGTTGCTTATAGTTGGGGTAATAGCAATATTCAACGGGGCGATGAAATTGTCCTTTCCGTGATGGAACACCACAGCAACCTAGTACCTTGGCAACTCCTAGCACAAAGAACGGGTGCAGTGTTGAAGTTTGTCGAACTAACTCCAGAAGAAGAGTTTAATTTAGAGCAATATAAGTCTTTAATTTCCGACAAAACAAAACTTGTGGCTGTGGTTCACGTCTCTAATACTTTGGGATGCATTAACCCAGTACAAGAAATAATTGCGATCGCCCATCAACACGGTGCGAAAGTTTTGATCGATGCTTGCCAAAGCGTACCACATATGCCTGTCAACGTACAGCAAATGGACTGCGACTGGTTAGTAGCTTCCGGTCATAAAATGTGCGCTCCTACGGGAATTGGATTTTTGTATGGAAAACTAGAATTGTTGCGATCGATGCCACCGTTTTTGGGTGGTGGTGAGATGATCGCCGACGTGTATTTAGACCGTTCTACCTACGCCGATTTACCGCACAAATTTGAAGCAGGTACGCCAGCAATCGGAGAAGCGATCGCCCTCGGTGCAGCTGTAGACTATTTAGGGGCGATCGGCATGGATAAAATTTATGCTTACGAATCGGAATTAACGCAATATCTGTTTGAGCAACTCGCTCAAATTTCTGAAGTCCGCACCTACGGACCATTAACTAAAGTAGCAGGTGTGGGTAGAGCTGCATTAGCTTCATTTACGGTTGGTGATGTCCATCCTCACGATTTATCTACTCTACTAGATCAAGCTGGGGTTGCTATTCGCGCCGGACACCACTGTACGCAGCCTTTACATCGTTACATCCACGCTCAGTCTACCGCACGGGCAAGTTTATCTTTTTACAATACCCGTGAAGAGATTGACATATTTATTATTGCTTTGAAGGAAGCGGTAGAATTTTTTAATAGTATCTTCGGTTAAGGTAAAAGGGTGGGCTTAGCTCACCCAATTGACTCTAAAGCCAGTGGATATGATTACTTATTCAACTCCAGCAGAGTCTAGAGTAGTGCTACACAACATTAGCTGGGAAACCTTTGAAGCCTTGCTTAAAGAAACAGGTGAAAACAGAGGTTCTCGCTTTGCTTATGACCGTGGCACTTTAGAGATTATGACTCCACTTCTCGAACACGAAAGCCATAAAATTCAGCTCGATCGCTTTATAGTTGTTTTAGCTGAAGAATTAAAGATTGAAATAAAAAGTGCTGATTCAACAACTCTAAAACGCTAAATAGCTAATCGCGGTATAGAACCAGATTGTTGTTTTTATATTCAAAACGAGTTAGCACTTAGAGGCAAGCTAAAGTTAGATTTAGGAACCGATCTGCCGCCTGACTTAGCAATTGAAATTGATGTTAATAGTAGTTCTGTAAATAAACTTGGTATTTATGCTGCTTTAGGTGTTCCTGAACTTTGGAAATACGACGGAAAAGAATTAAAATTTTATTGACTAGAAGTAGAGGAGTATAGAGAGCGTGATGTGAGTCTTGCTTTTCCTCTTATATCTGTTAAAGATATGAGTAATTTTATGCAACAGATTCCCATGCCGGGAGAAGTAGCTTTACTCAAATCTTTTCGAGCTTGGGTAAGGGATAAAATTGTTTAATTGAGCAATGAATAGGAAGTTTACTGAAGTATAGATTTCATTCGATCGCTTTATCTTCTATCCTAGCTCAATTCCTCAATTAGATTATGGATAGCATTCCATACCATACAACCGTGCATAACTCGTCTCAATTGTGGCTAATAAACTTTAGCGCTCCAGCAAGCGCACAAAATAGCCGCGAGGAATGCATTTATGAGAGAGCATACAAACGATGGGCGATCGGGCAACTTAAACGAAAAAGATAAGCGATCGCTCGTACAGAAATATTTACAAAATCCTTTTTCTGTTACTTGGTCAAAATTAGCAGATCTACTATATCCAGAAATTTTGCTTGGCGAATCTGCTGAAGAAGTACAGCCGAACAATTCATCCCAATCGCAGGAATCTAATTCTATTTGCGATCGCAACTTATATCCTCGGTTTACAGATCGGGTCGATCCTTCACTATACTACACAGTTTTCTTTCCGCATCAACGATACTAATTTACAACTGGTAGGCTTACCTTACTTTCATGTTAAATGCCTAAATACCATTTTGAGAATATCTGGCTGGCTGAAAGGCTTAGTTAAGTAACCTGAAGCACCGACAACTCTAGCTTTGACTCGGTTAATAATTCCTGTATTTGCCGTCACCATAATAATCGGCGTGTCTTTAAATAGAGAATGATTGCGGAGCAAACGACACAATTCATAACCGTCAATTCCTGCCATATTTACATCTAATAAGATGAGATTTGGCTTGACTTTAATAATCTGCATTAAAGCTTTAACAGGATTATCAATTGTAAAAACTGAAAATAAGTCGTCTTCTAAAAACTTTTTCAGTTCCTGTAACATTGCTGGGCTATCGTCCACACAAACAATTTTATACTTATTTCTCGTAGCCGGAGCATCGGGAATAACAGTCGGTGGGGATGTGGGAGTCTCTATATGCGTGGGAGGAACTGGGGGTGTTGTCCGCGTAATCGGGAAGTTAACTGGTGGCTGAGAGCTATGCTTGACTGGCTCTGAGTGTGGCTGCGGAGACTGTATGGGGAGAGATTCTTGCTTTGTCGTAGGGAACTGCGTCTCTCTGACTGGTTCGCGCTCGAAAGCTTTTGGAGTTGCAGCCAGCCGGCGATCGCTAATGTGGCGATCGCGGATATCATCTAGCGGTAAGGGGACTTTTTCCGGTATGACAATTGGTGTTGTTGATGGCGATGCAGTCTGTTCAAAGGTTCTTGGTAATTGGTCAAATGGCGCATAGGGGTCTTGCAACAAAATTGTTCCTGCTGCAATATACTGGTGTAGGTTTTGCGCTAATTCAAGTTCGTCTTGATTTAATAGAATTGCCAGATGACGAAAACTGAAACCTTTGAGAATCGTACTAAACTTTTGCTGAATTTCCGACGGAATTTGCTGTTCTAATTTGTGACGGTTAGAAAAATAAAGCCGCTGGTAGGGTGAGAAAATTTCTGGTGCTAGAGCTTGCCACTTTTGCAGGCGCTTTTGACATAGATCGACAATCGGCTGTAGTTCGAGCCGACAAAAAATTTGCTCTAAGTTTGAGTTGCTGCTAAAGTCGTACTGCCCCGATTTCACTAATAAAAACGACTCGATCGTTTCTCCAACCAATTCTGCAACTAATTCTGCTGCTTGTTCGGCATTTAAATATTGATGGTTAACTAACCAACCAATTGCTTGATATTCGGGATTAGTATCTGACCGCTGTTCTGCTTCAGTTTCAAAAATCAAACTTAATTGCGCTCTAGTTTCACTTGTCAGCGTCGGTACTTTATAACTGAGGCGATGCAAATGACAGTCGAGGCGATCGAAGGCAGCAATTGAATGGGAAGCATAAGTAATCTTTCCCTCTTCAAGATATACCGACCATGTAACAGCACTGCTAGTCACCTTTAACAAGGCACTATCATAACAACTAGACAAGTGCGCTAATAAACTCAGCGGACTTAACTTCTGAAAGGTTCCACAGCTAGCCATTTAGCACTTAAACCTTTTTCCAAGCGAGCGAATACTTTAACTGACAATGCCTATTTAGCAAAGCCTTAATTTCGAGCAATTTGAGTGTTTTTGTCTGAATCAATTGAGGTAAGAGGATTGAGGTAACCTAGTTAAGTTTATTAAAATATTGTAAGCTGTATCTGCTCTTAACACCGCTAGAACCCCTGCAAATCATAAAAAATTGACGGAAGGCTAACAGTTTCTATTGACTATAGCGCAATCTATAAAAATTAACCATCCAGTTTACAGTTTTTAGCTATTGGCGTATGACAAAGGATTTGGACATATAGAAAAACAATCTATGGGAAAGTTAAGTAATTTGTCGCCTTGGTCTTGTATGCGTAGTTAACTGCACCAATTGTCTGAATTTGCTACTGATTTTTCCCTGGTGAAATAAATGTGAGTAAAATATCGGACTGACGCAGTTGAAACTACAGAGATAAAAAACTAGTAAAGTCAAAGCTGAACTATCATAGATAAATTGTTGTCAATGCCAGCAGCCCATCTACTCAGTCCACTAGTGAGTAAAAGCTACCACATATGTCAAGTAGCTAAGTCTCCCACCTAAATTGTTAAGTATGTCTGACCAATTAAGACTTGATGAAGCGGTAGAGTTTGCTGAAAATCCAGAACCTCGCTGTCCTTGCGTATTACTTCTAGATACTTCAGGTTCGATGCAAGGAGCAGCAATAGATGCTTTAAATGAAGGGCTGCGTGCATTGCAAACAGATTTATTACAAAACTCTCTCGCTTCCCGACGTGTTGAGGTGGCGCTCGTGGTTTTTGATAGTGATGTCAGAGTTATACAGGATTTTGTCACTCCCGACCAACTCGATCTACCAGAACTGACAGCGCAAGGCTTAACCTGTATGGGAACTGGAATTCATCGCGCCCTAGACATGATCCAGTCTCGCAAAGCTACATACCGCGCTCACGGGGTAGCTTATTATCGTCCCTGGATATTTTTAATTACAGATGGAGAACCCCAAGGAGAATCAGAGCAATTAATCGAGCAGGCAAGGCAGCGAATTGAGACAGATGAAGTTAACAAGCATGTAGCTTTTTTCTCTGTAGGTGTAGAAAATGCTAATCTGGAGCGGCTCAAGTACATATCTGTCCGCACTCCACTCAGACTTCAAGGGCTGAGGTTTACGGAAATGTTTCTCTGGTTGTCTGCTAGCATCACAGCCGTTTCTCATTCTCGTTTCGACGAACAAGTAGCATTACCACCTGTGGGGTGGGGAGCAACTTAGGCAGGGAGCAGGGAGTAGGGAGCAGGGGGGACAAGGGAGACAAGGAAGACATGGGGGACATGGGGGACATGGGGAACATAAGAGAGCTTAGGGAGCTGAGGGAGAAAAAATACAAAGAACCAATGACAAATGACAGATGACTAATTACCAAAAGTACATAATGAAAGTGTAAAGAGATGAATGAGTAAATTGACGGAACCCTACACATTACCGTATACAAAAGGAGGATTTGTCGAGCGATGCGATCGCTCTGATTGTCCGTTCACCTAAGATAGGCTAGGAATCAGTAAGGAATCACGATGAATGCGTAACGATGCCCACGATGAGCTATATACAACAGGACAGTTAGATGCTCCTGCTGGAATCCGGCAATGGCGAGTCGCATCCGCCTCAGTTCGAGGTACGAGCCACGAAAAGGTCGGACAGCTTTGTCAAGACGCTCATCATTGGGAAAAGTTGCCCACGGGGGTTTTGGTAGCAGCAGTAGCTGACGGGGCAGGAAGTGCAGCTTTAGGCAAAGTCGGGGCAATTGTCGCCGCGCAAACGGCGGTAGAGACGATTTGTGCTGAAGGCTCTAGACTGCATTTGGTTGACGACGAGCAGGGATGGCAGCGAATTCTGACTCAAGCTCTGGCAGCAGCAAAGACAGCTGTAGAAGCAGAAGCAGCCGTCTGTGGCAAGCAGGCGCGGGAGTTGGCGACGACATTGATTTTAGCAGTTGCTACCCCAGAATTAGTTGCAGCCGTGCAGGTAGGTGATGGCTTGGCAGTAGCGAGCGATCGCGACGGTCAGATTTTTGCTCTGACTGCCGCTCAAAAAGGAGAATATATTAATGAAACAACTTTTCTAGTTTCCCCCCAAGCCTTGGAGACAGTCCAAGTCAACGTTTGGCGGGGAACGACGACAAATATTGCCGTGTTTTCAGATGGGTTGCAGATGCTAGCTGTGAACATGGGCGATGGTTCACCCTACAAACCATTTTTTTCTCCCCTGTTTCAATTTATGGCAGGTGTGGAGGATGAGAGTGAAGCTAAAGAACAACTGGCGGCGTTTTTGCGATCGCCAAGAATTACGGAACGGACGGATGACGACTTGACTTTACTATTGGCGACGCTTGTGAGTTAATTTTGCCATGCGGTTGCAACGAAGCTCCAACAACCAAATTATCACGTTGGACCCCAACTCTAGTCTCGGACATGGGGGAGAAGCCCGTGTCTTTACTGTACCGCACAACGAGGCACTAGTAGCAAAGGTTTATCACAAGCCTAGAGAGATTCAGGCATCTAAGCTAACGGCAATGCTTGCTAACCCGCCAGATAACCCTATGGCGGGGCAAGGACATATCTCGATCGCTTGGCCCGAAGAATTGCTCACGTCAACTGATGGTAGCAATCGCGTCGTTGGCTTTCTGATGCCGCGTGTCAGAGGGATGCACTCCCTACTAGATTTTTACAATCCCAAAACGCGCCGACAAAAATGCCCGTTTTTTAATTATCTCTATCTCCAACGCACTGCCCGTAATATTGCCGCTGCCATGGGAGCGCTGCACGCACGCGGGTATTGTGTCGGAGATGTGAACGAATCTAACATCTTAGTCAGCGATACTGCTCTAGTTACCCTGGTAGATACGGATTCGTTTCAAGTCCGCGACCTGCAAACAGCAGCTATTTATCGCTGCGGTGTCGGAAAGCCAGAATTTACGCCGCCAGAACTGCAAGGAAAGAATTTCGGACAGATCGATCGCGCCCCAGAACACGACTTATTCGGGCTAGCAGTCCTGATCTTCCAACTGCTGATGGAAGGGACTCACCCTTTTTCAGGAATTTATCAAGGTAGTGGCGATCCCCCACCCTATGCAGCACGGATAGCGGCAGGACATTTCACTTATGGCAGCAAGCCAGTACCGTACAAGCCTACGCCGATTGCACCAAACTGGGAGATCTTACACCCCAGTTTGAGGCAGTTATTTGTCAAGTGTTTTGATGCAGGTCATTCTCAACCCAATCTCCGTCCCAACGCCCAAACCTGGCAAGCTGCCCTCAAAGAAGCAGAAAACGCTTTGACAACCTGTAGCGCTAACAATCAGCATCGCTACAGCGATCACCTGCAAAGCTGTCCTTGGTGCGAGCGGGCAGTAAAATTAGGCGGGCGCGACCCGTTTCCGTCCTTGGAGGCAGTCAGACAGAAAAAACACCTCCAACCTTTGCCACCTAAGCGTACTCCTCCTGTATATCGACAGTATCGAGCGCTCGATCGCTCTGCCGCTTATTATTCATCTGCCACGCTCAGCAAACACGCACCATTATTTTTAACACTGCCAAGAAGTCATAGAAGGCTGAGCCGCAGAAAGTTCAACCTGATGATGATGGGCACGTTTAGTCTAGGAGCTGTGAGCTTGATCCTGTTGATGCAGGTGTTAAGTGACGTGCAACTGCCCTTTGATAGTCGTTTTAGCGTTACCTCGATCCCCGAACCACCAAGTAACGGCAAAGTAGCAGCAAAAAGCGGCAATAATTTTGTTGCCTACTACAAGCAGGGCGATGCTTATTACAAAGTAGGAGACTATGAAGGGGCTATTGATAATTACGATCGCGCCATCAAGCTCAATCCCAAGGATGCTCAAGTCTATTTAAACCGAGGTAACGCTCTCTACGAAGTTGCCCAGCATAGCGGCGACCCCGACCGTACCTATCGCCAAGCGATTGAAGACTTCAATCGTACTCTGGGACTCAAACCCAACCAAGCCGAAGCCTATCTCAGTCGCGGCATGGTACGTTATGAAATTGCTCAGTATAGTAAAAATCCCGAAAAAGAATATCAGCAAGCAATTCAAGACTTCGATCGCTCTTTGCGGCTCAACCCCCGTGCTGCCAAAGCACTGGTCAAGCGCGGCATCGTTCACTACAAACTAGCACAGTATAAAGGGGAATTGAGTACGGGCTACAAAGCCGCAATTGCAGATTTTAACCGAGCGCTTAGTATTGACTCCCAAGAAGCAGAAGCCTATCTCAAGCGGGGAATTGTTCGCTACGAGCTAACTCAGTATAGCGGACAGAGCGATCGCGAAGCAGTAGAAGATTTACAAACAGCCGCTAAACTGTTTCTCAAACAAGGCAATATCGAAGAATATCAACTCGCTTTAGGTAACATCTGCGTTGCTCTCGATAAGAATTGCGATTCCTTCCTAAGAAACCCAGAAAAGTTTATTCTTTCTAACCCGCAATCTCTCCCTGGAGAAGGAAAGCCTAAATGAGGAGCGAGGAGTGAGGGAGAGGATAAGGGGGACAAGGAAGATGAGGGAGAGCGGGGAGAAGATTCTTCGAGTGTTCTCCCATACCTCCTACACCTCCCACACTTCACGCACCATGCACTACTCTCTTTCCCTCACTCCTCACTCCTCGCCCCTAGTTCAGCGTTGCTGACCAGAGCTAATTGAGCGTTGAATTTGAGCTAAGGCGCGGTTGTAGTTTAGAATCGCATTGACTCTATCGCCTTCTGCTTGAGTTAAGTCATCCTCAGCATCAATCACTTCTGTTTGCGTCCCTACACCTGCTTGAAATCTGAGGCGTGCCAATCGCAGCGCTTCCCGAGATTGTTCTAAGGCAACAGAAGTCGTTTGAATGTTTTCTAAGTTAGACTGCAACTGAGAGAAAGCTTGTTCTACTTCAAAGCGAATTTGGTTACGCTGTCCGGCAAAATTGGTTTCAGCGATCGCAATATCTGCCTCTTCCTGCCTAGCTCTTGCTCTTGCCGCTCCACCATCAAACAAACTTAAGTTTAAGTTTCCCTGCAAAGAATAGCTATCTGCAAAATTCGTTTCATCGTCAAATGTATCTTCGAGACCGTAGCGGGCAGCAAGACTAATTCGCGGTCCTAGTTCAGCTAAAGCAGCACGCCGTTGTTGTTCGCTAATATTACGCTGTGCTAATTGTTGTTCTAGTTCGGCACGATTTCTAAAAGCCAGTACGATACTGTTTTCTAGAGAGAAGTTCCACTGTCCAGCAACTGCTACCGGATCGGCAGCCGTAACCACGATGGAGTCGTTTAAATTAATTCGCGTTGCAATTTGACGGCGGGCAATTCGTTGCTGGCTTAGGGCATCGGTTAATCTTTGGGTAGCCTGCGCCAACTGTACTTGAGCTTGGAGGACGGCAAAGCGAGTTCCTACCCCAGCTTGTTCTAAGGCTTGGGCATCGCGTAAACTTGCCTGAGCATTGTTGACAGAAGATCGCTGAATCCGTACTTGTTCGTCAGCTCGTTGCAATTCGTAATAATCATTAGCAACGTTGAGGCGCAGTTCTTCTTGCGTCCGTTCTAAATCTAACCGATTAAAACGCAACTGTTCTTCAGCAGCGCGAATGTTAGCAGGACGTAAACCAGAAGTGAATAAATCGTAGCTGAGCGATAGATTGCCGCTCACACTAGTATCGTTGTTATCGGTTTGACCTCCACCAAAGATTTGCTCGAATTCATTTTGTTCCGGTTCTTCGCTGAAAAGATTGTTCCCTGAATTAGTGACACCCGCACCCAGATCCAAGCGTGGATATTCTGCTGCTAAAGCCTGTCGCAGCTGTGCTTGACTCCGCTGTACGTTCAGCCTTGCTTCTTGCAGCTGCGTGCTATTGCGCTGTGCTAGGTCTAACGCCTGCTGGAAAGTAATTGGTTGAGCGCCTACAACCTGTACTTCTTCTGGTTTTGTGGGAAATCGCAATGGATTGGCATCGGGATTGAGATAACTAGGTATTTGAGCCTTGCGATCGTTTAACTGAGAATTAGCAGGCGGCTGGGCTGGTTTAGGTTTGGTTGTTGGTTGTTGGCTGACTGTGGTTGGTAATTGGTAATTGGTTATTGACGGTTGACGGTTGCTGCTCCTATCCCGACTCTCGTACGGGCGGGTGTCCAAACCCGCTCCTACCGACTCCCGACTCCCGATTTCCTGTTTTGATAAGAGAACCGAGGCTTGGGAGTGACGAAACGAGCTTTTTGCTTGCAGGTAAGCTTGTTTGGTAGCTTTAATTGACTGAGTTTTACTAGGTTCAGATTTCATCGCGATCGCACTATCAACAGATGGAGTTTCGCTCGCGATCGCTGGTGCTGGTTCAATCTTAATTAGCTCGGTTGCTAAGAGTGCTACAGCTAGACTCGAACAGAAGTTACGCACTAGAAATAAATGCTGTTGTTTCACCGCACTTCCTCACACGAAAATTTCAGACACCGAAAGCGACAATGACTCAATCGGTCGCTCCGTAAAAATCATAAATAAAAAATCAGATCGTAAATATTAAGCTACTATTTGGGGCGCGATCGCCTGTACTCAGATCCGCGAACGAGTGTCGTAGTCATATAACCACTGGCAAGCCCAATATCGATCGAACGAGTAGCATTCTACTATATAGTTCGGCATATACCAAAAGGCTTAGCACGCATCAACAGATATTGTGACATGAAACCACAAATTCAGTTGACAGTTATTAGGCAGCAGAGAGTAGGGAGCAGGGGAGCAGGGGAGCAGGTGAGCTTCAGGTGCAACAACCACCAATTACCCATTACCCATTACCCATTACCAACTACCAATCTCAAAGAAATACTTAAGAATTTTTCTTTCTCTTTACAATTAAGTATTTTGGATTACATAATTAACGAACAAGATTGTGTCAAAAATTCCTCATCTAGAGATCGCGCTGAATTTAGCAATCCCCAAGCCGATAGTTAGCCTCTAATTGAGGAATGATGGGAATTGTGGGTTTTTCTCCCTACACGCCGAAACCACGTCTCATCGAGCGCTCTAATCAGAATTAACTTATATGCACACCGTAATAGTACGGGTTCGTTGCTGTTTGTCCCGCAACTGAAATCGATACTTTTACTGTGGAGGAGCCTGCTGAAGCAGCCCAAAGCGAACTCGATCGCGTCACTGTTGCCACTCAAACTGCTAAAGTTGATGCCGAGCGCGCCCAGGAGTTGTTAGAGGCTGGGAGCGCAGGCGCTTCTAGCTCAAGCACAACAGCGATTTAGAGCTGCTCAAGCCGGATTGCAAATTGACGGTTCCCGCACTTTGAACTATTCCGATGATTCGCCAAAGGGAAATTAATACCGAAATTGCCGACTTACAACGCCAAGCAGCCCAAATGCGCGTAGAAGAGCGAATCACCGAGCTAGAACTAGCAAAACTGCTCCAGTAGACCCGATTGAATAAAGTTGTAGTAATTTCCGCCCCAACTACGGGCGCTGTGTGGTCTGTTGATGCCAAAGGTGGAGAGTATCTTGCTTCGAGTACTCCGGTGCTGCGGGTTTTGAATTGTCAAAATCGCTGGGTAGATGCTTTCTTCTCGGAAGATAGTACGAAAAATGGAGGTGTTGTAGAATTATTGATGTACTAACCTTTGCTTAAAAAGATAGCAGCATCAACTGTACAAAAAGTAGCCATGATTACATAAATACTGCATTGTCCTTACTACCAGGGAATAGATCTAGTTAAGAATGGGAAGACTCCTCAAGGGAAGCAACGCTATCAATGTCGAGAAACCTGCTGTGATGGTTGAACATTCAATGCGCGATTATACTTACCCAGGTCAATCCAAAAAGGTAAAAGAGCAAATTGTAGACATGGCACTTAATGGTAGTGGAATTCGAGATACAGCAAGAGTTTTGCATGTTAGTGCTAGCACTGTTATCAAAGAATTAAAAAAACCGCAACTGCAACAAGTGAATCTCGCAGCGTTAAAGCAACTGGATTGTGAGTCAATCGCCGTTGATATTTGTCTAGCTAAATCAGATAAAATGCCGTCAGAACTAGAAGCGGAGCTAGACGAGATGTGGAGTTTTGTTGGCAACAAAGCGAACCAAAGGTGGCTATGGTAAGCTATTGAACGGCAAAGTGGAAAAGTTTTGGCTTATGTGTTTGGGACACGAAAAGATGAAGTTTTTCTTCAGATGAAAGCACTGTTAATGCCCTTTGGAATTAGCCGCTTTTACACTGATGACTGGGGAGCATACGAACGGCATTTAGACGCATTAAACCATAAAGTGGGTAAGCAGAACATACAAAAGATAGAGAATAAACACTTAAACTTACGAACACGAATTAAACGTTTGGCGGACGCGAAGTATTTGTTTTTCCAAGACGATTCTGATGCATGATATTGTGATTGGGCTGTTTATTAACCGCTACGAGTTTGGCTTGTCAATTTAATCTTTGTCAACACCTCTATAACATCTCCACAATTATGTAGATTGGATAGGAATTGACGGCTACAACTGGGGTCAAACTCAAACCTGGTCTCAGTGGCAAAGACTTACAAAACTTATTCTGCCTACAAAACAGCCATTCGTAACAGCAGTTGGATTTATCCCAACACAAAAAATCCCCGCCTGATTACAGATGCAGAGTTTGCTGGTTTGTAATATGGGAAGGCAGAGAGCAGAAGATAGCAATTAGGGATGACCACCGCCAGAATCATCCCCACACGTCAAGCAATATTAATGTTTCAATTCTTAAGCTGCATCAAAAGCTTTAGTCTTTACCAGTCACTGATTCCAAAGCATTCTTTAGCTTGTCTTCAACTGAAGTTGCTTTAGCATTTTCTGGACGACTCATTTTGTTTAAGTCAGCAGCTCCTTGAACTTCATTAAGACCTTCTTGAGCTTTGGTTTGCGTTTCTTTACGGGAGTAAGGATCTTTGATGACTGCTTCTTGAGCTTCTTTCTCAATGCCTCTTAGCTGGGCTTCACCTTGCTGGGGAGCAGTAGGGCTACCACTGGGATTGATAGGAGCGCTGAAAGCGGGAAGCGCTTGAGAGAATACTAGCAACGCGCTGACACAGATAGCAAATAAAATGCGAACTGGGCGCAACGCAGATAAATTGAATCGAACAGAGCGCATACTGGTTTCTCCTGCGATCGACAATTGTAATAACAAACTTGTAATTTATGGCTACGTTTCGCTGAAATTCAGCAAAATTCGGAACCAACCTTCTTTATTTAGCGCTAATCTTTGATTTAGTTACATCTACATCAGGATAGATATATTTAATACTAATCGCAGACGAGAAATTCAATCTTTGGTAATAATGGATCGCGTACGATTCCGACACCAATAAAATTCCAACGCTTCAATAATGCTCCTAGTTGAGTACCAGGAATCGACTCAATTGCAAATTGGTCGGCTACACCAGCAGCATGAGTATTCAGATAAGTCAATGCCTCAAAATGCTCGCTAAATAGTAACAAATAGCCTGTGTTTTTCTCAGCTACATCGCGATTTACCCGGGCAACTAAATAGCTGCCATCAGACTTAGAACGCGCAATGTAGTAGATTTGGGACAACATGAATGAGAAGTCGTAAGTCGTAAGTAGCTGGTCACTGATAACTGATTAGGGGTTTTCCAATTTGATCCGGGGATCGGCGATTTTGAGTAGCAGGTCGGCGATTAAGTTGCCCACAATTAACATTACGGCTCCCATGACCAAGCTTGCCATGACGAGATACAAATCTTGAGCTAAGACTGCTTGCAAAATTAAGCGCCCTAATCCAGGCCAGTTGAAGAAGAATTCAGCAATAAACGCACCGCTTAACAACCCAGCCAGTTCAAATCCTAAGATGGTGATTAGGGGATTGATGGCGTTACGCAGAGCGTGGACGTAGATCACGCGGTTTTCTGGTAGTCCCTTAGCGCGGGCAGTTTGAATATAATCTTGACGGAGTACGTCGAGAAGTTCGCCACGGGCGATCCGTTGCAAGCCTGCAAAGCTGGTAATACTTAAAGCTATGGTGGGTAAAATCATGTGCCAGCCAACATCGAGGATTTTACCTAAAGGGGTGAGGTCGGCGTGGTTGATACTCGTCATGTCTCCTACGGGAAATAGGGGAGAGACGTTTTGAGCGAAGATCAGGAGTAACAAGGCAGTGATGAAGCTGGGAAATCCCTGTCCGGTGTAGCTGATAACTTGTAAAACGCGATCGCTCCATTGATTTTGCTTCACGGCGGCGACAATTCCTAAAGGAATGGCGATCGCCCAGGTGACAATTAAAGATGAAATTGCCAGTAGTAAGGTGGCTCCAACCCGCTCCCACAACAAAGAAGACACGGAACGCTGATAGACGAAACTCGTACCAAAATCACCCTGAGTCACAATCCGCCACAACCAACGGAAATACTGTTCGACCCAGGGACGGTCTAATCCGAATTGTTGTCGCAATTGCTCGATTCGTTCTGGGGAGATTTTGGGGTTTTGCCGTAGCGTATCCAAATAATCTCCTGGAGCAAGCTGAATAATAAAGAAAGACAGTGCAGATGCTAGTAATAATGTCAAGAGGGCTTGTGCTAGTCGCTTGATAAGATAAATAAATATTTCGCTTGAGGCTAACCCCGTCAGCCACTGCCGACCAGATGTTAATGAAAGTTTACTAGAAGCCATAATGTGAGCGATCGCGCTTTAGCTTTCTAGGATAATAGCCTTTTGGCTAAAATGTTTGCTGAGATGATAACCATTCTTTTCTTTTGAAGACGAATAGGTAAATGTAGGTGCGATCGCTACAGGACAAAGATACTACATGAGAAATTATAGAACCATACCAACAAGGTGCGCGTAGATACACTCAAGTTAAGTAACAAAGTACTGTTTGAGAATGTAAATAATCGCAGCACAAAACGGTGTGTAATGTCCGTTAGAATCGAGTTGCTCGTAACCTTCAACTAATTTTTGAATTTCTGCATCCGTGAGTCCTTCAAGCAGTGGTAAACTTCTCTGAAGTTGCCTGCGTCTTGTTGCCTCTAGCTTAGAATTATTTAGTCCTAATCTTTCAATAGTTTCTTGTCCAGCCGTCTGCATGAGCGAGTCATCTGTGGGGAGAATTTCCCCAAAAGCTGTGTATCTGAAGAATTCAGCACAGTTTTCTTGTAATGGAGAGACAGTCAAATTTGGATTATACCATTCACTTTTTTGATGTCCGCAGTGTTCCGACCTCAGAGGTAATTGGGGTAATTGTTCGGTCGATCTTTCTTCACCTTCCCCTGGATAGGAAGCAAGAAGATTAGAGTATTTTAATGCAAATTCTGAGAATAATTTACGCGGTTTAAAATGTTCGATATGGCTGCTGGTGATATTTATCCGCATTCCACAATAGCAACATATGTATCCTTGCTCTCGTAGCAAAGCTTCATGTACATCTGTTTTCTGTGGTTTACTAAAATTCTCCCAATTTGGCTGCCATTCATGATTCGATAACGCTTTTCAGGCGGAGAAACTTTGTGGTTCCGCACCCTTTCTAATATATTTCACCTACCCAAAATTTCCCTTCGCCGAATCAATACCTCTGCGCTAGCAAAATCTGGCTCGTCAGCACCAATTTCTGCTACTAAATCTTTTTGTAACTCTCTCGCACCGTCAATATTTCCTTCATCAATAAGTCTGAATAAATCACGCAGACGATTTTTGATTTCTAGAGGACGTTCTGGGACACCCATTAAATCTTCTAAGATACGATTGCTATCTCTTCCATAAGAACTTGTTGGACGTTTGGCAATAATACCTGTATCTATTGCTTCTAAAATATAGATACCCTCTGGTTTTACATGGCTGACTACTTGTGGTGAGTGGGTAGTCACAATAAATTGACAGTTGGGAAATGTTCTAGTCAAAGCCGGAATAATTTCTCGTTGCCATTTGGGGTGTAAATGTAATTCAATTTCATCAATTAAAACTACGCCACTACCTTCTAGCGGATTTTCTAAGGATGGATTTGCGATCGCTAATCGTCTAGCTAAATCTCCCACCATTGCTAACAAACATTTTCCCCATCAGATAGCTGATTTACTATAAGTTCTTGACCAGTTTTATTGACAGTCATTCGGAGAGGCGATCGCCTTACTCTTAGATTTGAAAAATTAGGTTGTAAAGAGATAATTGCTTTTCTCACTGCTTCTAACTGTGAATCTGTGAAGTTATAGTTATCTCGTAGTAACTCGCTTTCTAGATCTTCTCTGTTTCTAAACCATTGAAAAAAACTAGTAAAATCAATTCTTCTTCCTGTAAGTGCCTGTTCGTAAGCATCTATTTGTTTAAATTGATTTTTGGTGGGAATCTCCAGGCTAACATCAAGAACTGCTCGATTCACTGGATAATACACTGCAAGAGGTATATTGTAATCAGGCTCATTCTGCCAATGTCGCCAAAACGCATTAGCAGCAGCACTGGTAGCTTCGTGCATCGAATCTTTGGATACGCCGTTACGAACTCGACTAATTTCCCAATAAGAATTGTCAGATAGTAGGATATTTAGGCGTGTGAACGTATCATTATTAAAAATATCAATTTCACTAAATCTTCTTAGTTCTTCATTTGGAAACTTTCCTCCCATCCATTCCATGAAACGAGAAAGCAAGAGAGAAAGACAATCAAGAATACTTGATTTACCTACACCATTAATTCCAATAAGAACAGTCGGTTCGGTTTCATCAAAATCTAACGTCAGATCGCCAATCCCACGGAACGATCGCATTTTCAGTTGCTTAACTCTCATAGTTTCACCTAAGCCGATCGCAATTTAATATTACCTTTATCAAAAACCCGATTATCTGTACCGATCGCACTTACTTCTATTCTGTCGGCATACACTTCATAAGTGGCAAAACTCAACTTGCTTGCAGAAAGCGCCGTCCACTCGGAACGATTTACCGGACGAGTTCCCGCACCACTACCAGTAATCATATATGTCGTACCATTAATAGGACGCGATCGCTCGTAATTGTGATCGTGTCCGTTGATGTAGAGTTGTACGCCATACTTTTGAAATAGTGGCGTAAATTGTTTAATAAAAGTTTGATTATTGCCGTAATGACCGGAAGAATAAACCGGATGATGTCCAAATACAATTTTCCAAGGCGCATCGCTGCGACTGAGTTCTTTTTCTAACCAAGCTAGTTGAGTATCCCAATCGGCATTACTATTAGTATCGAGAGCGAAAAACTGTACTGAATCGCGGCGGAAAGTATAGAATCGTCCTTGCATATTGAAGCCGGGATACTGAACTTGCGGATCGCCGTTAGCAGTGCGAATATCGTGATTGCCAAGACAGGCGTAAAATTTTACCCCTTGTTTGAGCAGAGGTTGATAAGGACGCTCGAAGACAGCTTGAATTTTTTCGATCTCGCCGTTGTTGTAAATATTATCTCCCGCCAAAATTGCTAAGTTAAACTTGTTTTGACGGTGATAGGCAGCCATTGCCTCAGCTACAGCATATTGTCCGCGATCGCCCGTTCCCGTATCTGCTACCGAGATAAATCGCAACAAAGGTTTTGTAGATGGCTTAGGCTTTAGATCGTCAGCACCAGAAGCAATTGCCGATTTCTCCTGTGTCGGAGATTCACGTCCGTGGATTTTGTTCCACAGCGCCACACCAAAAAAGCTCAATGTACTCAGGAATAGAAATTTACGGCGTTTGAGATTCATAAAGAATGGTAATTGGTAATGGGTAATTGGTAGTTGGTAATGGGAACAGTGTAGAGACGTTACATGTAACGTCTCTACACTGTTCCCTGTTCCCTGATAAGCTAGGTGCAGCACCCGCTAAGAATTTAACTTATCTTCGATCGTTTCGCTGCCTGGGAGGAAGAAATTTATGTCACAGGAACCGTCTAATTCCCAAAAGTCACCTTCCCCTGAACGTAAGCCAAAAGCAAATTCCTTTCAAGCGGCGGTAAAAACACAAACAATTAAACTGCTGCGTGGCACAATCGGAGTTATAGAAGGAGCGATCGCTCAACTAGAAGCAGAACCCACAACCACGACTGAAGCAAGTTGGTGGGAACCTTTACAAGATGGCTGGAGTTCTGTTTTGGGAAAAATTCGCTCTGTGCTACCAGCAAATCTTTCAGGTAAGCTGTCTAACTCTGCTTTGACCGGAATTATGGCAGGAATTGTAGTAGTTTTGGTGCTGACAACCTCAAATCTATTTCCAGGTAAACCTACAGAGGTTGCAGTTGCTCCTACTCCCAGATCGGAACTACCAGTAGTTACAGCAATTCCTTCTCCTACAACACCGGAACCCTCAGCAGTTACTACAACTCCTGCTTCTGAACCGGAAATACCAATCGCTACAACGCCTCCTTCCACTCCTTCCCCTACGAATGAACCCTCTCCCGCAGTGGAAGTGGAACCAAAAATAACAATCCCTAGTGAGTTAACTGCACCCGCTGCACCTCAGCCAGTAAAAGTTCCTAAGTCAATGCCTACCCTAGTTGCACAACTAACACCAGAAGAGATTTTAGTCGCCACAATTCAAAAACAAGTTGAAGAAATTAGCGATCGCGTTGCGGATGGATTAATACAATCTATTCAACCCAATTTTGGGGGTAGCAATTTGGTACTCACGCTTGGCGATGACTGGTACGATCTCCAGTCTTCCGAACAAGACAAATTAGCAGCTCAAATGCTAGAAAGATCCAGAGAACTCGATTTCAGTCGCTTGGAGGCGATCGATCCCAAAGGAAATATAATCGCTCGTAGTCCAGTTGTGGGCAAAGATATGATAATTTTCCGACGACAAGATTTAAGTAGCAATCTCTAAAAGGCGATCTGCTCCCTTTGAAGACAAACTCAGCCTTTATTCTTAAGAAAGATTAAGCCATTTTAATTTATGAATAAAGAAATAAAGAAATTGTTTTATTTATATGAATATTCAACTTTTTATCCTTAACTGTTAATTTTGTCTCGCTTGTAGCGCTCGATTATGTATCGTATGTAGCAATTCGTTTTGAATTAGATATACCTAATAACTAAGAGTATTAAATGACAATGGATTGAGCCTGCTAATTGTTAAAGTTTCAGATTAGATTTAAAGTCTGTAAATTTTACTAGACAGTTACGCTCTTACATTTGTGTTTATATATTATGACCGTGCTAACCAAGTCAGATTAGCTTGTTACAATTTAATCCAAATTAGCAATGCCTGTACTAGTAAGCTGGTTCGATACAGGTAGTTTTAGTATAAGTCAGTTATTACATTTTCACTTTGCTATCGTTCTAGTCAAACTCAATCTCCAAAATTCTGAGGTATCAATGACTTTTTATCAAGAGATAACACAAGATGAAGTTCTCGATCGCAGCAAAATCTTAACCAGACAGATGAAGAAAGAGATCGACCCCTACGAGGAGGCTAACACACACCCTAACGGTGAGCTATTAAATACCTTCAGTCGGGGTCGAGTCGCTATTTTTATCGATGGCTCTAGCCTCTTCTATGCTGCTTTACAACTAGGAATTGAAATAGACTATACTAAACTGCTGTGCCTGTTAACAGCAGAGTCCCCTCTCTTACGTGCTTTCTTCTACACGGGTGTCGATCCGATCAACGATAAACAACAAGGTTTCTTACTTTGGATGCGTCGTAATGGTTATCGCGTCGTTAGTAAAGACTTAATTCAATTTCCTGACGGTTCTAAAAAAGCAAAGTTAGATGTAGAAATAGCCGTTGATATGATGACCCTAGCTAGCTGTTATAATACAGCCGTTTTAGTCAGTGGAAATGGAGATCTTGCCTATGCAGTTGATGCAGTTTCTTATCAAGGTGTACGTGTAGAGGTCGTCAGTCTTCGGTCTATGACTAGTGATAGTCTGATCAATGTTGCCGATCTCTACATCGATTTAGCTGGAATTAAAGAGCAGATTCAAAAAATATTTCCTTCTGAGTCAAGTTCAACTCGGTTGAAATGACGATTAGACTTTGAGTGTCACTAATTCTCGATTTCGTCTTGCGAGAACCTCTGTAATTAAGGTTGGCATTTCTTGATAGCAAGCCGGACAAAACCAATAAATGCCTTTAGCACTAATGTGGCGTAGTAATGTTTGAGAACAACAAGGACAAGTTGGTGTAGACATAGCTAATGATTGGGGTGAAAGTGTGGAAACTGACTTATAACAGAAGCAAGATTGAGTCTATTTATGCAGATCTATTCGGAGGCACATCGTCACAATTCCAAATTCAAAATTTAGAATTCAGAACTCACTCTAACCAAACCAGTGGGAAGGTGCTAATCCAGATTCTGTTTCTGAGGGAATATGATGAACGATCCATTCCCAATATTGCTGTAATATCTCTTGAATTCCTTGCTTTGCTAAGTTTTCGATCTGCAATTTTCGGTAAGAACTACAATCTCCGAAAGTAGTGCAATTTTCTCCTTCTTCTAAAACTGTATAGGAGTTAGCAACTCTGCTTAAAATATAAGCGATCAATTTTTGGCGTAAGTCTGGAATTGCAAAAGCTTTTTGATAGGGGTAATGAGGATAATCCTCTAACGCAGTTTCAATGTGTTCGACAACCATGGGTAATGTTAAGTTCACAACTGCTTTAGTCATTTTTTATACCTCAATCTATCAATCTCTAAAATCTGCCTAAATCGTCGTAGTTTTAATCTAAGTGATAAATATGAGGAACTTGTGAGAAAATAAAAATTTTTCACAATTTCTAGTTAAGTTTGTTAACAAAAACATGAACTGATGTAAACTAGTTTTCATAATTGTGGCAGCACAATTCACTCTGGCTAAGCGATGGCAAATAATCACAACTATTTTGCTTCAACCGTTCTTCTTGTAATCAAGCCTGTTAGTTAGTTGCATCTCGACCATTGGTCAAGAGATTCTCTATCTAAAGATAGATTGACACAATATAATGAAAACCGCATGGATGTCTGTTAGTTTGCATACAAAAACCTAAATTTGTTAGGCGATCGCATCAGTTATCGTAGGGGCGGGTTTAGCAAAAAATTGACAGTTTACAGCAATAATCTTCCTGCAAAACCCGCCCGTACAGCAGTCAGAAACCGTAGGGGCGGGTTTAGTAAAGTCTCGATGGTTAGTGATAATAATCTTCCTGCAAAACTCGTCTGTACAGGAATTATTTTTATCGTCTTAACCCCTAATTTCTAACCTTTAATATCTCTGCATTTACTATGCTTTAGAACGGTGTTTTTTATCGTTGATATCACCTTCAAAAGGCTGAACTCCTGTATTTGGATACTGGTCGTCGTTCGGAGCAAAAATTCGCTTAACCGCAGCTCCTAAATAAGTTACCAGTTGTGCTAAAGCATTCCATACAAACTGTACGACTTGCCGTGATATTCTACTGAGCGACATATTTTTTCCTCCTAATTCAACTAAAATTCACTAGCAAGCTATTGCGTTTGAACAGATGGGTCTGTTTGGGTGGGTAGACCTACCTCAGCAGCAGAACGGCTTAACATAGACTGCTGGAGATGTTCTTCTTGTTGCCTTTGTTCGGTCATGCGCTCTCTGGCTGTTTGTTGGATTTCCGACTCTCCAGAGTCAGCTAACTCTGCTTCTGTACGCTGCAACATAGACTGCTGCAAATTTTCTTTTTGCTGGCGCTGCTGCGTCATTGCCTCTCTTGCTTCTTCTCGCGTACTCATGGGCAAGTCTCCAAAATTAGTTGTTGGTTGTTAGTTGTTGGGTCTTGCTGAAATATCTATAAATTGTGAAAAATTGCGAATGAGTTTGTTAAATCTGTTCTTACAGGATTGGTGCTGAGCAAGCAGAATTCGGTTTCTCGTGTCTGAGGGTAACCGATCTGCTCCTATTGTTAGAATAAGCTGACAATTTGAGGAACTTGTGAGGAAACAGTTATCAGTTATCGTACGGGCGGGTTTTGAGCCAAAATTTATCGCTTTGGTGGTCAATCTAGCTTGCTAAACCCGCCCGTACAGTTGTCAGTTATCGACGAGTAGTGGCGAATTGGTAATGATTTAATTCCAGCCCAAAGTAGTAGCGACTTGAGAGGCTAGCTGAAGCGGATCGAAGGGTTTAGCGATCGCATCTTTCATACCTAACAGAGCGTAGCGGCGGCGATCGGCTGGTTGTACCTTGGCAGTCAAGAAAATCACGGGAATATGTTTTGTTGCTTGGTTTGCCTGCAACTCTTTATAAGTTGTTAATCCATCCATCTCAGGCATCATCACATCAAGGAGGATAGCATCGGGTTGTTCGGCTGCGGCTTTGAGTAAACACTCGCTACCAGAACTAGCCGTGCTAACTTGCCAACCCGCTACCATCTCCAAACAAATTTGGGCAACCTCTTGGATATATGGTTCGTTGTCAACTACTAATATGCGTTTGGCTGTCATTGGTCATTGGTGAGTGGCTGGTGGCTGTTGGCTAGTGGCTAGTGACAAGAATTGAGTCTAGTCACTAGTCACTAATCACTAGCCACTGATAACTGGTCATTGGTCACTGTCTCCTCAGCTGCAACCACGCGCCCGCGTCCGTTGTTCTTAGCACGATAGAGGGCTTTATCTGCCACACGATACAAAGTTTCTAGATCTGCACCGTGTTGCGGGTAATGGGCAATTCCAGCGCTAAAGGTGATGGGTATGTTGCATTGAGGGTGTGTAGACTGCTGTTGCTGCCATCCGATCGAGATATCTGTCAATCGCTGTACTCCTTCTTGGCTGGTCATGCCGTACAAACCGCAGATAAATTCTTCACCACCCCAACGAGCTACTATATCTTCTCGACGCAACGAATGCAGTAACCACTGTCCCAGCTGACGTAACACCGCATCGCCCACTGCATGACCGCAGGTATCGTTGACTAGCTTAAAGCGATCGATATCTAAAACTGCCAAACAGAGGGGTTGATGATGCCGCTTTGCTAGATTTAGCAAGCGTTCCAAGTCTTGAGTAAATTTATGGCGATTAGCAACTCCCGTCAGCGGGTCAATTTCTGCTAAGTTGCGCAAAAGTTCGATCCGGTCGAGCCGATTCATGATTCGGTTTACGAGTTCCGGTCCGACAATTGGCTTGCTGACAAAATCATCCGCCCCAACTGCAAATACCTGATTTACTGTATTGGCATCGCTGTAGGCAGTCAGAAATAAAATTGGCAATCCGCACCAGTGCGAATCTTGGCGCACGATCTGACACAGCTCCAAGCCGCTGAGATGGGGCATATTGATATCTAAAATGAGCAAATCTGGGGCTGAGGCTTCTAGAGTTTCCCAAAAACGGCGAGGATCTTCGATACAAATCGTCCTCAAGCCCCAGGGTTCCAGCAGGCTGCGTAGGGTAGCAAGGATCTGAGGATCGTCATCCACTACCATCACCTTAGCTGCTGTCGCTTCCTTTGGTAGCAATTGGGTGACTGCCTGTAAAACTTGGGCTGGCGGTACGGGCTTGGGTAAAAAGGCATGTCCGCCACAACGGGCGACTTCTAGTCGCGTCATCAAATTATCTCGATCGCTATGGACGAGAACGGGCAAGGAGGGATAGCGATGTTTGAGTTCGACTAGGAGTGCTAAGCTGTCTGCTGTATTGCCATCAAGATCGAGTAATACGACTTGGGGTGGCGATAAAGCGATCGCTTTCCTAGCTGATTCTAGGTGAGTGACTATTTCTGCTTGAATGCCCCACACTCCCGCTTCTGCGATCAATGGCTCTGCTAAATGGCGATCGCTATTGAAGATTAACAATTGCGGCAACTCTTGTTTAACTGTGACAGGTGTTGTCAGTTCGGGAGGAGTTAGTTCTATCGAGCGGCGTAAAGCCGCTACGAGTTCTCGCAAATTTTTTGTTTCTGTTTGACTCATCGGCTTTTTGGCTCGCAAACTACGTTCGATTTTCCGTGCTAGTTGCGAACCTGTGGCAAAACCAAAAGTTCCTAAAGAACCTGCTAAAGTGTGAGCAGCTTGTTCTGCATGGTGACGTTGCTCTGTCGTCAGTTGAGCTGGCAAGATTTGAGTGGTAGCTTGTTCTAATAGCGTTACCTGCTCGTTCACCCTACCCTGAAATCGCTCCCATACTCCTGCTAAAGCTGTAAGAGTTTGTTGTCGCGTCTGCTCGCTTGGCTCTTCAGATGATGGTAGTGTGAGTTTATTGACCGATGGCGACTTGAGGCGATAGCCGATCCCGTAGACAGTTTCGATCGCATCTGCGGGTGCGCCAACTGCTTTTAATTTCTGCCGCAGTCCTTTAATTTGCGTCCTTACGGCTTCTTCCCCTGGGGTTTTATCAAACGACCAAACACGATCCAGGATGGCGCTGCAACTGAAAACCCGGCGATTGTTCCGTAAAAACAGTTCTAGCAAGGCGTATTCTTTGGGAGTCAATTGTAGCGATCGCCCGCTATAAGTCACTTCACAGCTACTCGGGTCGAGGCGTAGCTCTCCCCACTCTAATACTGGCGAAACACTCGTATTTCCACGTCGCAATAAAGCTCGCACGCGGGCAAATAATTCTTCTTGGTCAAAGGGTTTGACCAGATAATCATCTGCACCAGCATCTAAGCCGATTGCCTTATCGTGACTGCTATCTCGTCCGGTCAGCAACAAAATTGGCATTTTGTAACCCTGCGATCGCACGCGACGGCAAAGCTCAATTCCGTCCAACTTTGGCAGCATGACATCTAACAGGATCAGGTCATATTCGTAAGCTTGAACTAGTTCCCACCCTGATTCGCCATCGGCTGCTATTTCTACAGCATAATTTTGCTCGGATAGCACCAAATCTAAGGCATTAGCGATAAACTCGTCATCCTCTACAACTAAAATGCGCATTGTCTAGCGATCGGTTATCAGTTGTCAGTTATCAGTTATCAGCGGTGCGTGGTACGTGATGCGTGATGAATAGGGTGTAGGGTGTGGGGTGTAGGAAATTGGTAGTTGGTAGTTGGTAGTTGCCCCTCTACTCCCCTGCTCCTCTGCTCTCTTCACTCCCTCCGCTTCCTCAGCTCCCTCTGCTCCCTCAGCTCTCTTACTTCTCACCTGCACTCAAGCCGATCCTAAAGCAGAATTACATAAAATTAAGGTTTGTTTGCAAATTTAAAACAAGATTGAGCTGAAATAGTTACAAAAGTTGATTGTTAAATTTGTCATTTGTCATTTGTCATTGGTCGTTGATAACTGATAAGTACAGACGTTACATGTAACGTCTCTACACTGATAACTGATAACTGATACCTGTCATCCCTTGTACAAAATTTCATTTCGACTCGCTGCACCCAGGGGAGTAGGGGTAACGCCGATCGCATGGGGAGCGATCGCGGTAGGAATGACGGGGGAGGCGTGCCATTTATGGAGGAGATTTTGCAGGAATTTGTCTTGTCCTGCGCGTAGACTTTCAAGCTGCCATCCTCTATTGATGATGACAAACCAAACCAAACCGCGATCGCGGGTGGGTAAAACTCCTGCTAAGGCACTGACTTCGTTCAAGGTTCCGGTTTTGACGACAGCACCCGCAGGGACGTGGCGTAGTTCGAGCGTACCTCGGCGATCGCGTCCCGATACGGGAAACAAGTCGGCAACGCTCAGTTTATAGGGAAGTAATTCTCGTTGCACTGCCATAAACATCGCACACGCTGCCCTGGGAGAAATCTGATTTTCCATTCCTAGTCCAGAAGTATTACCCAACAAAATTTCTGAGTCTGGCACTCCCGTGGTTGTTGCCGCTATTTGGCGCACGCTTGGCGCTCCACCTAACATTTGCCCTAACATTTGCGCCATTTCGTTATTACTGTAAACATTCATTTCCTTCAGAATTTGTGCCAAAGATAAAGAATGATGACGTAGTAATAAGATTTGCTTGGGATTGGCGATCGCAGCAACTTGTACGGTTCCGGCGATCGCCACACGCGGTTTTGGTATACCTGGGGGTAAGGTAGAGTATTGCATTTTAGCAGCAGCTTTCCAGGTAGAGGCATCCAGTCCTTGTTTGAGCAGTTCTCCAGCCTTGAGGGGATCGGATTGATAGTTCATGGCAAAATTACCAGTCACTACCAAATTGCCCGTAACGCGAGAAATTCCCAATCGATTCAGACTGTTCCCCAGGGCGATCGCTTCCTCCCAAACAAACAGCGGGTCTCCCCCACCTGTAACGATTAAATCTCCTTCTAGAACTCCTGCTTGAATTGGTCCTGCGGCACTAATCAGCGTTTGGAAGCGGTGGTTTGCGCCCCAAGTTTTTAACGCAGCTAGGGATGTAGCTATTTTTGTCAGCGAGGCAGCCGGTAAGGGAACTCGACCGTTATTTTCGCTCAGCAGTAAAGGTCCCGACTGTATCCAAATTCCCTGCTCTGTGCTGGTTATTCCTTTGGTTTTCAGCCCTTGTAAATACTGCTGCAAGGTTGTCGCCGCCACACCATCCGGTGCTGAGTTAAGCACTAGTGCCGGAGCAGTTTGTAGCGCCAATAATTCCCATGCTGCTGATGCTTCAGGGTGTATCCCTGCCACACCTAGCCAAAAACCAACCAACCCCGAGCTAATCAGATCTAACATATGAGCGGTGCGTGGTGCGTGGAGAGAGAATTCGGAATTCGGAATTAATTGCGACTTGTGACTTGATTTTGTTCCCTACTTCTTGGTTCACTTTCACTATTTTGAATAATGAATGCCAGATTGTCTCTACTTTGGAGTGGTTAGCGATCGGTAAATAATGTTAAGAGTTTAAGCGAATAGAATTCGCTGCTACACAGACAAAACCCGCCTGCGCGGGTTAAATCTGCCATTTTATAGAGGTTTTTAATTGGGTACAACACATAATAAGTAGGGGCGCACAGCTCGCCCCTACTACTGTCACGCACGCAATCAAGAATTGCTATCACATCAGTCTGCGCAGGCAGACTTAGTTTGTGTAGCCGCGACTTACAGTCGCAAGAGTGCGAGATGACTACATTGTTAAAGACTGAGCGTTCGTTTCAATTAACTTCGCCAAATCTTGCAAGAACGCTGCTGCATGAGCGCCATAAATAATCCGGTGGTCGCTGGTCATATTGACCTGCATTTGCTGGCGCACGCCCAACATTCCATCAGATGTAGCTACAACCTGGGGACGCGACGCACCGATCGCCAAGATTGCTCCTTGTCCTGGGGGTAAAATAGCATCGAAACGGTCTACGCCAAACATCCCTAAATTTGACAGCGTAAACGTGCCGCTGTTATATTCCTCTGGTTGTAACTGCTTGGCTCTGGCACGGTCTACTAAAGACTTCCAATTGCGGGAAAGTGAATAGATATCTAATTTGTCGGCGTTTTGCAGCACTGGCGTAATTAAGCCACCGTCATCCATTGCTACAGCCACAGCAATATTAATGTTAGGGTGATAGACAATTCCTTGTTCTGAGTAACTAGCATTCACCAAGGGATGCTTTTGTAGTGTCACCGCTACAGCTTTAGCTAATAAAGCTGTCATTGTTACGCCCTTGGACTTAATTTGCTTGTAAAGCTTATCTAATGCATCGGTAGTGATGGTATAACCCACCCGAAAATCAGGTGCTTGCAGGCTAGCAACCATATTCCGTACCACAGCGTTTTGTAATGTGGTGAGGGGCTGCACGGAGCCAGCAACGGTACTTACAGGGGTAGGAGCAGCAGCTGGTTGAGGTGCTGGGGCTGCACTGGGAGTCGTTACTTGAGGTTGTGCTGGAACCGATGGGGCTGTAGTCTTGCCTGCAAAAGCTTCCACATCCTCCGCTACAATCCGACCGTGAGGACCGCTACCTTTAAGAGTATTCAGATCGACTTTTAAATCCTTTGCTAACTTGCGAGCGCGGGGTGAAGCGATAACCCGCCCATCACTACGACTTGCACCATTTTGAGACTCAGCTTGAGAATCAGTTGCAACCGCGCTGACTGGAGTTGGGGTAGGGGTTGTATTCCCTACATCAGCCGTTTGTCCTGGGGAAGTTGTAGCAGGTGTTGACGTTGCCTGACTACCCGACTGCGCTTGTTGTTGCGCGATCGCAATTTCTGCTTCTGTTTCGGCAATTAAGGCGATTGTGGCTCCTACAGGGGCAGCTTCTCCAGCTGGGACGAGGATGGTAGCAAAGTATCCTTCGTAAAAGGATTCCACATCCATGTCTGCTTTATCGGACTCAACCACTAGGACTGTTTCGCCTTTTTCTACCTTGTCACCAGGCGATTTGACCCAAGAGACAATTTTGCCTTCGGTCATTGTAGAACTGAGAGCGGGCATGAAAACTTCGTGTAGAGTCATGGAGTGGTTTCCCAACAGAGCGCGATCGATTAGTTTTTAGAAATAAACTAGAAGGTTATTTTACCTTTAGTGAGATGGTAATTGGTAGTTGGTAATTGGTAGTTGGTGGTTGGTAGTTAACTTTCATCAACTATTAACCATTGACGATCGACATTTTCCATTACCCATTACCCATTACCCATTACCCATACTTAAATTTCACCGCGAATTTCTTCTACAATTCCATCACGCAACAGAATTTCAACTTGGAGTTTGGCGATCAGGTTGTCCCCTGGCTGGACGCTGAAGATCCCTTCTAATTGAAATTGGCTGACTTCTTGATTCATTTCGAGCAGTTGCACTTGCTGAAGGTTCTGCAAACTCTGGTTTTTTTGCTCCAACAGTTCGCTTTTCTTCTCGTTGACTTGCAGTTGAATGCTTTCGATCTGCTGGCGAGTTTCTGGACCTGGAGGCTGTATGCTTTGTTTTTGGATCTCAGCGATCGCCCGTTGTCCTTGTTTTTCTAGTTGTTGCAATTGCTGGTCAACGGCGTTAATTTGCGATTGTAGCTGCTGCTGGACTTCATCTTTCCAACGGGGAGTCACGACTGCTTTGACGTTGATCGGGCGCTTTAACAACATCTGTTGAGGGTTTGCGGCATCCATAGTTGATGATTGGTATTTGTTACATAGTTCGCGGTAATCCTAAGATTACCCAAACATCCCGTCAATCATATCGTGATAGCGCTCCATGACAACGGGTCGGCGAATTTTTAAGGTTTGGGTTAACATTCCATTCTCAATTGAAAATGGCTCTAAAATCAGCTGATATGTACTGATGCGATCGTCGGGACGATACCCTGGACGGTCTTGGACTTCCCGCGTTAACTCTTGGCGGAATAGGTTTTGGATTGTTGAATGGTTGAGATCGATTGGTTGTAGGGGCGGGTTTCCAAACCCGCCCGTACGGGAGTCGGGAGTTCCCCCTTGCCCCCCTTGTTTTACCTCTGGTAAAGCCAATTGCAAATTCTGAGAGACTACCCACTGCTGCAATGCTTCTAAGTTAGGGACGATTAAGGCTCCGAGCGATCGCTGGTCTTGTCCGACTACCATAATTTGGTCGATGTAAGGACTGCGCAGACACGCATCTTCGATTGGCTGCGGTTCGATGTTTTCACCGTTAGACAAGACAATCGTATCTTTTGCTCTACCTGTCAGCACGATGTCGTTTTTTGGTGTAATTAGACCTAAATCTCCAGTATCGAACCAACCTTCGGGATCGATCGCTTTGGCTGTCGCCTCTGGGTTTTTGTAGTAACCCTGCATCACCTGGGGTCCTCGGATTAATACCAAGCCGCGCTGCATTGGTTTTAGGGTCTGGCGCGTTTCAGGATCGACAATTTTGGCTTCCGTGCCTGCCATTGGCAATCCAGAAGAACCGCGCAGATTGCGCCAAGGACGGCGGACGTGGGTAACGGGGGAGGTTTCAGTTAAACCGTAACCTACTAAAATTTCGACACCAACAATTTCAAAAAAGTTTTCCAGGTGGATGGCAAGGGAACCACCACCGCTAATCACTTGCCTAATCCGTCCTCCCGTTGCTTCCCGCACCTGCTTGTAGACTAAACGATCTGCAAGATTGTGAATCGGTGCTAAAACTGCGGTTTGAATCCCCGCTTGCAGGCGTTGCAGGGGGGAAGGATAGAGGTTATCTAATGCTAATCCTCGAACAATTCGCCGTGCTTTTATGTAACGTTGACTAATATTCAACAGGGAATAAATCAGACGTTGTTTTTTAACGGGTTGGTCGCGGAACTGTTTTTGCACCCCTTCGTAAATCGATTCCCACAATCGAGGAACGCCGACCATGAGGCGAGGTTTAAATGCTTTTAAGTCTGCTTTGACGTGACGAATATTCGTGTATATTTGCGTACAACCTTGAGAAAGGAGGAAATATTCGACACTTCGCTCGTAACAGTGCCAGACAGGTAAAATACTGAGAATGCGATCGCCAATTTCTGGTTGTACGACTGCGCCAAATGACGTAACTTGATGCAGCAAATTTCCGTGAGACAGCATTACACCTTTAGGCTTACCTGTCGTCCCAGAAGTGTACATCAGGGTGGCAAGGGTATCCCGATTCTGCGCCACTGGTTGGAGTGGTTGATTTTCTCCCACCGCCATCAGTTGAGAGAAATTCATGATTTTGAGCGAGTCGCTTTCGTCTAGGATTTCGTCTGACAGCAACACCACCAAATGAATCGGTAGTCTGTCCAAGCCTTCGCGCACTTTACTTAAAGTCTTGCGGTCTTCTACTACCAGTGTTGTACTGCCGCTATGTTCCAAAATGTATAGTAATTCTTGTTTTTCCGCTTGGGAGCTACGCACGACATCTACTCCCCCAGCGGTTAATATTCCTTGATCGGCAATCATCCAGCGCGGACTATTATCAGCTATGAGTCCCACCCGATCGCCTGCTGTTACCCCTAGCGCTTGCAACCCTGCGGCAAAGATTTGAATGTGCTGGTACAGCTGATTGTAGGTAAAAATAGTCTCTGGCTCGACGTGGGGATCGTGCAGCGCCACGGTATTGCCGAATTTTTTAACCGCGATCGCCCAAATTTCTGGTAGTGACTGCACGCTGGAATAATCGACCGTGCGTTTTAAATTCGAGCGTTCTCGCTCGGTTAAGTTGAAATAGAAGTTAGAGGGGCGGTTGTGCGACATAACTCGTGCGACAAAACTCAATCGCTGGTAAAGTTCGTTGGCAGTCCTGTATACATACAACTTACCTTGCGATAGATGCATTTGAGCTATTAAGTTAGGACACAAGCATTGCTGTCTACTAATTCAGTTGTCGGTAGGGGCGCATAGCTGTGCGCCCCTGCCAACTCCCGCCTCATCACCCACTACTCAAGAGCGATTGCGACTAAAAATACCAATGCGATCGAAAGGATAGAAACGGACGATCGCTTTACCAATAATGCGATCGCGCTTGACGAAGCCCCATTCGTGTCCGTCACAGCTATTGTTACGATTATCTCCCAGTACCAAGTAAGAATTCGGCGGGATAACTCGAACCGATCGCTCGTAATCTGGTTTGCTGGCGATATAGTTTTCTGCTAGAGGGCGATCGTTGATATACACTTGTCCCGCTTTTACTGCGACTCGTTCCCCAGGAAGTCCCACAATTCGCTTGATAAACGAGTCTTGCGAGTTAGATGGCAATCCACACGCAGAGATTGCAGCAGGGGGTGGTTGAAATACTACAATGTCGCCTCTTTGAGGTGCTTGAAAGCGGTAGCTGAGTTTATCTACCATCAGGCGATCGTCAACTGCTAGAGTTGGTTCCATCGAACCAGAAGGAATAAAAAAAGACTGGGCGACACCAGCACGAATTCCAAATGCTAAAAACAAGCTCAGACCTACAGTTTTCAGTCCCTCTATCCACAAATTCTCTGGCTTTGGCTGTTGGAGATTCCGTTTAGGCATTGGCAAACGCAGGCTAAATGCAGGTTATAAGTACAATAACTGGTTAGCTATGACTGAAGTTATATTTCTTGGTTCCCGATTGCAGTTATCAGGGTAGTTGGTAATTGGTAATTGGTAATTGGTAATTGGTGGTTGTAGTTATTCCCCATGTCCCCCATGTCTTCCTTGTCCCCCTTGTCTCCCTTGTCCCCCTCATTATGGTTAACCCAACTCCAAATCCTAGTTTCAGTTTGACGCTACGCTTGCAGATTCCCAATCGCGTTGGGATGTTGGCTAGCGTGACTCAAGCGATCGCCTCTTTTGGTGGAACTCTCGGTCAAATCGATCTGGTGGAACGCACGCGATCGCAGGCAATTCGCGATTTGACTGTAGATGCTTCTAGCGCGGAACAGGCTGAGGCGATCGTGCAGGCAGTACGGGTATTACCAGAAATTGAAGTGATTAATGTCTACGATCGCACTTTTAATTTGCACCGTGGTGGCAAAATCTCCGTCAACAGCAGAATTCCGCTCAAAAGTCAAGATGATTTGGCAATGGCATACACGCCAGGAGTGGGGCGAGTTTGCTTGGCGATCGCCCGCGATCCAGAACAGGTGTACAGTCTGACAATTAAACAGAATACCGTGGCGATCGTCACAGATGGGAGTGCAGTTTTAGAATTGGGAAATCTGGGTGCAGCGGGGGCATTACCTGTCATGGAAGGCAAAGCCGCGATCTTGAAAGAATTTGCTGGGATGAATGCTTTTCCAATTTGTTTGGCGACTCAGGATACAGAAGCAACGATCGCTACTGTGAAAAAAATTGCTCCGGTATTCGGTGGCGTAAACTTAGAGAATATTACTGCCCCGCGCTGTTTTGAGATCGAACGACGGCTGCGGCAAGAATTAGACATTCCCGTGTTTCACGGCGATCGACAAGGAACGGCGATCGCAACGCTAGCGGCGTTGATTAATGCTTTAAAGTTAGTTAATAAGTCAATAGCGGAAGTGAGGATCGTTATTAACGGTGCAGGGGTGGCGGGAGTCGCGATCGCGCGTCTTTTGAAAAACGCTGGTGCTGTCCACATTTTAATGTGCGATTCCAAAGGGATTCTTTCCACGCAGCGTCAAGATTTAACTGCCCAAAAGCAAGAATTTGCTGTCAGTCAAATGGGAAGTTTGGCAGGTGCTTTAGTCGGTACTGACATATTTATCGGTGTTAGCGCCCCAGGTATATTAACGCGAGATATGGTGCGATCGATGGCAAAAAATCCAATTGTGATGGCGATGGCAAATCCCGTCCCTGAAATACAGCCAGAACTTGTGACTGATGATGTTGCAGTCATAGCAACGGGGCGCAGCGACTACCCAAATCAGATCGATAGTATTCTGGCATTTCCTGGGATATTTCGCGGTGCTTTAGACTGTCGTGCTAAGACAATAACTACCATGATGTGTTTAGAAGCAGCACAGGCGATCGCTTCTTTAGTAACACCCACAGAACTCAACCGCGAACTTATTATTCCCTCTATATTTGACGCTAGAGTTGTTCCTACTGTAGCGGCGGCTGTGCAACGCGCCGCCCGTCAGGAGGGAATTGCACGTTGTTAATATTTATATTTCGCTTTATGAGAGTGGGAATTATATATATGTCAACACAGAAGAATTTTTATGACTGGTGGCATTTATTTAATTCAGGATGACGAGCGATTAGTAGAAATGACGGAACAAGCCTATAACTCAGAAGCTTTACTACAAAAATTGTTAGTAGATTATCCCAGCCTTCTGGCTGGAGATCAAATAGACAGCACGACACCGCGACGCTGGTTATTAATAAAACCAGAAATGGAAGTTCCTTCAGAAGAAGATGGATATAGACGCTGGTTTGTCGATCATTTGTTTCTCGACCAAGACGGAATTCCTACAATTGTGGAAGTCAAGCGCAGTTGTGATACTCGGATTCGGCGAGAGGTTGTCGGTCAGATGCTAGATTATGCATCTCATGCTGTAGTTTATTGGTCAATTGAAAAAATCATTGCTCAGTTTGAAGCAAATTGTCAGATTAGAGGTTTAGAACCTAACACATTGTTATCGCATTTCCTTGTACTCGATCGCCCAACATTATTCGATCTTATTGAAGATGATATTCAAATCTCTAGTTTTTGGCAAAGAGTTAAAAATAATTTGCAGATAGGTAAAATTCGTTTATTATTTGTAGCTGATAAAATTCCATCTGAACTTCAGCGAATTATAGAATTTTTAAATAAGCAGATGAACCCAGTAGAGGTTATAGGAGTTGAGATTAAGAAATTTGAAGGGCAAAATTTAAAAGTTCTCATTCCTAGAGTTATCGGTCAGACAACAGCAGTAAAAGGTAAGAAAATTAGTAGTTTTGCGCGAGAGGTTAGACAGTGGAATGAAACAAATTTTATTGAAGAAATAGAAATAAAACAAGGAGTTGACATAGCAAAGACTACTCAAACAATCCTTGATTGGGCGAGCTGTAAAAATTTATCTCATACATGGGGTCAAGGAAATCAATCTGGTTCTTTCACACCAAGAATTGTCACTCCCAAAGGAGAAAAGAAGAAGTTTTTTGTAGTTTGGACAAGTGGCACAGTTGAAATTTCTGCAAATGAAGCTCCGTTCAATCTGCCAGAAACCAAGAATGAACTGCTTAATCGTCTGACTTCTATTGTAGGTAAAGCACTGTCTGTCAACCCGTACTATTGGTATATTCCGTTATCAGTACTAACAGAAGAAAGTATCTTAAAACAATTTTTAGAAGTAATTGAATGGGCAATAGGTGAAATACAATTATTGTAAAAATTGAAGATTTCTATTACATAGTTTTGAATCTTATTCTTATCCTTTTAGCATTAGCCCGTGTAGAGACGTTACTTGTAACGTCTCTACACGGAAAACGATCGCAAATCAATTTGGATTGCTATATATCCTAGTGTTAAATTAATTCATCTGCTCAACTTTAGCTTTTAACCCATTGCTAGTAAGTAACTGCGCGACTTCATCAGCCTTAGAGCGATCGCTAAACGCGCCCGCTTGCATAATTGTTTTACCCTTAGCAACAACCCGAAACGAACCAGGAACGAGCGATCGCACTTTTTCTTGTGTAGGTGCGTTTGCTGCTTCTACCAAGACTCGATAGCGCAAACTTTCCACCTGAGAAGAGTTAGACTGCGACGATACCGCAGCAATTCGGGCAGGGCGATCGCTACTAGAAGGTATGTCACCATCGGGAACGGGTAACAATTCGTTAGGATTGACGGCAGCTGGTTTTAAAGTTGGTAAGCCTTGAGTTATCGTATCGCCTTTTGCTAGTGGCTGCGATCGGCTGACAGGAATTTCCACTTCAGTTTGAGGGTTGGCAGCAAGTGGTTGCTTCTTATTTGTAGCAGGGGCTTTTGTTGCTTCAGGCTTGGGTTTAGTTGCAGGAGCTTTTGCTACTTCGGGCTTAGGTTTTGTCGTTGCTATCGCTACTTTTGGAGATTGGTTTTGTGATGCAGGTTTGCTAGGCTTAGATGCTGAAGGCTTCTTTGGCTTTTGATCGGGCTTCTTTTGAACTGGCGCTGATTCCGACTCCGGTAGCGGTACGGGAATTTCTACAACTTGTAATGCTGGTTGAGAAGCTGGAGGAGAATTCGGAATTCGACGCGGCTTTAATGACGAGGAAACCTCGTCATCCGCCTGCTTGACTTCGGAATTCGGAATCAAAGACTCTCGTGCGGGCGGGTTTGATGGAATTGTAGGTTTGCGCACAGGATCTTCTGGTAAACCCGCCCCTACGACTCCTGTGCGGGCGGGTTTTGAACCAAGATTTATCGCTTCATCGGTGGCACTTTCGCTAAACCCGCCCCTACGATTCTCGACTCCCGAATTTGAGGCAACATTACTCGTTCCTGCAAAATCGATATTACCAATGGAACGAGCTGCGGTAACTTGATTGCCTACCGCAGAGATTGTAACTCGCTTGGCAGCGCTGCTATTGATGTCATAACGACCATTTTGGCGAAATTGATTGTTACCTGGTTCGGTTGGTGTGCCTAAATTGGGTTGACTGTTGGCGATCGCCACGACACCATCTTCTTTATTACCCTCGATAATGTTATTGCGTAAGACTGGTTTTGTGAAAGCTTGAGACACGACACCAGCCCGATTATTAATAATTTGATTCTCTATAATTAATGGTGCAGCTCGTTGAGCAACATTAATGCCATAACCAGTTCGCTCAAAGACATTAGCGCGGATCTCTGGTTTGGAAATTCCGTAAACTGTAATTCCATTCGCGCCATTTTGAATAAAGCGGTTGTTGCGGATGATGGGCACACTATCACCCGTGATGGAAATTCCATCGTGGCTGCTACCAGTAAAAGTATTATCCGCGATCGCCGGACTGCATGACTCAATCCATAATCCATAACCGCGTGGGTTGGGATTCGTGACTGTTATTCCCGTCAATCCGGCTTCATCCGCCCCTAAAATTGCTACATCCTGACGCGCAAAGGTAGGACTCATGTACATTCCCCCACCTTTGATAACAATATTGCTACCCTGGCTGCTAGAGTCACCTTCAAGAGTAACTCCTGGTTTAAGTCTAAGCGGAAATGTCTCACCAGATTCTCTGCTATAAGTTCCCGCCGCTAGTTTAATGATGGCATTGGATTCAGCTTGTTGAAGGGCTTGAGCAATCGTTTTAAAAGGACTGCTTTCACTGCCATTGCCATTCTCACCAGCTGTAGGATTGACAAATATAACTTTCTTCGCAGTTTGAGATTCGCTAGTAGGGGTTTGCGTCAGTTGCAGCGGTGGAATAGCAACACCTACATGACTGAAACACAGCCAGAAAAATATAGTTAGACTAATTCTAGTGGCACTTAAGAATAAACCGTGAATGCAAGATTTCTGCGCCATCGTCGGGATGGATAAATAGGGATGGCGATCGCCTCGGACACTTTTCATACTCACGGCACTCCTTCTCACACAGACGCAGAACCCTACCACCAAATTTTCAATGGCAACAAAGTTTAGCTTTTTTCTTTTTTGACTTGTTCTGCCTCCTTATATATCTAAAGAGTCTAAAAGTCAAGAGGTAATTGGTAATTGGTAGTTGGTAGTTGCTCCCTTGTCCCCCTTGTTCCCCTTGTCCCTCTTCTCCCCCTTGTCCCCCTTGTCCTCCGACTTCACAATTCCCGATTCCCGACTGTCGTAAACTGAGAAGGGACTGTTACGATTAGAACATCAAATGGTCTGTTCTCAGTCAAGTAGCTACGAAACGGGAGAGGACAAGTGCAGCCAGCTGTCTGCCGAATTTTGGATGCAAATTTAGACCGCGCCCGTGAAGGCTTGCGGATTGTAGAAGAATGGTGTCGATTTGGATTGAATAGCAGCCAATTCAGCGACGAATGCAAGCAGTTACGCCAAGAGCTAGCCAGCTGGCATACTCTAGATTTACGCTCGGCACGAAACACTCCTGACGATCCCGGGACAGAACTGACTCATCCCCAAGAGGAGCGACGATCTGGCTTGGGAACTTTGCTGCAAGCCAATTTCTGCCGAGTAGAAGAAGCTTTGCGGGTTGTAGAAGAATATAGCAAGCTCTACAATCCGAAAATGGGAGCTGCCTTTAAACAGATGCGTTATCGAGTTTATATCCTAGAAAGTCACTTACTAGGTTATCAACGACACCAACGACTAGCGCAATCGTACTTATATTTAGTGACTTCTCCGATAGAGGGGCTGTTTCATGTAGTAGAAGCAGCACTACAAGGAGGACTGAGCCTCGTACAGTACCGCGATAAGGATACCGCAGATCTCGATCGCCTGGAGACTGCTCGACAATTACGTCAACTCTGTCACCAATACGGGGCAATTTTTTTAGTCAACGATCGCATCGATCTTGCTTTGGCAGTAGATGCCGATGGAGTGCATCTAGGACAACAGGATATGCCCATCGCGATCGCCCGTCAACTCCTTGGACCCCAGAAAATTATCGGACGCTCTACCACAAATCCAGAAGAAATGCAACGGGCAATTCAGGAAGGAGCCGATTATATTGGTGTAGGTCCGGTCTACGAAACGCCGACAAAAGCAGGCAAAACCCCAGTAGGATTAGAATATATTTGCCATGTGGCTAAAAATGTTTCCATTCCCTGGTTTGCGATCGGTGGCATAGACGTTAACAATGTGAATGAAGTGCTAAACGCAGGGGCGCAGAGAGTTGCAGTCGTAAGAGCGATCGTGCGAGCCGAGCAACCCACTCTAGTAACGCAGTATTTTTTAGCACAGCTCGCCCGCGTACAACCACGTACAACTCCATAAATAAAGACTCCATAAATAGGAGTTAATCGAGATTTATGACCGAACAAATTAGCTTACAAGTGAATGGAGAAACTCGTAATTGTGCTAATACTGCTCGACTTCCAGAGGCGCTAGAACAACTCGGTTTTAACCCGCGCTTGGTCGCAGTAGAATACAACGGCGAAATTTTGCACCGTCAATTTTGGGAGAATACGCAACTGCAAGCAGGCGATCGCCTAGAAGTCGTTACAATTGTTGGTGGCGGCTGACAGTTATCAATTATCAGTTATCAGTGACCGGCGAATAGCGAAAAGTGAATAGCGACCAATTAGTTTTGACTTTTGAATTTTAACTTTTGACTTTCTTAATGGACGCAACCATAACAGTCCAATCAAAAACTGCTATTAAACCAGCAAATTTTTGGGTCAATTTTTTGCCTCCTTGCTTATGGATGTTAGGGTTTTATTTCATTCCCCTAACCATACTCCTCAGTTATGCTTTCATGCAGCACCAATATGTGGAGATTATTCCTCGTTTCACCTGGGAAAATTTTGCCCAAATCGTAACTAATTCTGGCTACCGCAATACAGTTATTCGTACTCTATACGTTGCGATCGCTGTCACTATAATTGATACTTTATTAGCTTTTCCAGTTGCCTACTTTCTGACTAAGTATGCAGGAAAATATAAACAATTACTAACAATCTTAATTCTCTTGCCGCTGTGGTCTAGTTATCTCGTGCGCGTCTTTGCGTGGCGAATTATTTTAGGCTACAACGGCGTACTCAATAGCTTACTAATATCTCTAGGTATACTGTCCCAGCCTTCTTCTCTATTTCTCTACAATCAATTCTCGATGGTTGTGACTCTCTGCTACGTATGGCTACCATTTACGATCTTACCTTTGGTAACTGCCTTTGAAAGATTACCTAGTAACTTACTAGAAGCATCGGCAGATTTAGGAGGAAATCCTTTATACACTTTTCGTAGAGTTACTTTTCCTCTAGTTTTGCCAGGGTTTTTAGCAGGTTCGCTATCAGTATTCAGTTTGACAATGGGAGATTATATTACCCCTTCCTTAGTGGGTGGGGCAGGAGATATTTTGATTGGTAATATTGTCGCCAATCAATTTGGTGTCGCTGATAACTGGCCTCTTGGTTCTGCTTTAGCAATGGTAGTATTGTTGTTAATATTTGGACTGATAGCGATCGTCTCCCGCAAAGGTGCTTTAGAAAACTTATGAAGTTAGTAGGAGACATAAAGGAATTCGGAATTGAACGCTCTCGACTCCCGACTCCTGTACGGGCGATCTTACCAAAAAACTTCGTACTAAATAGAGATTCTGTGTGAACCCGCCCCTACGACTCCCTAAACTAATTTTTGGCACAGTTACACTAATAATCTATTTATTCATGTATTTGCCTATCCTGACGATCGCTATCTTTAGCTTCAGTCAGGGGAGAGTGCTATCTCTACCAATTCACGGTTGGACGCTAGATTGGTACGTCAAGGCTTTGCAGGACGAACAACTACAAATAGGATTATTGAATAGTTTAAAAGTGGCGATCGCATCTTGTACTATTGCTGCAACTTTAGGAACTTTGGCAGCTTTAGCCATCCAGCGATATCAATTCTTTGGCAAAAACTTCTTCCGCGCCGCAGTTATCTTACCGATTGTTCTGCCTGGAATTGTCACGGGGGTAGCCATGCTCAGCTTCTTTTCGGCAATAGACTTACCCTTGGGATTAATGACTGTCATCATCGGTCATGCCACGTTTGGCTTTCCGGTTGTATTTAACACTGTCGCCGCCCGAATTGCCCGCCTACCCCGCAGTTTGGAAGAAGCCGCCGCCGATTTAGGTTCTTCCCCTTGGGAAGCGTTTTGGAAAGTGGTATTTCCTGGGTTACGTTCGGCTCTGATTTCAGCCACCTTACTTGCCTTTACCCTAAGTTTTGATGAGATCGTCGTGACAATCTTCCTCACAGGGCAGGATAATACACTACCAATGGAAATATGGGCGCGACTGCGTTTTGGTATGACCCCAGAAATTAACGCTACAGTAACACTAATTCTTTTATTTTCAGTCGGTTTGGTGCTGTTGAGCCAGTGGTTAGGGGTGAGGAGTGAGGAGTGAGGGGACAAGGGAGACAAGGGAGACAAGGGAAACAAGGGAGAAGAAACTACCCATTACCAATTCCCGACTCCCGACTCCCGCTCTTTGCTGATAACTGAATAACTGAGGGGATTATGGAACAACATAAGATGATTATCGGCGGGGAAGCAGTGGCAGCGGTGAGTGCTAACTGGGAAACGGTCATCAATCCTGCCACAGAAGAAGCGATCGCGGAAGTCCCGCAAGCAGATTATGCTGATGTGAATAAAGCTGTAGAGGCAGCAAAACAAGCTTTTCCTTCATGGTCTAGCCTCTCTCCAGGCGAACGGAGTGCATTGCTGTACAAACTTGCCGATGCTTTAGAAGCAAAAGCAGAAACACTAGCACAAACTGAAAGCCTTAATGTCGGTAAACCAATAAAACTAGCAGCTAACGGCGATATTCCCTTTGCGATCGATAATATTCGCTACTTTGCCGCACAAGCCAGAGTAGTAGAGGGAATTGCGGCTAAAGAGTTCGTTCCTGGCTACACTTCTGCTATCCGTCGCGAACCAATTGGTGTAGTTGCTTCCATTGCCCCTTGGAATTATCCAATCATGATGGCAGCATGGAAAATTGCCCCAGCAGTTGCAGCGGGTAATACCGTTGTCATCAAACCCGCACCCCAAACTCCTCTAACAACTATAATGCTGGCTCAAACAGCTTTAGAAGTTGGCTTTCCGTCAGGAGTCATCAATGTCGTAACAGGTAAAGGTCCAGGGGTAGGAGAACCTCTGGTCAATCATGCCGACGTGCGAATGGTTTCGTTTACTGGTTCTACCCGCACGGGTAAGCGGATTATGGAACTAGCAGCCCAGAAAGTGACGCGAGTGCATTTAGAATTAGGCGGAAAAGCTCCCTTTGTCGTGTTTGCTGATGCAGACATCGAAGCAGCAGCTAGAGGTGCAGTCGTTGGCGCTTATATTAATACAGGACAAGATTGTACGGCAGCCACGCGAATTTTAGTAGAACGCTCTCGCTATCAAAATTTCTTATCGGCTTTTACCGAACTGTCACAACAGATCCGCCTGGGAACGCCACAAGCAGAAACAACAGATATGGGTCCATTAATCTCATCTGACCAACGCCAACGAGTGCATGGATTTGTAGAAAGAGCCAGGGCGGATGGAATTACCGCGCACTTACCAGGTGGAATACCTGAAGGTAAAGGCTTTTTCTACCAGCCGACGATATTTTGCCAAGCTGCCACTCAAAGCGAAATTATGCAAGAAGAGGTATTTGGTCCTGTCGTTGTGGTAAATTCGATTGACTCCGAGGCAGAGGCGATCGCAGTTGCTAATGACGTGAAATACGGTTTGGCTGCCTCTGTGTGGACGAAAGACTCTGCTAAAGCATGGCGCGTTGCGAGTGCGCTACAATTTGGCACGGTATGGATTAACGACCATTTGCCCCTGGCTTCTGAAATGCCCCACGGTGGCTTTAAAGAGTCCGGCTTCGGCAAAGACCTCTCACGTTACGCTTTTGATGAATATACAATTGCCAAACACGTTATGTTCGACCTCAGCGGCGCAGTCAAAAAACCCTGGCACTTTACAGTATTCGGCGATGCTTAATCAGTTATCAGTGAACAGGGTGTGGGGTGTGGTGCGTGGGGTGTGGGGACGGAATTAATTTTGACTTTTGAATTTTGACTTTTGATTTGCTCCGCGACTCTCTCTTCTCCCGACTCCCGACTCCCGATTCCCTCACCCATGGCAGCAGTCACACTAGAAAACGTTTACAAAAGCTTTCCCTCTCGTCCTGGCGATCGCGCTGTAGTCCCAATGACAGCAGATCTACTCGCTCCGGTTGAGGTTACACCTGCAATGGAAGTTCCATCTAAGTCGCAGGTGGAGAAAGTACCAAAGCAAGCAGAAAATGTCGATGTCTTGCGCTCAATTAACCTCACTATTGAGGATGGCGAGTTTATGGTGCTGGTTGGACCTTCAGGCTGCGGTAAAAGTACGCTGTTGCGCTCGATCGCCGGGTTGGAAGAGTTAAGTTCAGGCAACATCTGGGTTGGCGATCGTTTGGTCAACCAACTTCCGCCTAAAGCACGAGACATCGCGATGGTGTTTCAAAATTACGCTCTCTATCCCCATATGTCGGTGTATGACAATATTGCTTTTGGACTGCGACGTACTAAAGCTGAGGGAGCTGAAGGAGCAGAGGGGACAAAAATTCCGCTTCAGATCCAAAATGTCCTAGTAGGGATGACGAGCAGATTGCCGAAAGGATTGCGTTACATGACGGCAAGGGAACGGGCGATCGACCAGCGAGTCAGGAGTGTTGCAACATTGTTACAAATTGAATCTTTTTTGCAGCGCTTGCCAAAACAGCTATCGGGGGGACAAAAGCAAAGGGTAGCTCTCGGTAGAGCGATCGCCCGCAACCCCCAAGTCTTTTTGATGGACGAACCCCTTTCCAATCTAGATGCAAAATTACGAGCAGAAACCCGCGCTCAAATTGTCAAACTGCAACGTCAGCTGGGAACGACAACAATCTATGTCACCCACGATCAAACAGAAGCAATGACAATGGGCGATCGCATTGCTGTGATGCACCAAGGACAAATCGAGCAAGTCGCTCGTCCGCTAGAGCTTTACAATCACCCTGCGACTAAGTTTGTGGCTGAATTCATCGGTTCGCCACCAATGAACTTTCTCTCAGTTCACTTTCAAGCTTCGGCGATCGTCCATCCCCTATTTCGTCTCAATCTTCCCGAAGTTTGGGCATCTACTTTACAGAAGTATGATGGACGAGATTTAATTTTGGGCATTCGACCAGAACACCTAAATTTGAGTAGCGCCGCACCTCATAATCTCCCCGTACAAGTCGAGCTAGTGGAAGCTTTGGGCAACGAAACCTACCTCTTTGTCACCACTACGGCTGCGGCTAATGCTACTCCTACTCCGTTACAAGTACGTATTCCACCAGAGCGGACGGTGAACATTGGTGAACAATTGTGGCTATCGCTTCACCCAGAAAAAATTCACTTTTTCGATCCAGCAACTAATCTGGTAGTCAGTAGAGAGTAGTGAGTGGCTAGTGGCTGGTGGAACCAGTAGCTTGACTTTTTGCTAGTCACCAGCCACTAGTCACTGGTCACTGATAACTGATAACTGATAACTGACAACTACCTATCTCCTCCTTAAGATAGAGCGCAGCAGAATCTTGATTTTTTACATTAATTTACATATTCTGTTGTAATTCTTAATGAGTCAGGGCTAACTGGAGATAGAAGTATGCAAGATACTACAAAACTTGCCACTACAGCGATGGAAGATCGCAATGCATGGCGCTGGGGTTTCACCCCTCAAGCAGAACTCTGGAATGGTCGCTTGGCAATGGTGGGCTTTTTTATTGCTTTATTTCTTTACCGATAGTGTAAGGCTAGGCAACCACTCGTTTTTGGTTAGCGAATGTTCTGGCTTTTGTGGAGTGGGCATCTTGTCCGCTCGGACAGCACGATGCGATTTGAATGTACGCTAGCTGATTTTTTGATTTTGGTTAGATTTTCTTTGCTTCAGTCCGACTTTTTGCCAGTAAATTTCGTTTAAGCTGTTGCATCTCCATCAAGTAATTGTTATATTAGTTTATATAAGTAAATAAAAAGTTACATTTTTCTGACTGAAGTACCAATTTAGGAGCATCAATCATGCAAGACACAACTAAAGTTACCACACCAATCATTGACGATCGCAACGCATGGCGTTGGGGTTTCACACCACAAGCTGAAATTTGGAACGGTCGTTTAGCAATGATCGGTTTCCTAGCAGCTGTTGCGATCGAATTGTTCTCAGGTCAAGGTTTCCTTCACTTCTGGGGAATTCTGTAAATCTGTGGTGTTAGATTTAAAGCAACAAAAAGACTTGGAAACAGGCATTTCCAAGTCTTTTTTTATGTGAAGATAATCCACAACTATCTTCACACCAATCATGCATTCTTCTCTTCAAAACCAGAAGTTAGTCTAGATACATCTAAAAATCTTTAATTCCGACTTCTGACTTCTGGCTTCCGACTTCATCTAATATATTCTTTCAACACGCTATTACGGTTGGGATGGCGAAGTTTACGTAAAGCTTTTGCTTCGATTTGACGGATTCTTTCGCGAGTCACGTTAAAGATCTGACCTATCTCTTCTAGCGTTTTCATTCGACCGTCATCTAAGCCATAGCGCAAACGCAACACGTCTCTTTCCCGTGGGCTGAGACTATCCAAAACTTTTTCTAAGTCTTCGCGCAATAAATTCTTAGAAACCTGATCTTCTGGCGTTTCTCCATCCGATTCAATAAAATCGCCCAGTCGGGAATCTTCTTCCTTACCGATGGGCGTTTCTAATGAAATTGGTAGCTGAGCTGATTTAGCAATAAACCGCAGCTTTTCAATTGTCATTTCCATGCGGGTAGCAATTTCCTCTTCGGTTGGCTTGCGACCCATTTCTTGCGATAGCAATTTAGTGGTTTTTTTAATGCGGGAAATAGTTTCGTAGAGGTGGACTGGCAGGCGAATAGTACGAGATTGATCGGCAATAGCGCGAGTAATTGCTTGGCGAATCCACCATGTAGCGTAGGTAGAAAACTTATAGCCTTTTTCGTGGTCGAACTTCTCAGCTGCCCGAATCAAACCTAAAGAACCTTCCTGAATCAAGTCTTGGAACGACAGCCCGCGATTCATATATTTTTTAGCGATCGAAACCACTAGGCGCAAATTTGACTGCACCATCTTGTCCTTAGCCCGCCGTCCGACGTGCAAACGATAGCGAAATGCAGGTAAATTCTGCTTAACTGCTTCCGCCCATTCACTGTCTTGCGGTTCGCGATCTAATCGATCGGATAACTTTTCTCGAATTCGCTCTAGTTCTAGTAAATCGGCAATTTTTCGTGCTAATTCAATCTCTTCGTCTGCCCGCAGGAGGCGAATTCTACCGATTTCTTGTAAGTAAAGGCGAATCGAGTCTTCGGTATATTGTTTTTTCTTTGTTTGCGTCCGCCGACGGGTTTTTCCACCTTTCCCAGGCTTAGCGTCATCCTCGTCAGGCTGAACTTCTAAAAATCCGTCACTATCATCTACTTCTAAGCTTTGTAACTCTTCTGCTTCTTCTAATGAAAAGTCAAAATCACGCTCGAAATCAGACTGGCGAGCCATTTGGGGTTCAGACTGTTGAATATTTTCGAGTAGTACGTTGTTAGCCTGGTTCATGCCGCGTTCCTCATGCTCCTTGATTCAACAAACATTTAGTCACTTAAAAATTGCTCTCATTGCATCAGCTAGCGACTGGCTGCAAAAAGATTCTCTGTCGGGAAGATTCATGGGCAGATCCGAACGATATGGTGGTAGGATTCTTGCCTGAAAACATACTTTGAGATTAACCGATTGGTCTAAAATAAGCTCTGCTCAATTCAATAGACATAGCCTTGGATAGATGCACCAATAGCTATTTATCTCTTAGGTAATGAAGACCGTTCCGATTGTAGCCTGTTTCACAAAATTTGGGCAGATTTAGTGTTCTAATTTTGAAGTCAGAAGGTCAAGACAAGTTCAATCGTTTCCCAATTTGTATTTACACCTACGAATTACATCTTAAATTTGTCTTCCGTAATCTGGAGAAAAATCGCGTAGATCTACCCAGGTTGCAGAGTGCAAATTGATGGTGAAGTGCAATGCTTAGTAGTGTAAGACAACAGGAGCAGAGCATTTTTTGTCATTGCGTGTTTTGCGAGGAAAAATAGTCTAGACCACCTATTCAGCCTTGTTTAGTCGTTCATGTGTCCCCTAAGCGCGATTGACAATAGTAGTACCAGTAACTCTGCACTGGTGCGGAAATAGGTTTTGGCATTTTCCAAAACATCAAACTTACCACTTAGTGCAAATGTTCTAATTTTGATTGAGATGCAACTGATTCGATCGTCAATCATAATCACAAGTTAACTGAGGTTGTACGGATATTTCAACCTACGTGTTCTTGACAAACTAATAAACTTTTCTCTGTCATTGTAATTAATACTGAAGGCAGATGACAGCTTCCCTCACGAGAAATTCACTAAATTTGTGTCAAAAAGATCGATCGCCACTAGTTAAAGAAGACGAAAAACCTTGACTCGTAAGGGATAGAGATTGTTGCCACAAGGTATCGATCGTGACCAATTCGTAACCCATGCTTAACAATTGAGGAATTAAGAGAGCAGCAATATCGGCAACATCTGCACCACCACAAGCACCATCATGCAGTACGATCAGCGAACCGTTTTGTACCTGCTGCATGACCCGTTGAACGACAACAGCCACCCCAGGACGAACCCAATCTTCAGGAACCACACTCCACATTACGGGTCTGTAGTCCCATTGATGTAACAAGTTTAAGGTTTGAGGCGTAAATAAACCATTTGGCGGACGGACATCACGCACGCGAGCAGTAGGCAAGTCACAAGCAGTCGCGATCGCCTCTTGGGTAGCTACCAGGCTGTGTTGCAATTCGGTAGGTGTCAGCATGGGAAAAGAGCGATGATCGTAGCCGTGATTACCGATCCAATGTCCTCGTTGGTAAATTGCTTTGGCAAGCTCAGGAGAGCGTCGAACGCAAGCACCCAGCCAAAAAAAACTAGCAGGGATGGCATAGCGGTCTAAAACTTCTAGTAACTTAGGCGTATGGGAAGGATGGGGACCATCATCGAAAGTCAAAGCAATCGAGCGGGCGCGATCGTGACCAGACCACAAGCAACTAGGAAACGACGGCTTGAGAATTCGATACATTAGGGGTAAGAAGGGCGCTAGCTGCATTAATGAGGGAGTAGGGAGTAGGGAGTAGGGAAAGTTAAAAGTCAAAAGTCAAAAGTTAAAATTTCCCGACTCGCTGATAACTGATAACTGATAACTGATAACTGATGAGCAATTCTTGGTATCGACTAATGGTAGTGGGGGGTGCGATCGCGATCGCCCTAAGTGGTTGTTCTAATCTAACAATTGACCAATACGAAGCTACTGCAAAAACAATTTACACTTGGCAAGTCAAGTATGCCATCGACCTTAATAACAAATCACCTCGATTTGAAACTTTTGCTTCCACGTCCTTAATCAATCGTAATGGAATTAAACCAATGGGTGCGGTGACTGGTCCCGACGACCGAGGACTGTGGTGGGCGGCTCTACCGCCACGCCCTACAGTAGATGAGGTAGAACAAAGAAAGAAATCGGGTGAACGAGCGAGTACTCCAGAGTTAATCAAATCTGTGGAGTATCAATTTAGTTATCCCCAAGGCGATCGCCAAGTATCTTTACCGACAAACTATCAAGTCTATCGCCAAGTGGTCAAAGCTTACCCCACGCGCACGCCCCTAAAACTGACTTTGGGAGTCACCGATAAATCAGTAGAAAAAGCAGAACCCGTGAATCAGTGACTAGTTATCAGTGACTAGTGACTAGTGGCTGGTGGCTAGCTACTTGCAAATGACCCATGACCAATGACCAATAACAAATTATGTTTTTACCACCTGGATTTGAACAGCGTTCTGTGATGACCTCTCTAGGCAGAATGGTTTACTATACCGATGCTGGAGAACCTTGGTTGAAAGATGGAGCCGATAATACTGACAAACCAACTCTCGTTTTCATACATGGTTTTGGTGGCGGGTCTTCAGCTTACGAATGGTCGAAGGTTTATCCGGCTTTTGCGGCTGAGTATCGCATCGTCGCACCCGATTTAATTGGCTGGGGACGCTCTGAGCATCCAGCACGGAGTTATCGCGTTGAAGATTATCTCACGACGATCGCGGAATTTTTAGAACAGACTTGTCAGGGTGCGGTGACAGTTATTGCTTCCTCCCTGACAGCAGCGATGGTCGTTAGAGTAGCGATCGCTCGTCCAGAATTATTTCAGTCTTTAATCTTGACTACACCTGCCGGACTATCTGATTTTGGCGAAAACTATTCCCGTAGTTTCTTTGCCCAGATCGTCAGCGTTCCCATTCTCGATCGCCTACTTTACAGCACGGGAGTTGCTACGAGTAACGGGATTCGTAGTTTCTTAGAACAGCGCCAGTTTGCCCAACCCAATCGGATTTATGAAGAAATAGTCGCTGCTTACCTCGAATCTGCGACTCAACCAAACGCTGAGTACGCCGCCTTATCTTTTGTCCGTGGCGACTTGTGCTTCGACTTATCTCTCTATATTCCCCAACTGACCGTTCCTACAGCCATCATCTGGGGACAAAAATCTGAATTCACTTCCCCAGAAATCGGACAGCGATTTGCCCAGATCAATCCTCAAGCCATTAAAATTTTTCAAAAATTACCAGAGGTCGGCTTGACACCACAGCTAGAACTTCCAGCCGTAACAATCGGACTGATTCGGCAATTTTTACCTTCCTTAACTAGCTCTGTAGCTGCTGTTGTATAAACTCTTTACGGATGCAAATTCTTGCGTCTCCACTCTCAATTCCGAATTCTCATTCATCCTTTTTCTGGAAATCTTAGAGCGATGACACCACCAGTAAAATCATAGTTAAAGCCTTCTAGCTGAGCAGGAATGCCAATTTTAAGTTTGCTGTTACCAATAACTGGACCATTTTTGGTTAATTGAGCGTTGCCTTCTAAAGTGACGACCATATCCATGATGTATTGATTTTCGCGTGGATCGGGCAAAACTTTCACGGAGCCATCAGGTTGAGGTACGAGGGTGGTTCTCGGTAGTTGTTTAACAGCTTTCACGCCTACCTGACCGTAAGGCTGATTGCGGATAATGATGTTGGTTTTTCCACCTGGCTTTAGTCCCTGCTCAAATAGCTGTTGCGGATCGCGCACGCTCAAACCCCGCACAATCACATCAATTTCTACAGGTTTGGTAGTCACGCCAATTTGCGCTCCCGAAGTGCCAGGGAAGAAAAAGATCCCCACCACTACCAAGAAGATGACTAAAGCTGCTCCGATATCGAGGAGACTAACCTTACCAAATAAACGCCCTTGGGAATCTAAAATTTTCATACTTAGAGGAAGAGACGAGGGAACAAGGGGAAACAAGTCAAAAGTCAAAAGTCAAAAGTCAAAATTAACTGGTTGCTGGTCGCTGGTCAATGAAAGGGTAGCACGATTCTACTGCGATGAGAGATATTTTACGATTTGAATAGACAAGAATCGGGGAGACTATATTTCTTCCCATTGTCCCCCTTGAACCACGGAGTCCCCTTTCTCATTCCCAGATATGGCAACCAAAAGCTTTTTTGCCCGTCTATCATTACAGCAAGTTTAAAAATTTTTCCGTCTTTCAAACAACAATTCCCGGCGATGTTCAACCTATTCTTTTCGTTCTCTCGTCGCATCCAGCGTCGCTGGCTTTATCCGCTCATATCACTATCAGTAGTCATCGGCTTACTGATCGGTTCGGCTGGCTTGGCAAAAGCCATTTCCTGGTTCGATCTCATTCAACAGGGAGCGCAAATCATCCAACTGTCTGATGTTTCTGAGGAAGAGGAAGTCGAGTTAGGCAAGCAAATTAACCAACAGATGGTTGGGAAAGAATTTCGTCTCTATCGCAACGCGAGCGTCAATCGCTATGTAGAACGGGTAGGAGAACGGGTAGCCGCCGAGAGCGATCGCCCTAATCTTCCTTACCAGTTTCAAATTGTAGATAATAACAGCGTCAATGCCTTTGCTACGGCTGGGGGTTTTGTCTACGTCACCACCGAATTGCTGCGTACTGCCGATAACGAAGCAGAATTAGCGAGCGTACTAGGTCACGAAATCGGTCACATTACCAATCGTCATTTGATTAAGCAAATGCGTAGCACGGCGATCGCCGGGGGACTGGCAACTGCGGCTGGCTTAAACCGTAACCGAGCTGTGGCGATTGGTGTCGATCTGGCTTTGCGCCGTCCTAATAGTCGTAAAGATGAGTACGAAGCAGATACGACAGGGCTAGAGATTTTAGGACGAGCTGGCTACAATCGAGAAGCAATGGTTTCTTTTATGGAGAAATTATTGAAGAAAGGTGGTTCCACACCTGCTGTTTTGAGTACTCACCCAGCCACTCAGAGCCGTATTGCCAGACTCAGAGAAGCGATCGATTCTCAAGCGGCAGATGAGGGCGATGGGTTAGATAGCGCCGCTTACAGAGCTAGAATTCGCCCGCTATTACGTTAATTTTTATTTGTAGAGATGTTCGGTAGAGTGTCTCTACAATCTTGCTAATACCTGGGCGGGATTGATGCGGATTGCTGCTTCTGACAGAGGCAATGTCCGAACTAGCTTATCGTAGACATCGACTTGATAAACAATCTGATTGTTGATATCAACTGCTGTGAGCCAACCGCTTCTGGGATGATAAGCACCAGTATCGATATCCAACCAACCTTGTCCTTGGGCAAGTTCTCCAGGGCGTACTCCTGGTAGGGTAAACGTGATTGTATGACCGACAATAATGAGTTTGTTTTCAAAGAAGGGCTGCTTCATGCTGTGGAATTCCTGCCGCACCCAACAAAATTGTTCGACTGACTGCTCTTCCAAGGGAAGCCTGGGATCGAGTCCAGCATGAGCTAACCAAATATCGCCTAAGTCGAGGTGAGTAGGCAAGGTTTGCAGCCATTCGATATGATCGCGAGGAATAGTGGCTGTTTTGTAACTGCTTAAAGTCTCATATCCGCCGCTATAAAGCCAAGCTTGGCGAATTTGATTGGAAGCGCGTTTAGTCAACACATCTAGCAGCATTTGTTCGTGATTGCCAAGCAAACAATAGTAAGGACTTTGCTTGACAAAATCAACGACTTGTGCGCTTTGCGGTCCGCGATCGATTAGGTCTCCCAAGAAATAAACTTCATCGGCTGCGCCAGGGGCGATCGCCTCAAGCAAAATCATCAGTCCGTCATAGTGACCGTGCACATCACCGATAATAATGCGACGTTGGTGCGCTGCGCTCATAGAAGTTTTGGGTTAACAATAATACCGCTTGTTGATTCCAGCCTATCTGTACTCAAGGAGATATTGGTTAAAGAATGGGTGAAGAATGTTTGAAAAATATTAATCTTTCATTTTAATTATGGCTTAAGCCAAAAAAATCAGCTCTAGTGAAATTAAGTAAGTATGAATGTAGCCGATTTAACATTCGCCAGAATTAACGCTCTAGTCGTCCCAACCACTGAGGATTGGGTAGAACAAGCGATCGCTAACTTGGATACCATCTTATTGGATCATTCCCAATGCGAACGCAAAGCAGCTGGGGTAGCTCTAAATTTAATATTTCGTTACCCTTCGAGCCAAAAATTAGTTCGATCGCTAACAGCGATCGCCCGGGAAGAATTGGAACACTTCGAGCAGGTGAACCAATGGTTGGAACGGCGGGGAATTCCTCTAGCACCTTTAGCACCACCTCCTTACGGCGCGGGGTTAAAGGCGCAAATTCGTGCCAAAGAGCCAGAACGGATGTTGGATTCTTTGCTCGTCTCTGGTTTGATTGAAGCTCGCAGTCACGAACGGTTAGGACTTTTAGCCACCCATTGCCCAGAACCAGAGCTAGCTAAATTTTATCGCGGTTTGATGGCTTCGGAAGCTAGACATTTTGGGACGTATTGGATTTTGGCAGAGACTTATTTCGATCGCGCTGTGTTCACCCAAAGACTAGAAGAATTAGCTGTAGTAGAGAGTCAGTTATTATTAACTTTACATCCTCAACCGAGGATACATAGTTAGTTGGTCATTGGTCATTGGTCATTCGTCATTTGTTGCTACTCCCGATTCCCGACTCTCGACCCCGACTTCCTCATTACCAGTTATGCAAGCTATTTACAAAGATTTTCTCATTCGCGATTGGCAAACAAGCGATCGCAATCTGGTGGCGACAGTTATTGGTTCTGTGTTGGCAGAATATAGTTTGGATTGGGAACCTGTAGGTGCTGACCGAGATGTGTTGGAGGTCGAAAATTATTATTTAGCCATCGGTGGTGAGTTTTGGGTAGTAGAATCCCAAGGTCAAATCGTGGGAACGGCTGGCTACTATCCTTTCCATCGCGGTGAGAAAGCTGTAGAAATTAGAAAAATGTATCTTCTACCCCAAGCTAGAGGGTTGGGTTTGGGGAGATTTTTATTACAAGAGTTAGAAAAAGCGATCGCAGCTAAGGAATTTCGACAAATATGGATCGAAACCGCTAGTGTTTTAGTAGAAGCCATCAAACTATACGAAAGCAGTGGCTACCAACCTGCAACAGGGGTAGAAACAGCACGCTGCGATCGCATTTATGTCAAAAATTTGTAGAGACGTTACACGTAACGTCTCTACAAAAACTAAATCAGCGATCGGTGTTTATTCTGGTCACTGGTCACTGGTCACTGGTCACTGGTCACTGTTAAAAAGCATCCTGCAATTCGTAGAAGTCTGGGGAGACATAATCTTTACGTAAGGGAAAACCAACCCAATCTTCAGGCATGAGCAGCCGTTTCAAATTTGGATGTCCTTCATAGACGATGCCAAGCATATCGTACGATTCTCGTTCTTGCCAGTCTACTGCTTTCCAAATCCAGTAAACCGAAGGTACGCGGGGGTCTTCTCTAGGCAGAAAAACTTTAATCCGCACTTCCTCTGGTCTGTCAGCATTATCGCTCAGCTTGATTAAATGATACATGCTGACTAAATCTTGTCCTGGACCAGAATCGTAGCCGCACTGACACTGAAGATAGTTAAAACCATAAGCATAGAGTGCTGTGGCGATCGGTAGGAGAAAATTGCGATCGACTTTGATAATCTCCACACCTAAGTGGTCTGGCTCCATAACTTCATGATCGAAGCCATTGTCCTTCAACCACTTAGAAGTCTTTCCAGCTTCAACAATTTTTGTTTGTTCAGCAGGTACGGGTTTAGTCTCTTCTTTTATTTCTTCCTCAGCCACGGTTCACCTCCTCTTTTTTGGCAGCTGATTGCAGGGCTGGTGGTATGGGCATACCAATTGCCTCTGCCAGCTCCTTCGGCGGCGCTTGCCGTGCAGCAACCTGTAAATATTTACCATCGCTGATAGGTGGTACAACCTTCATGCTATGGGTCGTGCTGTAATAGCGGTGAGTTTGCTTAATCGGAGTCCGCTCTTGCATCGACTCGTTCGCAATTTTCTTGCGTAACTTGATGATGGCATCGATGATGGCTTCTGGGCGAGGAGGGCAGCCAGGTAAGTAAACATCAACAGGAATCAATTTATCGACACCCCGTACAGCAGTAGGCGAATCCACGCTAAACATACCACCAGTGATGGTACAAGCACCCATAGCAATCACATACTTAGGATTAGGCATTTGCTCGTAAAGCCGCACCAACTGCGGAGCCATCTTCATCGTGATCGTGCCAGCGGTGATGATTAAGTCAGCCTGACGGGGGCTAGAACGGGGGATGAGTCCGAAGCGATCGAAGTCAAACCGCGAACCAATCAAAGCTGCAAATTCGATAAAGCAACAAGCCGTACCGAACAACAGAGGCCACAAACTAGAGAGTCTAGACCAGTTATAGAGATCGTCAACTGTAGTGAGAATGACGTTCTCAGATAGTTCTTGAGTAACTGAAGGGCGCTCGATTGGGTTAATGATACGTTCTTTTTGTCCGGCTGGATCGATATTTAAGACCATTCCAAAGCTCCTTTACGCCATGCATATACAAGGGCAACAACTAAGATTGCAATGAAAATAAGGGCTTCAATAAAAGCCAAAAGACCGAGGCTGTGGAATGCAACTGCCCAAGGATAGAGAAATACTGTCTCTACATCAAAAACCACGAAGACCAGCGCAAACATATAGTAGCGGATATTGAACTGAATCCAGGCTCCGCCTATGGGTTCCATGCCTGATTCGTATGTCGTCCGGCGTTCTGGGCTGCGTCCGCTCGGTCGGAGGAGCTTAGATGCAGAAAGGGCAAGCGCTGGAACTAAACTACAGATTAAGAGGAAGCCTAGTAAATACTCGTAGCCGCTAAGAACAAACACGATGGATAATTACCGTTGCTAGAGTCAATAGTTTTGTTATCTGTCTTTACATATTATATATATTTGGGTTTCACGCACTAGCAAAACCTAACTCTTGACATCATTCGATTCAGTTCTACTCGTGATTGAAAAAATCTATGCATGAGTTAGGGATGAGGAGTGAGGAGCGAGGAGTGAGGAAAATTCGGAATTTGTAACAGAGAGTGGTGCATGTTAATCAGTCACTGGTCACTGGTCACTGATAACTGCTCCCTTACCCCTTGTAGAAGAAGTCATTTCGCGTCATAATTTTTAACATGATTTTAAGTTTTGCGCCTCTACTTTCTCATTTGCCTTACTATGAGCGAACCAGCTATTGATACCCAAGCGCTAGACCGCTATGAATGTCGGGCTTGCGGCTATGTGTACGAACCCGATCGCGGCGATGATAAGCACGATATTGCCCCTGGCATACCATTTGCCGAACTATCTTCTACTTGGCGATGTCCAGTTTGTGGAGCGCGTAAAAACGCATTTGCCAACATTGGTCCAGTGGGACAAGCCTCTGGCTTTAAGGAAAATCTCAGCTACGGGCTTGGCGTAAATCAGCTCACTCCAGGTCAGAAGAACATTTTGATCTTCGGTGCTTTAGCATTAGCCGTCTTGTTTTTTCTCAGCCTATATGGGTTACAGTGAATCTGCTGTCAGGCAAGCTTGGTGCAGACGGCGATCGCTAAAGCCATCTATCTGTATGCTGACAAGTAGATAGGCTTTCATTCGACCTATCGGCATACTGAAATATTCTTACAATACATTCAATTTGTTTAAGTAGAGCACGTAAAATCAGCATGTTTTCACCGTTAAAATTTTGGCAAAAGATTGTTGTCCTCGTAGCAGTCGTCTTGCTGTGCGTCGGCTGTAGTAGCGTTCCCTCTACTAGTTACAATCCTTGGGAGGTAGTTACTTTACCAACGGATGTTAACTTGCAAGATGTTGGCTTTACGGAAGATACCCAACATGGCTGGTTAGTAGGGAATAAATCTGCTTTATTTGAAACTAAGGATGGTGGCAAAACCTGGCAGCAGAAGAGCTTGGATTTAGGTGACAAAAACTTTATTCTGTCTTCCGTGAGCTTTTCCGGTCAAGAAGGATGGATTGTGGGCGAACCATCTTTACTGCTACATACAAATGATGGTGGCGAAACTTGGTCGCGGATTCTTTTAAGTGAAAAGCTACCAGGTAACCCAAACACAATTGTGGCGCTGGGTCAACAGTCAGCGGAGATGACTACAGATGTAGGGGCAATTTACCGCACTACTGACGGGGGTAAAAACTGGAAAGCAATGGTACAGGAAGCCGTAGGCGTGCTGCGAAACGTGGCACGTTCTGAAGATGGTAAGTACATTGCTGTTTCTGCTAAGGGGAATTTCTATTCAACCTGGGAACCAGGTCAAACGGCATGGCAAGGTCATAACCGGAATAGTTCCCGTCGCCTGCAAAATATGGGATTTGGTAAAGACGGGCGTGTCTGGATGCTGGCACGAGGCGGTCAAGTGCAATTTACTAAGGCAGATAATACAGAAGAATGGGAAGAAGTACAAAATCCAGAGTTATCTACTAGTTGGGGATTGCTAGATTTGGCTTATCGGACACCTGAAGAAATTTGGGTGACTGGTGGCAGTGGTAATCTACTTTGCAGTCCAGATGGCGGGAAAACTTGGCAAAAAGATCGAGGCATAGAATCAGTTCCCTCAAATCTTTACAAGATCGTCTTTCTTTCTCCAGAGAAAGGATTTATTATCGGTCAGCGCGGAATTTTGCTGCGTTATCAAGGTCAAGCAGAATCGGCTTGATGTATTTGGAGAGTCGGGAAGAAAGAGACAAGGGAGACAAGGAAGAGGGGGAAGACAAGGGGGACAAGGGAGCAATTCAAAATTCAAAATATAAAATTCCCTAACACCCCACACCCCACACCCTATTTGCCACTGGCTACAGATAGCTGTCAACTGTCAACTAATTATCAAATGTTCACACCCATTCTTTACTCCCGACTAATCGCTAACTACTGGTCAAGGTTTCGTATGATAATGAGTAAGAAAGTAATGGTTCTTAATGGAGGAAGATAAATGTCAGGAACGACAGGTGAGCGTCCGTTTTCGGATATTATTACCAGCGTGCGTTACTGGGTGATTCACAGTATTACTATTCCAGCTTTGTTTATCGCTGGCTGGTTATTCGTTAGTACTGGTCTTGCCTATGATGTATTTGGGACACCCCGACCAAACGAATACTATCCTCAAGAACGGCAAGAGTTGCCAATCGTGAGCGATCGCTTTGAAAGCAGAAAGCAAATCGAAGACTTTATAGGAAAGTAGTTTGAAATGAATACCAATCAAGTCAATCAACCAATTCAATATCCAATTTTTACCGTCCGCTGGCTAGCAGTTCACACCTTAGCTGTACCAACAGTATTTTTCTTAGGTGCGATCGCTTCTATGCAATTCATTCAGCGATAGGAGAAGTTTATGCCATTAGAGAGATCGAAAAACCCTAATAACCAGCCTGTAGAATTAAACCGGACTTCCCTATACTTGGGTTTGCTGCTAATATTCGTGCTGGGCATTTTGTTTTCTAGTTATTTCTTCAACTAACTAGATTCAAGGCTGTTGTCTTTAATTTATCTAACTGTGTAATTTAGGTAGGAGAAAAAGCTGTGTCTGGAAGTGGAAGAATACCCCTTTGGGTTGTAGCAACTATTGCTGGTTTGGGCGTGATTGTCGTTGTTGGAACATTCTTTTACGGTTCTTACACTCATTTAGGTTCCTCGTTGTAAGAACTTGCAAAAGTTAAAAGTCAAAAGTCAAAGGTCAAAAAGCTGAAATACGAGGCTTTTGGCTGATTTTCAGCGATCGCTTGATCTTTGCAATGCTGAAATAGCTAGCTGAAGTTTTTCGCGCTCGCGTTTACCGTTATTGACTATAATGCTAAAAAACCGCTTACCTAGACTGGATAAGCGGTTTTTTAGTTAGGGATTCAGAAACATTGCCTAGTTAACAGAGTTAATTCGGCATTCCGAATTCTCTAGATCCCTGAGGGGTCTTCACGCTCAATGTAGAGAAACAACAAAGCCATTGCTATGGAAGGAAATACTAGAACCGTCAGCGGAACTAGGATTGATGGTAAAAACGATGCTGAAAACATATTGCTAGATTCCTTATGAATATAAGACTACAACCAAAAACGAATTTACTGCAATTTGCGATCGCTGCGGCATTTTCTAAAAATTTTTAACAATAGTGAAGTAGGATTAAGCGCCTCTCAGCAAAGTACTAGAGGTCGCGATCGCCACAATTTCCCCATTTAAGTATTTCCGAATACTTTTATTCTGGCATTTTTTTGTATACAGTATACTTAAATAAATTTAATTAGATAGCGCGATCGCATTGGTCAAGCACTTTTATGCAGCCCAGTGGCTGACTCGTCTAAGATCGATCGCGAAGTCACTTTTTAACAAGCGGATTTAGAAAGTGCAGCAATTATCACCAGAACGCTTAATTTTAACCATCAATGGCGAAACAGTCCGCCTGAAAGATGTCTCACCTACGACAACGCTGTTAGAGTACTTGCGACAAAGCGGACGCATTGGTACGAAAGAAGGGTGTGGCGATGGCGACTGCGGGGCTTGTACTGTTGCCATTGTAGGCGAAGGCGCGGATGGAAAACCCCACTATCAAGCAGTCAATAGCTGTCTTATCCCCTTAGGTGCAGTAGCGGGAAGAGAAATTATTACTGTAGAAGGGGTTGCCAACGGACAGTTACATCCAGTCCAAGCCGCAATGGTAGAAACGGGTGGTTCTCAGTGTGGCTACTGCACCCCTGGCTTTATTATGAGTATGTTCGCTGCCTACTACGATCGCCAAGTTGACGATCTAGTCATAGAGGGGAATTTATGCCGTTGTACGGGATATTTGTCAATTCGCCGTGCTGCCCAACAAGTCATGCAAATGCAGCCACCCAGCGATTGTTTCAGTCAGAAACTAGCACAAGCAACAACTCAAGTCAGTCAAATTAGCTACAGTTGTGAGAACCAAAAATTTTATCGCCCGACGCAGTTACAGACAGTTTTAGAATTACTGCAACAGTATTCTGACGCTATCTTAGTCGCAGGGGCAACAGATTTAGGACTGGAAATGAGCCACCATAGCAAAAAGTTTCCAGTGCTGATTTCCTTAGAAGCGGTAGCAGAATTGAAAACTCTGACAAATATACCAGAATTGGTGGAAATTGGGGCAGCAGTGCCGTTGAGTCAGATTGAAGATAACTTGCGCGGTGTCTTTCCAGCAATGGATGAGATGCTGCATTGGTTTGCGGCACGTCAAATCAGAAATCGAGCCACACTAGGAGGTAATATCGGTACAGCTTCACCAATTGGCGACTTGCCTCCAGTATTACTCGCTTTAGATGCCCAATTACGTATAACTGGGAGTGGAGGTGAAAGAATTCTTCCCTTAGCAGATTTCTTCAAAGGTTACAGAAAAACAGATTTGCAGCCAGGAGAAGTCATCGTCTCCGTTCAAATTCCCAAAAACATTACACCTGGTGCGACTCGCCGCTTGAGTCAGTCTTATAAAGTAGGCAAACGCGGCACGGACGATATTAGTATTGTCGCAGCTGCATTTACAATCGATCTAGGCGATCGCAACCAAATCGAACACGCCAGACTCGCATATGGCGGAGTTGCTGCAACACCAGCCAGGGCAATAGCAGTAGAATCAACGTTAATTGGCAAACCTTGGAATGCTGAGACGGTAAAACAAGCAAAACAAGAATTGAAACAAGCCTTTACGCCGTTGACAGATTTGCGAGGTAGCGCCGAATATCGCAAGATGTTGGTTGCCAACTTGTTTGAGAAGTTTTTTGTGGAAATTGGTAATGGGTAATGGGTAATGGGTAGTTGTTAGTGATTTTGACTTTTAACTTTTAGCTTTTGACTTCCTTATCTTTACGCCTCTGCGTCTTTGCGCGACCAAAATCACATAACCTTGAGAGGGACGAGATGACAGTAGGGAAAACAAGAAGCCACGAAAGCGCCGCCGGACACGTCAGCGGCAAAGCAATTTATACTGATGACCAACGCTTACCAGCAGGGATGCTTTCCCTCTACCCCGTACTATCTCCCCACGCAAAGGCACGAATTACAAAAATCGATCCTGCTGGCGCATACGAAATCGATGGTGTCGTCACAGTCATCACAGCCGCAGATGTACCAGGCGTAAACGATACTGGAACAATTGTCTACGATGAAATCTTGCTTCCCGACGCGGAAATTAGTTACTACGGACAAGCAGTAGTTTGGGTAGCAGGAGAAACCGATGAAGCTGCAAGACTGGGTGCAGAAAAGATTGTCGTCGAATACGAACCACTAGAACCAATTCTGACGATAAAAGACGCGATCGCAGCACATAGCTTTCATCTTAAACCGAGAGTTATCAAGCGGGGCGATCCGGCAACAGCTTTACAGCAGGTAGATTCCTATCTTGAAGGTGAAATGGCAATGAACGGTCAGGATCATTTCTACCTGGAAACCCATGCGAGTTGGGTCATACCAGATGGGGAAGGTAATTATCAAGTTTATGCTTCTACCCAGCATCCCACAGAAACACAAATTGTTGTTTCCCGCGTGTTGGGAATTACTAAAAATCAAGTTGTCGTCACTTGTATCAGAATGGGTGGCGGATTTGGCGGAAAAGAATCGCAGGCAAATCCATTCGCAGGTGTAGCCGCGATCGCAGCATATAAAACAGGTCGTCCGGCGCGGGTAAAATTAAAACGTCACCACGATATGATTTTGACGGGCAAGCGTCACGGATTTTTAGGACAGTATAAAGTTGGTTTTACCAATGAGGGCAAAATCGTTGCTTTGGATGTAGATTTATACGCCGATGGTGGCTGGAGTTTGGATTTATCTCCTCCCGTACTTTTGCGGGCAATGTTACACGTAGATAATGCTTATTACATTCCCCATTTAGCAGTAAAAGGACAAATTGCCAAAACTAATAAAGTTTCTAATACGGCATTTCGAGGCTTTGGCGGTCCCCAAGGCATGGTAGTTATTGAGGATATTATGGATCGGGTAGCGCGGTATTTGGGTTTACCGCCGGAAGTGGTAAGAGAACGCAATTTCTACCACGGTGAAGGGGAAACGAATACCACTCATTACGACCAAGAAATTTTTGATAACCGCATTACTAAAGTTTGGCAACAGGTAAAAGATAGCTCGAATTTTACCGCACGTAGAGAGGCGATCGCGCAGTATAACCAAGCTAGTGCCTATAAAAAACGCGGATTGGCAATTACTCCGGTAAAATTCGGGATTTCCTTTAATAAAACGCAATACAACCAAGCAGGCGCATTAGTCCTTATCTACACCGACGGTAGCATTCAACTGAATCACGGTGGTACGGAAATGGGGCAGGGATTGCATACTAAAATGTTGCAAGTCGCCGCCCAAACGTTAGGGGTAAAGATCGAACGCTTGCGGATCATGCCTACGAGTACGGAAAAAGTACCGAATACCTCTGCTACGGCTGCTTCTAGCGGTGCAGACTTAAACGGACAAGCGGTGAAAGATGCTTGCGAAACGCTGAAATCTCGGCTGGCTGTGGTGGCGGCTGGGTTATTAAAGTTGGATACACCCGAAGAGATGGTATTTGCTGACGATTGGATTTATTGTCGCACTTACCCTTCAGCGCGAGTTCATTTTGAAGAAGTGACAAAACAAGCGTATGGCGATCGCATTAGTCTTGCTGCTACAGGATATTATCGCACTCCCAACATCTATTGGGATGATGCGACGGGTAAAGGCAGACCGTTTTATTATTTTGCATATGGGGCGGCGGTAAGTGAAGTTGAGGTAGATGGCTTTACAGGTAACTTTAAGTTACGACAAGTTGACATCGTGCATGATGTGGGAGAATCTTTAAATCCTCTGGTCGATCGCGGACAAATTGAAGGCGGTTTCGTGCAGGGAATGGGTTGGCTGACGATGGAAGAGTTGGTGTGGGATGAGAAAGGACGCATTCGCACTTATGCACCGAGTACGTATAAAATCCCAACAATTGGGGAAATACCGGAAGATTTCAATTTACATTTGCTAGAACGGGCAGCTCAAGATGGAGTAATTTATGGTAGTAAAGCTGTCGGCGAACCTCCGTTAATGTTGGCGCTTTCGGTACGGGAGGCGATTCGGGCAGCAGTGGCGGCGTTTGGGAATACTGATTGCGTTCCTCTGGCTTCTCCTGCAACTCCTGAAGCTATTTTATGGGCAGTTGAATACGTCCGCGATCGCACTGCGGTTGCTGTGGAGGCAGTGGGGGAACCGCAGCCTGTTTCGGGTTAGGATTGAATTTTGACTTTCAACTATGGTGTTACTCAACGATTTAACTCAACGTCTACAGGCTGACGATCCAGAAGAAAAACGGATTGTTACTGGAGTGAGTTGGCATCATTACGAAGCCTTAGTCGCCGATTTAGGCGATAATTCTGGCTATCGGGTTGCTTATTTAGATGGAGTTTTAGAAATTGTGTCGCCCAGTCGCCGTCATGAAAAGGGAAAAACTCGCATTGGAGATTTACTACTAATTTACTTTTTAGAAACTGATACAGAGTACTTTCCCACGGGTTCTACGACTTTTCGCAAGGAAGAAAGCCAAGCAGGGGCAGAACCAGATGAAAGTTATTGTATTGCTACTGAAAAAGATTTTCCTGATTTAGCTATTGAAGTAGTAGTAACTGGCGGTGGAATTAATAAATTAGAACTTTATCGGCGATTGGGCGTGCGAGAAGTTTGGTTTTGGCAAAATGAAAATTTCTATCTTTATTACTTACGTGAAGAAACGCCCGATCGGTTTCAGCAAAATTTTGGTTATGAAAGAATAGAACGAAGTGAAATATTACCAAATTTAGATATTAGTTTATTGGCTGAATGTCTTAGTAACTCCAACCCTTTAGCCGCAGCAAAAGATTTTCGCCAAAGACTGCGATCGCAATTTGGTCAAAACTAGCTTTAATTCCAGCTTATATATGCTTTCAGTGCCTTGGCAATAACAGCACGATCGCTATTGTGCTGAATTTCAAATAATTTTTCTGCTTGTTGTAAATGGATGATTGCCTTTTTTCGATTCAGCCATTTATTAATATAGTAGCGTAGATAACCTAAGCTAAGATGAGCTTCTGCATCATCAGGATATAAATTTAAGTGCTGTCGCAAGCGATCGATTTCTTCTTCTTGTAAATAGCGCCATGAAAATAGTTCTGAGTCTACTTTTTCTAAAATTTGCTGAGGTAAAGTTGGACTAGGTGCTGGCGATCGCACTAAGAAATAAGGTATGTTGAGGAAATTAGCAACTGCTGTTGCGAAATCTATAGCATTCTGATATTCACCATTAAATCCGCTGAGATAAATACACCAATAAATTGATTTCAAAATCAACCTGGGATAGTAACTTATTTCTGAATCTGCTGCATTTCCACTAGCAGTTTCAATCTCAATTCCTAAAATTAGCTCTAAAGGAACCTCAATTATTTGTGTTTTTGACATTCTTAATCGAGCATCTTTTTGTAGATAGATACAATTTTTAGATTTGTCAAAAGTACAGGGAGTCACTTCAAAACTTCGTCTGATAAAATACAGAGTAAAAATAGAAAATAGAAATTCTAAAATTATACTTAAAAAGATTAAAGAAATATGTTTATCCTTGACAAGAAATAAACCAAGCAAGCAGGAGTAAATCCCACCTATTAAGAAAAACACACTAATCGTTACTGCCCGCCAGATTGGTTCTTGAGAACAAAAAATCAGTTTATTTGTGCTTTGTTCAAGAACTTCAATGTAAGCCATCGTGCTGTAAATCAGATAAGTTGAAACGAGATCTAAAATAACTTAACTACTTATATACATGTATCTGCATTAAATATCTGCCTTAAATACAAGGCGCGATCGCACTACTTAACTATCAGGATGCAGATTTCTCTCTAGCACCTTAAACTGAGTATAGGTATGTCAGCAATTCTGCCCCAAAAGATTATTTACTCAGCATGGTTTCTACTTCCTTAAATCCTCTCACAGTCGATCGCTCTCGTATTCGTTCGGATATTCAAGCATTGCAAGCGCAATTGGTAGAATGGCGGCGGCGGCTGCATCAACGTCCAGAATTAGGATTTAGGGAACACCTCACATCTGAATTTATTACCCAAAAGTTGCAAGAATGGGGCATCGACCATCAAACGGGAATAGCCAAAACAGGCATCGTAGCTACAATCAAGGGTAAAAAACCTGTAGGGGCGCACAGCTGTGCGCCCCTACTAGCCATTCGCGCCGATATGGATGCCTTACCCATCCAAGAACAAAATGACGTGCCTTATAAGTCGCAACATGATGGTGTAATGCACGCTTGCGGACATGACGGACATACCGCGATCGCATTAGGGACAGCATACTATCTTTCTCAGCACCAAGAAGATTTTGCGGGTACTGTAAAAATTATCTTTCAACCAGCAGAAGAAGGACCAGGCGGCGCAAAACCTATGATTGAAGCGGGAGTGTTGAAAAATCCCGATGTCGATGCAATTATCGGTTTGCATCTGTGGAATAACTTACCTTTGGGTACGGTTGGAGTAAGAAGCGGCGCGCTAATGGCGGCGGTAGAACTATTCGATCTCAAAATTAAGGGGAAAGGCGGACATGGTGCAATGCCGCATCAAACAGTAGATGCAATTCTCGTCGCCAGTCAAGTTGTGAATGCCTTACAAACAATTGTGGCACGAAATGTCGATCCAATTGATTCTGCTGTCGTCACAGTAGGAGAATTTCATGCTGGTTCTGCCCATAACGTAATTGCAGATTCAGCCCATCTGAGTGGCACAATTCGTTATTTTAATCCTAAATATGATGGCTATTTTGGTCAACGATTTGAACAAATTGTTGCAGGTGTTTGTCAAAGTCAAGGTGCGACATATGAGTTAGATTACTGGCAATTGTATCCGCCTGTCATCAATAATTCAGAAATAGCGAATTTGGTGCGATCGCAAGCTGAAAAAGTTGTAGAAACGCCCCTTGGAATTGTGCCGGAATGTCAGACAATGGGTGGTGAAGATATGTCATTTTTCCTACAGGAAGTTCCAGGGTGTTACTTCTTTTTAGGTGCTGCTAATCTTAGCAGAAACTTAGCTTATCCTCACCATCACCCGCGATTTGATTTTGATGAAACTGCTTTGGGTATGGGAGTAGAAATCTTTGTACGTTGCGTGGAAAAATTTTGCAGTTGAAAGCTGTCTTTTCACCTTAAATGAGACTGCACCGATTCCGGTTGTACGAGTCGTTGGGGAGAACTCCAATCGGGGCGTAAATTCTTTGCTTTGCGTAAATAAGGATGCCAAACCTGGACTTGATTAGCAGGAAGATTTGCGTGGATTAAGCAGCGGATGCAACGTTCTAAACTACCTTCTACATGCATCTGCTGTACGTCAAGCATGGCTACACAGTCCCAGAAAGGGCGCTTGCGGGCGATCGCAGCGGGAAAAATGGCATCGAGGTCGCGAGTGACAGTAAAAGTGACGCTGACAATTTGAGTCGGATCTAGCTGATTCTTCATCTCCAACTCGTCTAACATTTCTGTCACGGCTTCGTCAATTGCCTGCACCGTATTTTCTGTAACGGTTGTTGCCCCACGAATTGCTTTTAATCGCCACTCCACGCTCAATTCCTCCTTAAATTAAATTAACCAAATAGTTGTTTGTGTTGATGAGTGGCTAGTGGTTGGTGGCTAGATTCTTATTCCGATCTAGTCACTAGTCGCTAGCCACTAGGATCTAGAATCAGCCAAAATCATCTCAATTACGGACGATATAGCCACAAAGGTAAGCCGCTGGTAGATAGCTCAAACTCTAACCAATCTACCCCAGTTAATAAACCAGATGCTACCGTAGACTCCCTAGAAAGCAATCGCTGCAATGGTGGCTTGCGTTCTTCTAGAGTGAAACACTTGGTTTTTTCAGGATCGAGTCCGACTAATTCTGCTGCCCAACGACGGGCATCTTCTTCAGTTCCCAACCGATCCACAACGCCTAATTCTAAAGCTTGCTGTCCGGTGAAAATGCGTCCGTCAGCAAAGCTTCTGACAGCCTCTTCTGTCAAATTGCGCCCTTCAGCCACAGATTGAACGAATTGCCGATAGCTGGTATCGATCAATTCTTGCAAAATATGTTGTTCTGGTTCTGTCAATTCGCGATCGAAAGCCAAAATATCTTTATAGGGACCGGATTTGATCGTTTTGAACGAAACACCAATCTTATCTAGCAAGCGTTCTAGGTTGTTACCCCGCAGAATTACCCCAATACTACCCGTAATCGTACCTGGGTTTGCCACAATATGACTGGCTCCCATGCCAATATAGACACCGCCAGAAGCAGAGATATTACCAAAACTGGCAACAATTTTGATTTTTTCTCGCAGTCGTTTTAAAGCACTATAGATTTCCTGAGAGTCTCCTACCGTACCGCCAGGGCTATCAATGCGGAGTAGTAAGGCGGGAAAGCGTCTTTCTTCTACAGTTTTGAGGGCTTCTAGAACTCTTTTGCGCGTCGCACTCGCGATCGCCCCAGTAATTTCTAGCCGTGCAATTTGTTTGCGAAAAGGGGTTTTAAACAGCCGTAGCATGTACAGTTATATACCAGACGTAACTCAATTTAGACTTTAAGCATAGAACATTTTTTCTCTGTAGATTTCTGTTACAGTGCGTGGCGATCGCTTCACAAAAATACATAATCGATTAAGATCGGAGAAATGTCATCTTCTCCCCTGTCAGCCACCCCATGCATCTGAAACTGACTGAATCAAGATTACCCTTTGCCTCCGTACTATTAATTGCACCCTTTTTCCTCTGGGGAACAGCAATGGTAGCAATGAAAGGCGTTATCCCCCATACGACACCTTTATTCATGGCAGGAGTAAGGCTGTTACCTGCTGGCGTATTGGTATTAGGTGCAGCAATGGCGATGGGTAGACCTCAGCCTAAAGGATGGGCGGCGTGGTTGTGGATTAGTGTATTTGCCTTAATTGATGGATCGCTGTTTCAAGGCTTTTTGGCAGAAGGTTTAGTTAGAACTGGGGCGGGCTTAGGATCGGTCATGATTGACTCCCAGCCTCTAGCTGTGGCTTTAATGTCGAGTTGGTTATTTGGCGAACGAATCGGTTTATGGGGATGGCTGGGATTGATGTTTGGCGTACTGGGGATTAGTTTAATTGGCTTACCAGACGATTTAATTCTCAACCTATTTTCTGGCGAGATTTCTTATTCCTGTACGGGCGCACAGCTGTGCGCCCCTACGACGACAATAAACGCCCTCTTCCAAAGCGGCGAATGGCTGATGTTACTCGCAGCCCTATCAATGGCTGTTGGTACGGTAATGATTCGTTACGTCTGTCGCCATGCCGATCCAGTGTCAGCAACGGGATGGCATATGATTATTGGTGGAATTCCCTTATTTGCTCTTTCTGCGGGGTTAGAGGCTGGGCAATGGGCAGATATTAGTTTATCTGGGTGGATATCGCTAAGTTATGCCACGATTTTTGGTAGTGCGATCGCCTATGGGTTATTCTTCTACTTTGCCTCTAGCGGTAACCTTACCAGTCTTAGCGCCCTTACCTTTCTCACGCCTGTATTTGCCCTCTTATTTAGTAGCTTAATTCTCTCCGAAGTTCTCAGCCCCATCCAGTGGACGGGCGTTTCTCTCACCTTAGTTAGTATTTATCTCGTCAATCAGCGAGAGAAATTAGAACAATTGTTTCAGAAATCTACAGCCAAAGAGTCACATCTATCCGAATCGGAAAAAGTTTTGGAAACAGCAAAGTCCGTACCTGTTCCTATGAAAGAATCAGAGTTATGAAAGTCAAAAGCTAAAAGTCAACAGTTAAAACTGAGGAGTCAGGAGTCAGAAGGATGTAGAGACAATCTCTGCTATGCGCTATTCACTCATGACCAACTACCAACTACCAACTACCATTGAAACTATTATTTATCTCTACTTCCGTGGGACCCCTCGGCACAGGATTGGGAGGTGGAGTAGAATTAAGCCTGTACAATATCGCTCAAGAAATGATAAAGCGGGGGCATACGCTGCAAATTCTTGCCCCCCAAGGGTCGAAACTTGAGTCGATGCCAATTGTAGAAATTCCTGGTAATCTACAAGTTATTGCCCAGAACCAGGAAAGAAATGCACCCATTACTATGCCGGAAAATTCTGTCTTGGCGAATATGTGTGAATATGCAAGACAAGTAGAGAATGAGTACGATTTAATTGTCAATTTTGCTTACGATTGGTTGCCATTTTATCTCACATCATTTTTTAAAACTCCCATTGCTCATTTCGTCAGTATGGGTTCGATTTATGCTGCAATGGATGAAATTGTGGCACGAGTTGCAGAGCAATTTCCAAGGACGATTGGTTTCTACACTCCTTCTCAAGGAGAAACATTCTCTTTTGTAGGGGCGAGTGATGCGCCTATATATTATCTCAGTAGCGGTATAGATTTATCTTTATACGAGTTTTGTCCTCAACCCCAAAACCAATTAGCTTGGCTAGCGAGAATTGCCCCAGAAAAAGGTTTAGAAGATGCGATCGCCGCAGCTCAAATTGCTAAAATCCCCTTAAAAGTTATGGGGAAAATTCAAGATGAAGACTATTGGCAGCAAATTTGTCAAACTTATCCCGATGCACCTTTTGAGTATTTAGGGTTTCTTTCGACAGCAAAAATGCAGCAAGAATTGCGTCAGTGTCGGGCAATGTTAATGACTCCCCGCTGGATAGAAGCATTTGGTAATGTAGCAATTGAAGCCTTAGCTTGTGGCGTACCAGTTATATCATATCGCCGTGGGGGACCCGCCGAAATTATTCAAGATGGGAAGACGGGGTTTTTAGTCGAACCAGATAGTGTAGAGGGTTTGGTAAATGCGATCGCGCGTTTAGATGAAATTAATCGCTATACCTGTCGTCAACAAGCCGAAGCTGAATTTTCTTTAGAGGCGTTAGGCGATCGGTTTGAGCAGTGGTTTAGAGAGATTTTGCAGTTATAATTCTTCCCATTAAATCTGTCTTAGTTATTTACCCGATCGCATCCCTCCCAGCTATATTTTACGCTAACTACAGTTTCGTTATATGCAGCAATGCCTATTTGCCAACCACCATCACCATTAAAACCAGGAGATTTATTAAAAGTCATTGCCCCTAGTGGTGCTTTAAGAGAAATGGTAGCATTTGAACGGGGTGTAGAAATATGGCGATCGCGTGGTTATCAAGTTAAAGTTAGTCCTATAATCGGCGACACTTTTGGATATTTAGCCGGAACCGATGCAAGCCGTCGCCAACAACTCCTCGATGCATGGCAAGATCCCGAATGTCGCGGTATTCTCTGCGCAAGGGGTGGCTATGGTGGAATGAGGATTTTGGAAGATTGGACGTGGACGGTTGGTAGGGGCGCACAGCTGTGCGCCCCTACATCATTACCCAAATGGCTGATCGGTTTTTCCGACATTACCGCTTTACTCTGGAGTCTCTGCAAAGAAGGAATTTCAGGAGTTCATGCACCTGTATTGACGACGCTAGCAGGAGAACCAGATTGGTCTATACAAAGATTATTTGATTGGGTAGAAGGTCGTCCCCTACTGCCTCTCCAGGGTACGGGTTGGGGTGGTGGCGTGGTGACGGGTGTGCTGCTACCAGCAAATCTGACTGTTGCGACTCATCTCCTGGGTACGTCGATTCAACCAAATTTTGATGATGTTATTCTTGCCTTAGAAGATGTTACCGAAGCACCGTATCGGATCGATCGCCTGTTGACACAATGGCGTTTGAGCGGTGCATTTACTAAAGTTAAAGCTATTGCTTTAGGACGTTTTAGCCGTTGCGAAGCACCAGCAAATATTTCCAGCTTAACTATAGAAGAAGTATTATGCGATCGCTTAGGGGATTTAAATCTTCCCATAGTTTCAGATTTACCCTTCGGTCACGATGGTTGCAACGCCGCTTTACCAGTTGGTGTCTCTGCAACTTTAGATGCAGATAAGGGTCAGTTGACAGTGGAGAGTGGTGCGTGAAAATACCTCTCGCCAATTACCAATCACCAATTACCATTCTAAATTTGTCAAGAATCCATCAGACAAGCAAGTAACTGTAAATTTGCTTACAAATAACGCGACACAATTACTGATTCGATCTTTAAATATTACAGGACTTACGCAGTCGATCCCCCAACCCCCTTTCTAAGGGGGCTTTGAGTCCCCCCTTTCTAAGGGGGGAACCAGGGGGGATCGAGATCTTAGCTTTCAAGTGCGTAACTCCTGTATTAAACATTCGCTCTAGCAGAGATAGATCTATGGTTAGTACTGCCAGTGAGAAGTTAGCCAATGAAAAATCAGTAGTATTTGGTGCTTGTCCCCACGATTGTCCCGATACTTGCGCGATGTTGGTGACAGTTGAAGACGGTCGCGCTACTAAGGTAGAAGGAAACCCAGACCATCCCTTTACCCGTGGTACGCTCTGCGGCAAAGTGAGCGATTATCTAGATCGAGTTTATAGTAGCGATCGCATTCTCTATCCGATGCGGCGCGTCGGTGCGAAAGGTAGCAGACAGTTCGAGCGCATTTCTTGGGATGATGCTTTAGATGAGATTGCCAGCCGCTTTGGGCAAATTATTGACGAATATGGGGCTGAGGCAATTATGCCCTGTAGCTATCTCGGACATGAAGGTTTGCTGAATGGCTTAACTGTGGGTGATGCTTTCTTCAATCGCTTGGGTGCAACTATTAGCGAACGTACCTTCTGCGCTTCCTGCACCAGTACCGCTTACATGATGACTTGCGGACTAACTCACGGTACTGACCCCGATACATTCAAGCATTCTAAATACATTATTCTTTGGGGCTGTAACGCTCTCAGCACTAACGTACATTTATGGTCATTTATTCAAGAGGCACGTAAAAACGGGGCAAAATTAGTCTCAATTGACCCGGTGCGCACTCGTACTGCAAATCAGTCAGACTGGCATATTTCCTTGCGTCCAGGTACGGATGGGGCTTTGGCTTTGGGAATGATGCACGTGACTGGTTCTACTCTAGTTTGTGTTTGACCGGTTTTCCGGTTCCACGACCATTCAGGGACGAGGCAATCAGAAAATTTCGCAACCAGTTGTCGTGGTAGCGAA
>NZ_JACJQX010000039.1:0-63273 GCF_014696895.1 Chroococcidiopsis sp. [FACHB-1243] | reverse complement strand
CTTGGGCAGAGGCTGACATATGGCGAGCGTCTTTGAGTTTCATGGCACACTCCAGACTTAGCTACTTTTTTATGTTAACTAATCCCTGCTCTGGTTAGTAAGTTCACTCACACCACCCAGATGGACTGGATGCTACCTGGCTTAGCTCCCACAGGGAAACGGGTTGAAGTGGCAGTGGCTCCGCTGCCCGTTGTGGGTGTTGAAAGTGCGCGGAAGGCGATCGATCCGAGCTTGTCCTCAAACAAACTAATCGATCGCACCTAAGCACGAACCCTGATTTCTCACAACAATTATGGTTGCTCAAAAAAATCAACGAATTGCAGTCATCGGCGCTGGCATATCAGGAATTGCAGCAGCCAACATACTCAAAAAAAATGGATATGAGGCTGTTGTTTTTGAGAAGTCTACTGAGATTGGTGGTGTATGGGCAGTAGCATACCCAGAAGTTCGCCTTCAGAACATCAGTTCGCAATATCATTTATCCGATTTTCCTTGGACGTTCGCACCCGATTTACATCCTACGCAACTCCAAATTCGACAATACCTGGATGCAGCAGTCCATCATTTGCAGATTGATGTTCGCCTCAATCATGAAGTGCTTGCACTTGAAGAAATAGCAGCGGGCTGGCGAGTGCGATTCCAAAACCAAGCGGGATGTCACGAAGACACATTTCCCTATGTCCTGATTGCTACAGGTCAATATCTTCAGAAATATCACCCAACATTTGCAGGAGAAGTAGATTTTACAGGTAAAGTTGTCACAGAAAGGGAGATTAAATCCCTCGACATTTTTAATGACAAGTGTGTTGCAGTTGTCGGATTTGGCAAGAGCGCGATCGACATGACTGTACTAGCGGCGCAGCGGGGTCAGCAAGTCTACCACATCTTTCGTCAACCCAGATGGCTGATCCCCCAACGGATTTTGGGTCTCCACTATACCCACGTCTTATTCAGTCGCATCAATTCTGTCATGACTCCAAGCTGGGCGTATCCAACGACCGTAGAGCGATTCCTCCATCAGCGTCTCAATTTCATTGTTTCCAGTTTTGGGAGGCTGGTTGAGTTAATTTTGCGGTTACAAGTTCAATGGATGAGGTTTGGGAGAGACCAAGCTGCTGCTGACCGATTAAAAATCGTACAGCCAACGCACTCTTTAGTGTCTGACTTACGATCGGCTACCGCAGTAGCACCAGATGCTTATTATAGGTTCGTGGCAGAGGGTCGGATACAACCACATCAGGCAAAATTATCCGGTTTTTTTGAGGAAACGATAAAGTTAGAGCAGGGTCAGGAAATTCACTGCGATGTCGTTGTGTTATCTTTAGGTTCGCAGACTCCAGTTTTTTCCTTTCTGCCTGAAAGGTATCGACATTTGCTGGAGGTTCAAAAGGATGGAGTACAACTGTACCGACACTTAATCCACCCAAGAGTTTCCAATCTTGCTTTTGTCGGTTTCAATCATGGGTTTTTACACGTACCTGCCGTCGAAATTGGCACGCTTTGGTTTTGCGCTTATCTAAAAGGCGAGCTGGAATTGCCATCAGTCGAACAGATGGAGCAAGATATCGAACAAGTCCGCCAATGGAAGAGGGCACATATCCGCTTTGAACCCACTCGTGGCTCTGGGGTTAACGTCCGTTACCAGCAATACATAGACATCTTGCTGCGAGATTTAGGGGTTTCGAGCTACAGAAAAATGCCTAATATTCTGGCGGAGATTTTTGCCAGATACAATTGCTCTGACTACAAAAATGTACTGGAAGAGTATAACCGCAACAAAACAAGCCGGACAACACCTCTGCGTCCGCTTGCGGTTGCGACATGACATTCCCCTGAAGAGTATTGGCGACAAAAGAATCAGTTTCTAAAGAGCATACGCGAGAAATAAATGGATGTTAACCATATCTCACTCCCAGTAGTAACCGTTTGTACACCAATGCAAGCAATTTTTACTCAAGCGATTGGATTAGTTTTGGCAGAAAATCAGCGCGTATTGCATACTATCAATTACCCAGAGGTCGAACAACTGGCGCAGAAAATTGTAGACGCAGAGCGAATCTTTGTCATGGGTGAAGGTCGTAGCGGCTTGGTAATCCGCATGGCAGCAATGCGACTGATGCATTTGGGTTGCCAAGTCTACGTCGTAGGTGAAACAACGACACCATCGATTCGATCCACCGATTTGCTCATCGCTTGTTCTGGATCGGGCAGTACTAAAACTGTGTGTGCGATCGCGGCTCAAGCAAAGGCAGTTGGAGCATACCTTGTCGGAGTGACGGTTAATAAGCAATCTTTGTTGGGGCAACTTGTCGATCTTTCAATTGAACTAGCAGCAGCGACAAAGCAAGATTTGAATAATAGCGCATCGCAACAATTTGCCGGTTCTTTATTCGAGCAATCAACCCTACTATTTTTTGATGCTTTGTTCTATGTTCTGTCGCAAACACTCAATAAAAATACTCATTTACTCCTGGCTTTGCACACCAATTTAGAGTAATATCTTTGCCATCGATCGCATCACTTAAAATTATCAAATAAAATCATCAAAATAATACCATGAAACCCTATCTTTGGATCGCTTACGATTACACCTCTACGTCACAATGCCTAGCAATGTTGGATACAATTCTGGAAAAGCACCCAGATCGAGACATTATTCATGAAATCGGTAGACCGACGCTGCTTCATGCGGCACTAGAGGGAGTGAGTATCGTTGCTGAATTTCGTAAGCGATTGAACAATCGTCAAATGCTCGTAGCTGACTTTAAAGGCTTTGATGTTCCCTATAGTGCAGAAGGTAGTTATTACTATGCGGCTGGAGTCGATTTAATCACAGTCATGGCAGCGGCTCCAAATGAAGCGATTCAAGAAGCGATTCTTGGTGCAAACATCCACCAGAAACGAGTTGCTTTCGATCTGATGACTTACCAAAAAGTTTTTTGTCCTCAACCACGTTTTGCAATACAACCATCATGAATTGCTCTGGGTTTGGGATGATGACTCAAAGCCAAACAATAGCTCGTTCACACTACCAACTACCTAACAAACAGGAGAAATTACAGTGATTCTCCCTCATGAACTGTTAATGAAACCAGGTCAAGGGACTTCCCTCTCTATTGTGGGAGATATCCTCACCTTCAAGGCAGTGGGTGAAGACACCGCTGGGCAATACACCCTTGTCGAAGTTCAAGTCGATCCTCAAATTGGACCGCCGCCTCATATTCATCATCGAGAAGATGAAGCATTCTACATCCTAGAGGGCGAACTTGAGTTTCAACTGGACGATCGAATCGCGATCGCCACACCTGGAACTTTTCTTTATTCGCCGAAGGGTCATCTGCATAGCTTTAGAAACAATACCACACAGCGTGCCAAGATGTTAGCATGGTTCATGCCTGCTGGAATTGAAAGATTTTTTGCCGAAATTGGGGTTGAAGTAGACAGTCCAGACGCTCCATCCATCCCAGCTACTCCTGAAGCAATCGAGCGAGTTTTGGCAGTAGCACCTAAGTATGGCATCGAATTCAAGACATGAATTGGAAATGTGTTGCAACAATTTTTCTACTTGCTATATACGTATAGCCGCAGCAGTGCTTTTTTCAACAATCTTGCAGCACTGCTCGCAGGACAGCTTTTTCTTCCTGAAGACGCTGCCTACGAACAGGTACGCCAACTCTGGAATGGCAAGGTGAAAACCCAACCCACTGCGATAAACGGAAATACGATCCGGATGATGTCTTTCGTTCAACGACCGGACATCTCGCACTAAAGGAGGCATTATGAAGTCCAACCAAAGTGTCGTTATAGAGCGACTGCAACAAGCACAGAACGCACATGACCTAGAAGCATTTTTAGCTTGTTTTGCACCTAACATTCAGAGCGACCATCCACTCCATTCCGAACGGGCTTTTCAGGGAATCGAGCATATCCGTAAGAATTGGACTACCATATTCCACGACATCCCAGATTTTCACTCTCACTTACTGCGTTCGGCAGTTGAGGGTGATACGACCTGGGCTGAGTGGCACTGGTTTGGCACCCGTCGCGATGGGATGCGGTTTGGTATGCGCGGAGTGACCATTCTTGGCATCCAAGCGGATCGGATCGAGTGGGCACGCTTGTACATGGAACCTGTGTAAGCGTACAGGTTTGCATAAATACGCTATAGTACTGTATTTATTTTTTTGCCACACGACTATTATGAGTATCAAACCATCTAAAGTTGGCATTGTGGGTGCGGGAAATGTCGGCGCAGCCGATCGCAAAACAGATTCAGGTAGAACTGGGTCAGGTAACGCACGATCGCGCCAATGCCATTATCAAACGTAAAGGATATACGAGCTACGGTGTTGCAACTGTTGTCGCTCAACTCGTCGATGCGATCGGGTGGGATGAAAAGCGGATATTTACGGTGAGACAGCGCTGCAGGAGGGTTTCCCTCCGTAGGCGACTGCGAACCCGAAGGGTTTCTACCAGAGCCGATCCCGCTTATGACGTGGGAAATGAGGTGGTGCTAGGACTGCCCTGTATCATTGGTAAGTATGGCATTGAAAGCCGCCTCGTGTTGCCGATTCAGTCGGTCGAGCAAAACCTACTTCAAGCCTCTGCTACAAAGCTTAACGATACTTACCAGGCAACTTTTGGCAGATATAAGCCCTGTTTCCCAACAGTTGCCTGAACAACCCTGAGTTATTTTGTCAAAAAGGAGACTCTAATGCCTTACATTACTGTCGGTAAAGAAAACTCTGCCAACATCGAAATTTACTACGAAGATCTTGGAGCGGGGCAGCCCGTTGTGCTAATTCACGGGTTTCCTCTGAGCGGTCATTCTTGGGAAAAACAGGTGTTGCTACTACTGGACGAAGGCTATCGGGTCATCACCTACGATCGCCGAGGATTTGGCGCTTCCAGCCAGCCGTCGTTTGGCTATGACTACGATACCTTCGCGGCGGATCTCAACCAGCTGATGACAGAACTTGACCTGCGCGATACAGTGCTGGTTGGCTTCTCGATGGGGACTGGCGAAGTGACGCGCTATCTCGGCAAGTACGGCTCGGAGCGTGTCAGTAAAGCCGTGCTCATGGCTCCAGTGCCACCCTTTCTGCTGAAGACAGACGACAATCCCGAAGGAGTCGATCGCAGTGTCTTCGATGGTATTATGAAGGCAATTGTTGAAGATCGCCCAGCCTATCTGTCGGCATTTTTCCAAGACTTTTTCAACGTAGACGTACTGGGAGGCGATAGCGAAGCGCTACCCGCAAAGCGGGAACGCATTAGCAAAGATGCCATCCAGATGAGCTGGAATGTCGCGGCAGGAGCTTCTGCTAAGGCAACTTTAGACTGCGTACCGTCGTGGTTGACCGATTTCCGTGACGATCTGCCACGCATCGACGTACCAACTCTAATCGTTCATGGGGATGCCGATCGCATCCTGCCACTGGAAACGACCGCCGCGAGACTACCGCAGCTAATTAAAAACAGTCGGCTTGTGGTCATACCTGGCGGTCCCCATGCTATCAACTGGACTCATGCCGATCTGGTCAATCCTGCACTACTGGACTTTCTCAAAGAAAATTAATTCGGTCTTTCAATGCCTCTCGATCGACTCTATCCATCCTAGAGGTGAGAAATGAAGAGTAAATGGCGGATTTTGTCAAGTTTTCTATTTTTAGTAGTTTTCATCAGCGTAGTCTCATTGGGAGTAACGCAAGCAAATAGTCGTAACGATTTTGCTCGCGATTTAACTAACCCGCGTCTGATTCAACGCGGGAGGTATATCGTTACGGCATTAGGTAACTGCGCTGGATGTCACAGTCCGAATAAGTCACCCGACGATCCAGAATGGTTAGCTGGTTACTTGCCAGGAACTCCAGGGCAACCGTTTCAAGTCGGTGAATTCCAAATTTATCCGTCCAATATTACCCCCGATCGCAAAACGGGAATTGGCAGTTGGACACCACAAGAGGTCTTTAATTCTTTGCGTCACGGACGCGATAAAGACGGTAAGACAATTTGTCCGCCCATGCCTTGGGCTTATTATCGCGACCAGAGCGATCGCGATAATTGGGCAATTGTCGCTTACTTAAAAGAAGGGATCAAACCAATTAGAAATCAAATCCCCGAAAACACTGCACCTGGGGGAATGCGCCCCGACTGCGCCCCACTGTTCCAAAACTTACAACCTTTACCGGATTATCCGGCTGCGAACGAGACTAACGGCTAGTACGTACTCTTAAATTGCCTAGAAGGTGTGAAATGAATAGAAGATGGCGCGTTTTGTCAGGATTTCTCTTTCTACTGGTTCTTTTCAGTGTCGTGCTACTGAAGGTGACACCCGTTTACAGTAGCAACAACTTATCTAGCGATTTAACTGACCCGCGTTTAATCCAACGGGGGCGATATTTGGTCACGGGGGCGGGTCATTGTGCGGGTTGCCACAGCCCCAATCAAACTCCTGACGATCCTCAGTGGTTGGCTGGATATTTGCCAGGAACCCCAGATCAACCCTTTCAAATCGGTGAATTCCAAATTTATCCATCCAACATCACCCCTGACAAAGAGACGGGAATTGGTAGTTGGACACCAGAGCAAGTTTTCACTGTCTTCCGCCAAGGACAAGACAAACACGGTAAGACAATTTGCCCACCGATGTTTTGGAGTGTATATCAGAACTTGAGCGATCGCGATACTTGGTCAATTGTCGCTTATCTCAAAGCAGGCATCAAACCAGTGAAAAATCAAGTTCCTGAAAATACAACACCCCAAGGGACGCGCCCAGATTGCACGCCACTGTTCCAAAACTTACAACCTCTACCTGCTTATCCTGGAAAAAACGAGATTGGCGTGTGGCGTAAATAAGAATTTTTCATATACTCGTAAAACTGGTACGGGTTCAGACGTACTGGGCATCGGCACTGCTACCAATGACGTTGGTATCGTCACTTCTCCCAAGGGAAGACAAATTGCGATCGCAGTATTTATCGTTGGTTCAAAGGCAACTTTAGAGGCACGCGAAAGAGTAATATCTCATATTGCTGCCGCAGCGGTCAAGGCGATCGAATGATGGGTAGTGATACGGAAGTAGTGGTGAGGCTCAAACCCTGCTCAGCTCGACATTGTAGCCATGAATGAAGTCCCAAATCGCTCCAATATGATTGTTCAACTTTTTGGAGAATGATAGACTTTCTCTTACTAGTCGAGAAACCCGTTGTCTGAAGGTATTATTTAATCGTTCAATCTGATTAGTTAGACCTGTTTCCTTACCAACAGCTCGATGACGTTTAGGGGGAATAACTATTTTATAAGCCTGCCAAAAATCTGTATAGGAGAAGGCACATTGTTGATAAACCTCTGGTAAAGAAGCCCACAATTTACGGGCTGATTTTCTCGTTCTATCTCCCACAAAACAACCGACAATTTTTCGAGAATTGCGGTCAATCGCTAGCCAAATATAAACCCCATTTTTCTTGCTATCAACAAATGACCACATCTCATCGCATTCAATGACCAAATTACCTAGTGATTTGACTAAAACCTTGACCTGGCGCGGAGTACGAGCTAGCTTTTGATTGACATACTCTTGCAATCAAGACCAACTTACTTGAGTCACTCTGGCAATTACTCGCAATGATATCCTTTCAAGTAAGAGTCGATCGATCGGCTGTTTCGTCTCCTTTGAAACAGTAGTTTTAGTAGGACTGATAACAAATTGACGACCATAGCTTTTACACTGATATTTTGGTTTACCATTATGAACTGAACCATTTTTCATCAAATGCTCAGAGCTACAGGTAGGGCAGACCCATTCTGAAGGTTCTTCACATATTTTTTGGGATAGTTCTATTGACTCTCGTGTTAATTTTGGCAATAGTAATCCAAATGAGTAAAATAAGAACGCTAAAATTGTTGTCATCAAAAATACTAATTCTAGGCAAGTATATGAGGGTTATTTGTACTAGCTAATATTATACAGAATGCTAAAGGGACAAGAATTACAACTCACCACTACTTCCATATCACTACCCAAATTAGGGAAGTGGTTTAATTTTTTTTCGCGATCGCTTTTTTCAGATAAAGTCTAAATCTCAACAGCTTTGCTAATATGCCAGAAAAGAAAAAGCGATCGCTGATGTATAGACGCAGTGTTCAAACCCATGTATGTCGAGATATTTTAAAATGGGTGAACCAAAAGTGGGTAAACCAGCCGATTTGACTAGTCTTCTACTCGTCTAACGTACTTAACAAAGGGCTTGGCTAGCTTTACGGCACAACCGCCAGATTACCGGAAGAAATTAGTTTCTTCTAATACGATCGCGTGTTCTGCCCTTTCTACTGCCTGCATCCAGTCACGTCTAAGTTGAGAAAGATCTAGTAGGATATCGGTCTACAAGGTCTACAGGTCTACAGTTCGTTTGAAAGCCCTGAAAAATACAGTATTGAAACTGTAGACCAAGGATCTACTCTTGGATCTACAGTTAACTAGTCTTGCGTCAAGCACCTAAAACCCCTTTCTCCTTTGAGTTTGCGATCGAAGGAGACTGTTTCTTGGCAACCTGCATGAATTGCGATCGCCCCAATTAAATAATCGGAAAAATCGGCTTTACCCTGCTTTGCTCTCTGCAATGTCTGATAAACCACAGAACGATTCTCGAACTCGAAAGTAGGGCTTTGCAGCATCATCTCGAAGGTATTAAGAATTTCCTCTCTGGCAAATTTATAGGGGTTGCCTCGCAAAACCCACACTAATTCGCACAGCACAATATTGGCGATAAAGCATAGTTGTCCGCTTTCTATTACCTCACAAGCTTGTTGCCACTGGCTTTCGTCATCGCGGGTTAAGTAGCGAACCAAAACATTAGTATCAAGTCCAACCACTTGCACCCTCGGCGATCGCTCGTTCCATTTCCTCGATCGTTGCTGCTTTCATTCCCTCACGATGCAGAATTCCAGATAACGCTTTGGCAGGAATATTCAAAGGGATAACTTTTACCTGTCCGTCAGCATCAATGACAAAATCAACCTTACTGCCTACATCTAATTTCAAATAATCCCGAATCTCTTTCGGGATTGTGACTTGTCCCTTACTCGTCACTGTGGCGCTAGTCATGCTTTAGTTCCTTACATTATCTCCTTACTTAATTGTAATACTCAAGCTGTAGCTCATGTATTGGTAGCTCGGCTTTCACGATTGAAAGCGAGATCGCCTACAACTTCAACCCCACCAGTGTAAATTGTGAGAGCAGGTAGATTAACATCGCGGGGGTAAGGTAGATGAATGTGGAACAATTGCTGCTGCAAAAATGGCGATCGCTATCAAAAGACAAGCAACAAGAAGTGATTGATTTTGTTGAGTTTCTGGAGTTGAAGAAAACAACCGCTACTGGGCAACAAGCCGCACCCGAGACTAAAGCACCGCTAGGCGATCGATTGCGGCAGATTCGCGAGGAAATTGTTGCTTCTGGTGAGCCATTACTGGATTGGGAAGGAATAGAACGTGAAAAAGCCAAGCAAAGAGGATGAGATCGAAGCCAAAGAGTCAAACCGCTCCGCGATCCCGAAAAACCATAGCATATCCGGCACTGTAGATTTTAAAACTGGATCGAAAATGCTGCTTGTTTCCCGCAGGTGTGGATCTGTAGATCGTTGTGGATAACTGTGGATTGCCGATCGCCTTGTTTTGATAATTTGACAGGTAACAGCGATCGCGATATGTTTTCAGATACACTGAATTGTCATCAAATTCTGACCGTTGAGACAAAATCGAGATAGGTATAATTGAGAATAGTTATAAGTCTTACGCTATAAGGATTAGAGCTATTTAAAAGCATCCTTGGTAAGGGTGAGGTCATGAGTTCAATCCTCATTACGGGCTTTAGATGAAACCCTCTCTAGTAGAGGGTTTTCGCGTTTCTAGGGGTGGTTCGGGTAGCTCGATCGTTCTCACTCAGGATTACTATTAATGGATACAGAGAGCTATTTAACTCTACTGTAATTGTCTATTCAGTTTTCAGTTTCCATCGCTAGTCTGTTAGTCCTTGTCTTTCGTGCCACTGAGCAATAGATTCATCGGGATAGCATCATGGGAATGAAACACATTGACGTATAAGATCCTGAATCACCAAGAGGACGTGCATTAATTGCCAAAGCCTTATACCAATTCTGTTTATTTTTGCACTAAATGAGATCTCCCCTAGCCCCCTTATCAAGAGGGCTAGGGGAGATCGCCTCCAAGCGTAGTTTTGAAAAAATGGTATTAGAAAGAATTGGTCTGTGGGCAGCGATGCTTCATGCTTGGATTGACATAGAAATATCGCCAAACTTCAATTAGTAAAATCTCCAATTTGTAGTAGAATTGCTTGTTATTTACTAAAAGTGATATCTCGTGAGCCATTCTACACAAACATATCATCACGTAAGTAATTGTCGATACGTTGCTTGGCTTTGGTTTAAACGCGCTCGAGCTTCAGTTAATTTCAAGATTTAAAACCTGCATAATTCAATGAAACAATAATCGGGAAAAGTTAAAGAGCAAGTCACCAGATTAGCAATTTTGCTCTCAGTTAAAATTTATAATTTCAAAGCCTCTTTTTCTAGACACTCAGCAAGCTTCTCGATGGCTACAGAAAATCCAATACACGTAGAGATCGCTTGTCCAACATGGATGCTGCTGCACAACGCTGATTCAAGAAACTAACCTTGCCGAATCTATGCAAACCAGCTTTTTTACCGCCGTCCTCTTACCGATAGGTCTAGCAACCGTAATGCTAGGCATGGGGTTAACCCTCGTGCCAGAAGACTTTCAACGAGTCACCCGCTATCCCAAAGCCGTCGCTATTGGTCTAGTCAGTCAATTGCTCTTTCTCCCCATCGTCGGCTTTCTGGTCGCTTCGATCGTACCGATGCAGCCAGAAATGGCAGTGGGATTAATGGTACTGGCTTTGTGTCCAGGCGGACCTTCTTCCAACATGATTACTTATTTGACGAAAGGAGATGTCGCCCTTTCCGTGACTTTAACGGCTTTGAGTAGCGCCATTACCGTATTCACAATTCCCATCTTCGCAAATCTATCACTGCAATATTTTATCGGACAAAATGCGGCGATCGCCTTACCAATTGGGCAAACGATGCTGCAAATTTTCGCGATCGCCATATTACCAATTGTTTTGGGAATGTCGATTCGGCAAAAGTTTCCCGACTTAGCCCGCCGACTAGAGAAGACCGCGAATCGGCTTGCCGTTGCCTTCCTCGCTTTAATTATCGTGGCAATTATAATTCACGAGTGGAATCGCATCCCCAGTTTTATCACCCAAGTTGGAATTGGAGTAGCACTACTGAATATAATCTCAATGGCGATCGGGTTTTGGTTTGGCAAGTTGTTTAATTTGAATTTTGCCCAACGGATCTGTATTGCAATTGAGGTGGGAATTCAAAATGCGACGCTAGCGATCGCGATTACTGCCGGACTGTTAAACAATCCCGATATGGCTGTTCCTGCTGCGATTTATAGCTTAGTTGCCTACGCCACCGCCATTCTTACCATTTTTTATGGGAGAAAATCTGTTCAAAAGATTTATCAAGAGGAGAGCGCCAACAGTCTATCAACTCGACTTTAGCGATCGCACTACACGACAGAATAAGTTTGACCGGATCTTCAGCAAAATCTTCTTACCTTTTTTTCGCCCGAAGTTAACCGATGATTTCACAATCTCGACTTCCCAATGGTTCGTCAGCTCCTCGTTGGCTGCAAAAAATTCAGTACGCCCGCAACTCGCTCGCCTACATGGACGCTGCAAAACGTTACGGAGATATTTTTAACGCTCCTGTAATTGGCGATCGCGATGTTGTTTTATTTGTCAGTAATCCTACTGCACTACAGCGCCTTTTTGCCAATGACACAAAGCAATTTATTACGCCGCCTAACCAACTATTGCAACCGCTAGTTGGAGATAACTCTATTTTTACATTAGAAGGTTCTCGCCATCGCCGAGAGCGTCGATTGTTAATGCCACCTTTTCATGGAGAACGAATACAAGCTTACGGACATTCGATCTGTGAAAGGGTTGATAAAGCGATGAGTTCGCTGTCGATTGGCACTCGGTTTTCTGCACGTCAGTTGGCACAAGAAATCTCTTTAGAAGTGATTCTAAAAGTCGTTTTTGGGATTCACCAAGTAGACCGTTTCGCTCATCTCAAGTCACTATTTATTAGACTCACAGATTCACTTCAATCTCCTTTAATTGCAGGTTTACTTTTCTTCCCATCGTTGCAAAAAGATTGGGGAGCGCGAAGTCCTTGGGGATATCTTCGCTCTCTGCAACGACAGGTGAGCGAACTGTTGTACGCTGAAATTCGCGTGAAGCGAAGCTATCTCGAAGAGAATCGCCGCCGCCACGATCCCGCGGGTTCAGACATCTTGAGTTTAATGATTTCAGCCCGCGATGAAACAGGTCAACCGATGACCGATGCCGAATTGCATGATGAGTTAATCACGCTACTATTAGCGGGTCAAGAAACAACTGCAAGTGCGATCGCTTGGGCATTGTATGCGATTCATCGTCATCCCCAAGTGGGCGAGAAGTTGCTTGTCCAACTGGAGCGCTTGGGCAAGTCATCAGATCCAACAACCGTCGCGCAATTACCTTACCTGACAGCTGTTTGTCATGAGAGTTTACGCCTTTTCCCCACTGTTACTCTCACCGTTCCTAGAGAAGTCAAAGAACCTGTAGAACTGATGGGTTATCAACTAGAACCTGGAACGAGACTTTATGGCTGTATTTATCTAACTCATCAGCGCCCAGATCTCTATCCAGAACCTAAATTGTTTAAGCCAGAGCGCTTTTTAGAACGAAAGTTCTCGCCTTATGAATTCTTTCCCTTCGGCGGTGGTGTGCGTCGTTGTCTTGGGGAAGCATTAGCGCTATTTGAGATGAAATTAGTCGTAGCTAAAATGCTTTCTTGCTATCGATTGGCGATCGCAGATCGCTCGCCCGAATATCCTGTGCGCCGAGGTGTGACTTTTGCTCCTGCGAGAGGGGTGCAGATGATCTTACAAGAAAAACTTTGAGTATGCGAGTTTATCTTTGTTACATATGACACCATGGCTGATGGGGTGACAAGAGAGCTGAACCGGTTGACTGACACGCTCATTTAAATTTAGTAGTTGAGCAAACACTAAAAATATTCAACAGAATGTAGCATAGTCAACCGTAGGAAATACAGCGATCGCTGAATGCTTTACTGCTAGGTTGACATGTTTGTCGAGCCAAACTTCAACCACCTACTAGTGTTGACTATATAAAGTTGGGAGTTACGGTTGAGCTGATGTACGAAAGAATCTTTGACCTCCAAACCTTCGCATGCTTTTCTGACCAATGCGCTCAAGTCACTGAAGTTGTGGTGACGGATAACTCTAGTGTTGCAGTTTGGGCGGTACAACCTGGACAAAAGGTTGAAGCTCATCTTCACCCCAGCGGACAGGATACATGGGTAATGCTAAAAGGAACGCTGACTTATTATTTAGGGGACGGTCAGCGCCAAACACTGAGTGTGGGTCAATGTGCTGTTGCAGATCGATCGCAGATTCACGGAGCCGTGAATGAGGGTACAGAAGATGCTGTATTTGTTTCTATCTATTCAGCTCCACAGATTGGGTATGTCAAAGCATTGCCCTAGTTCGACATTATTCAGCCGAAATCTCGATTGACTCAGAGATTTTTTAGTAGGAACTCAGCGATTTCTCAGGCAATCCTTTTAGAGTAATTCTTTAAAGGTCATAGTTGGATCGGGGCGATCGAGCTAATCTAACTCTGAAACATCAGTATGACACAAATTCAACAGAAGGAAACTCACTCGCATGAATACTCTTGTAAAAAGTATTGCCTTTACAACTATTAGCTTAGCTATAGCAACTACCTCCGCAAGTGCTACACAGTCAAATAATGTAGATACTCGCATGACTAACCATGCTAATACCATCGAACTGAATAGCCAAATAGCTCAACAATCTCCATCTAGTCCCCTGAATGAGACAAGATCTAGGCGTTTCATTGATGAGATGATTATGCTTCGGATGAAAATGGTTGAAGCAGCAGAGTCAGCACTTCAATCTCCAAATCCTGAAGTCAAACGTATGGCACAGGAAACTATCAAAACTAGTAACACTGAAATTAAAAAAATGATCGAAATGCGGGGAAAATTTGGTATATATGAAGATGGTTAAGTTAGCCGAAGAACCACTTTAAATAATTTAGTACTTAGCAAAGCGCAATTTCTTGTTCTCTAATTCGACCCAGAGTTTTACGCGATCGCTCTTTATCCTCAGCCCCATTTCCGACTCGATTACCTGCAAAATCTTATTCTCTTCTATCTGAACGGGAATATTGGCTTTTCTACCGTCCTCTTACTATTTGTGGGACAAGGACTAACTGGGACGCGCGACTTGCTAGAATTCCTTTGGGCTGGTAGAAACATTACATTGAGCAATGCGACTTCGTGAATCAAACCTGTCCAGCCAAAACTTCACAGAGCCAAGTAGAGAAGGCACTAAAGGTAGCGCAGGCATCTCGCCTGTGAGGAGCAGAATAGAATTATGCAGGGAAGCAGGGGGGACTCGGAGTCCCCGTCTTTGAAAGGGATGGGGAGAGGGGGACAGAGAACATTTTCTGAAGTATGGCGGCTCGATCCGTTTTCATTGCGATCGCGTTTAACAATTGGGATTGCAACTGTTTCCTCAGTAGGCTTGGGTAGCATTGCTATCTGGACGGGATGGCAAATGCAGCGCATCCTAATTAACAGCCACAAACAGGGAATTGAATACATAGCTGAACGCCTACCGCACGATGTAGAACTCTACAGTGAAATGTTGCCAGTAGAAACAGGCTTAAGCAAAGCAATTAATAACCTGACGACTGCTGATACCCTTCTATGGGTAAAGCATCCTGATGGGAAAATTACAGCTAAGTCTGTCAGTCTCAAGATGCAGAACGATCGAAGTACGGCTGCTGCTTTAATGTCCCTAACACAAATGCCGTCTCAAGCCCAAGTCTCCGAAGTTAACGGACGCTACTTTGTGCTACGTGGCAGCTCATTGCAAGTCCGAGGGAGAGCAATCGGTCAACTGTTCGTGGCAAGAGACATTTCGCGCGATCGACAGATGTTTTTGGCAGTGGTGGGGAATTTGGGCATTATCAGTATAGGAGTACTGCTGGCAGTGACAGTAGCGATCGCTTTCTACTTGAAGCGATCGCTTCAACCTCTGCGCCAATTAAGCCAAATGACTCAGTTAATTTCGGCTGAAGATTTAGGGCGATCGCGATTGAATCTCGAACGCGCACCTAGCGAAGTGAAGGAACTGGCGCAAACATTTAATATGTTATTATCTCGCCTCTCTCAAGCTTGGGAACGAGAACGGGAATTTGTCAGCAATGTTTCCCATGAGTTGCGCACGCCGCTGACAATCGTGCATGGATACTTGCAAAGCGTATTGCGACGACAGCATAACTTAACAGAAACTCAACAAGAAGCTATAGAAACTGCTGCATCTGAAGCAGAACGTACCATCCGCCTCTTACAAGATTTACTCGATTTAGCCAGGGCAGATAGCGGTTATTTGCAGTTTCGGATCGATTCTTTTATACTCAACGATCTAGTAGCGGAAGTGGTGGGGATGGCACGTCAATACAGCGATCGCGCGATCGCAATTGAGACAGAAACTTATCCCATCGTTGTGAAAGCAGACTACGATCGTCTCAAGCAAGTTTTGCTCAATTTAATTGATAATGCAATCAAATATTCTGAGCCAGATACGTCTATTCAAGTGACACTAGACACTCAACCAGCAACAGCAATTATTCAAGTTTGCGATCGCGGCTATGGGATTCCCTTGCAACACCAATCTCGGATCTTCGAGCGTTTTTATCGCGTTGATGAAGCCCGTACTCGCACTACTGGAGGTTCTGGTTTAGGATTGCCGATTGTCAAAACTTTAGTCGAGGGAATGGGCGGTAGCGTGACATTGCGCTCAAAATTAGGCGAAGGTAGCGTATTTACAATTAGTTTACCTGTATAGCTGCTAAATACCAGTAATACGATCTCCGGTTAAGTATCCGTCGTTATAATCGCAGCCAAGAAATGAAAAAATTATGGTGGCAGACTACTACATCAACTGTTTCAACAAATAATCGCCCACTCGTAGAGCATTAGCAACGATCGTTAATGTTGGATTTACTGCGGCACTGGAAGGGAAAAAGCTACCATCAACGACATAGAGATTATCGATCTCGTGAGTGCGACAATTGAGATCCAATACAGACGTTGTGGGATCTTCGCCAAAGCGACAAGTTCCGCATTGATGCCCTACTGCTTGTAGCGGGATTGTGTTGCGGGGGTAAAGACTGAAGGGAATGAAATGTTCTGCTCGATCGACCTGCTTGAGAACAGTCGCCCAACGTTGAATCAGTCGGCTAGCCGCATCGGTATTATTGGGTTTGTACTCCAGGTAGAGGCGATCGCCTTCTACTCGCACTCTGTTGTCAGGGTCGGGTAAATCTTCGGTCTGTAACCACCAGCCTACACTACGGTCGGCGATCGCTTTCAGTTCTGCTCCCGGTCGAAGTTTTAACAAAGGAGCTAGTAAAGCAGGGGCTTGGGCAGGTAACATATCTGCTAGCACGTTGCCCGTGTTCTGCACCAAGCCCATTGGATAAGGAAAGCTCAGCTCCCCCCAATAGAAATCGCTGATGCAAATGGTCTTTTGATAAACATCTGAATTGAGCTTGGTACTCAGTTGCACCATCGCCGTGCAGTTGTGCTTCATCAGGTTCCGCCCTACCTGACCGGAACTGTTTGCCAGCCCGCTAGGATGCCGATCGTTTCGCGATCGCAACAGCAACGCGGCTGAATTAATTGCACCACAGGCAACTACGACAATATCGCTTGTGAAAAATTGATGCTCTCCGTTAATTTCTGCTTCAACACGAGCGATCTCTCGACCAGAGGGACTGGTGTGCAGGCGCGTGACTTTGGCTGCTACGAGCAAGGTAACGTTTGTGCGATCGCGAATTGGTTGAATGCAGTTGACTTCAGCATCTGCTTTGCCGCGAGTTAAGCAGGGAAACCCATCACACGTATTGCAGCGAATACAGTTCTCCAAGCTGCGATCGACTTCATTGAGTTTCAGTCCCAAAGGGAGGTTAAATGGATGTAAACCTACCTGGGTTAGCAAATTGGCAAGTTCTTGCATCCGAGGTTCGTGGCGTACCGCAGGGTAGGGATAAGGCAAGCTTCGAGGTGGCTCAGTCGGGTCGATACCAGACTGCCCATGCACGTCGTACAATTCTTCTGCGCGATCGTAATAGGGTTCAAAGTCACGGTATTTCAGCGCCCACTCTGGCGAAATACCCTCTTTATGTTCGACCTGCTCAAAATCCCGTTCTCGCAATCGCAGTAAAGCCGCACCGTAAACTTTAGTATTGCCACCTACCCAGTAACCAGTTGCGGGACGAAAAGTTTTGCCGTTCGTGTCATACCAGCGTTCCTGGGTGTGATACCGCTCTCGTTGATAAACTTCTAAAGCACTCCAGTTCTCTTTCTCGATGGGTAAAAATGTGCCTCGCTCCAAAATCAAAATCTTTTTACCACTAAAAGCGAGACGATACGCCAGCGTACCACCGCCTGCTCCCGTTCCAATGATAATGACATCGTAATGTTGTGCGGTCATGAGTGAGTTCCTCTGAGCTAGAAAATAGGAGGGGTCAGCGGTTAGAACACGCAAGAAGTCACATTCGGGACTTCATCAAAACTAATCAGGACGAAGTGGTTAGGGTTTTCCAAAAGTGTTTTGGAAACCAGAAAAGCCGCGATCGTCCAAGTCTGATATTTTCTCGCTGCTTTACGGCGATCGATGCTTCTGGCAGAGATGGTGTCTTGATTGTGGCTCATAAAATAGGTCGAAAGATGATGAAACACTCAGAAAATTCACGTAAAAAGCTGATATATATATGAAAAATAGCTGAGGAGTTTCCGATCGATCTCTCATATCGAGATATTTCGTCCGCTAAATTGGCTTTCACGGCAAGAGAGTATACTTTTATTCATCAAGATTCGAGTCGTTAAGGATCGATTATCATGCAGCCTGAAGCACAGCAGGATGGAGTCAATATAGCCTTTGGGCATCCAAAACAGCGCGTTTTAGAGGTTTTATCCTCCCTTAGCTATCGGACTGGCGAACTAAGTAGCTACCTACTAGAAATTGTCCAAGGCGTGAGCGAACTAAAGAACTTTAGTTATAGGTTTAATGCCCGTTAAAAACCAACAATTATGTCGAGATACTACGCGGATGGACACAATTGTCAGCGTACAATTACCCGTAGCAAATTGTATCATTTGATATTACTCTCGCAATACATAGCCGACACCACGCACGGTGTGGAGCAGACGCTTTTCGTTGTTTTCTTCCAGTTTCAGGCGCAGGTAGCGAATATAAACTTCAATCACGTTGGAATCGCCTACAAAGTCATAACCCCAAACCTTTTCTAAAATTTGGTCTCTGGTAAATACCTGACGCGGATGGCTGAGGAGGTATTCTAGTAGATCGAATTCTTTGACAGTTAGCTCAATTGCTCGTTGACCGCGCAACACTTCGCGAGTTCGGCGATTCAAGCTTAAATCCTCAAATTGCATCAAATCTAAGTCTGGTTCGCTGGTACGGCGCAGATGGGCGCGAATTCGGGCAAGTAATTCCTCAATGCTGAATGGTTTAACTACGTAGTCATCAGCACCAGCATCCAATCCAGCAACGCGATCGCCTACCTCATCTCTTGCCGTTAATAAAATCACGGGGATCTTGTTGCCAGTAGCACGCAGACGACGACATAGTTCCACTCCGGTTAACCCTGGTAGCATCCAATCCAGAATTGCCAGATCGAAAGCTGACTCTCGTGCCAAAGTCAGTCCTGCCACACCATCGTGCGCTACGCTGACGCAATAACCTTCGCTGTTCAATTCCAGTTCCAGGAATCGAGCCAGTTTGACTTCATCTTCAACTAGGAGAATATGTGCTGTCACGGTCTTATTCCTAATCAATGATGTTTTGTTGCTGATGAGGAGTCACGAGCATCTGTTTCTTCCATCTCATCCATATTGCCACGCTACCCAATTCGAGCCGAAAAATAATAGCGATGTCTACTTGAGTAATTTTTCCATGAGACTTATTATCGCAACTCATATCTACACAGAAGTTATCCGATTTCCGTTCGAGTAGGGGCGATCGCAGTATGTAGAATATCTGCTACTAGTTTAAACTTCAATTTGCTCGTAAGCGGATAACTGGGGCGCTTTATCCCGTCCTTCATACTCGCCAAACTGCCCGATTAGCTTTGCGACTAAACCCGTCCATCCAGTTTGATGACTAGCACCAATTCCCGCGCCGTTATCGCCGTGGAAGTATTCGTAAAATAGAATCAAATCTTGCCAATAGGGATCGGTTTGGAACTTTTGGGTTCCACCATAAACGGGTCGATAACCAGATGTGTTTTTCAGAAAAATCTGAATTAACCTTTGGGATAATTCAGCAGCAACTTCCCACAAAGTCATCATTTGACCGGAACCCGTGGGGCATTCAACCTGGAAATCGTCTCCCAGATAATAATGAAACTTTTGTAGGGATTCAATCAGGAGAAAATTCACGGGAAACCAAACGGGACCGCGCCAATTAGAATTACCACCAAACAAGCCGCTACTAGACTCTGCCGGTTCGTAATCAACTCGAAATTGAGTGCCATTGACATGAAAAATATAGGGATGTTCGGCATGGTAGCGAGAGATTGCCCGAATGCCATAATCTCCCAAAAACTCAGTTTCATCCAGCATCTTTTGCAGAATTCGCCGTAGCCGATCGCGGTAGACAATTGCTAGCAATCTTCGCTCTCCTACTCCCTCAGATTTCATGCAAGCAATATTTTGAGTCAGATCGGGGCGATTTTGAATAAACCACTCCACTCGCTTTTTAAAGCCTGGAAGTTTTTGTAGCGTTTCTGGCTCGATGGTTTCTACCGCAAACAGCGGAATCAGCCCCACCAGCGATCGCACTTTCAAAGCAATCTGTTGCTCGTTAGGTAAATGCAAGACATCGTAATAAAATCCATCCTCCTCATCCCAAAGCGATGTTTTCATTTCGCCAATGTGGTTCATGGCATCAGCGATATAGAGAAAATGCTCGAAAAATTTGGTGGCGATGTCTTCGTATACAGAATTGGTTTGTGCTAGTTCTAAGGCGATCGCCAGCATATTCAAACAATACATCCCCATCCAACTCGTGCCATCGGCTTGATCGATATGTCCGCCCGTTGGGAGAACGGCACTGCGATCGAACACGCCAATATTATCTAATCCCAGAAATCCTCCTTGAAAGACATTTTTACCCTCGACATCTTTACGATTTACCCACCAAGTAAAATTGAGCATCAATTTCTGAAACACTCGCTCTAAAAAAGCGCGATCGCTGCGTCCGTAAATCTTTTGTTCGATTTTGTAGACGCGCCAAATTGCCCAAGCATGGACGGGTGGGTTAACATCTCCAAATGCCCATTCATAAGCAGGAATTTGCCCGTTCGGATGCATATACCATTCCCGCGTCATCACGTCTAATTGATACTTGGCAAAATCTGGGTCGATCGTTGCTAAAGGAATAGCGTGAAAGGCGAGATCCCAAGCGGCAAACCAAGGGTATTCCCACTTATCAGGCATAGAAAGAATATCGTCGCTGTAAAGGTGAAACCATTCATGATTTCTGGCTTTTTTGCGATCGGGCGGTGGTGGAGGTGCAGCCGGATCGCCCTTGAGCCAATCCTCAAGAATATAGTGGTAGTATTGCTTGCTCCAAAGCATTCCGGCAAATGCTTGGCGTTGCACGTTACGCATATCCTCGCCCAGTGGAAAGGGAGTTATGCGCTGATAAAATTCATCGGCTTCCCGCTTGCGGGTGGAAAAGATTGCATCGAATGCCGCAAATGGAGATCCCCCCAACCCCCCTTGAGAAGGGGAGCAAAGAGATATATCGCTTAGTCGCAATTTAATAATTTGAGTTTCGCCTGCACTGATAGTTAATAGATAATGAGCCGCAGCTTTAGTGCCAAATTGATTTGGGTTTACTGCCTCCTTTCGACCCTGCACGATGTAGTCATTAATGCCATCTTTTACGTAAGCAGAAGCATTAGGAAAATTAAATAATCGTTCGGTATTCGTTTCATTTTCTGTAAATAAAAGCTCCGTTTCCCCCTGACAATACAAATATCTTTTTCCCAAAGTGGGATGAAAAGCCGCGATCGCGCTTAAACCGTTACCAGATTCAATTTTTTGTAGAATCGGCTTGTTCTCGTCTTTAGTCCAAGACCAAGTGTTACGAAACCATAGTGTTGGTAAGATATGTAGCGTTTTCGCTTCTGCTCCTCTGTTAATTACCTGAATTTGAATCAGAATATCTTCAGCAGAATGCTTGGCATATTCGATAAAGACATCAAAGTAACGATTTTCATCGAAGATACCTGTATCTATTAGTTCAAGTTCTGGCTCTCTACGATTTCTTCGTTTATTTTCTTCCACTAATTGAGTGTAAGGAAATGCTTGATGCGGGTATTTGTACAGTGATTTCATGTAAGAATGAGTCGGGGTATTGTCAAGGTAAAAGTAATATTCTTTGACATCTTCTCCATGATTTCCTTCATTACCTGTCAGACCAAAAAGCCTTTCTTTGAGAATCGGATCTTCACCATTCCAAAGCGCGATCGCAAAACATAATCTTTGATGATTGTCGGAAATTCCAGCGATGCCATCTTCTCCCCAGCGGTAGGTACGCGATCGCGCTTGGTCGTGGGTAAAGTAGTCCCAGGCAGTACCATAAGAGCTATAGTCTTCGCGGACTGTACCCCATTGGCGATCGCTCAAGTATGGACCCCATTTGCGCCAGTGCGCTTCGTGCGTCAGGGCTGCTTTTAACCTAATTTCTTCTTGGGTTGGGTTGAGCATAATTAGTCTTCCTTAGAAAAGTGAAAAGTGAAAAGTGAAAAGTGAAAAATAAAAGCTGCGCTTAATTAACTACTAGTAGTTACCAAAATAATATTTAATATTTTGGTTGAAGAATTTTAGAAATGCGATTGCCCTGAATACAGGCTAAGCAAAAATTCTGAATTCACGCTGTTATTTTTCCACCAAACGTATGACGTGACCATCGGGATCTCGCACTAAAAACCCTTTTTTAAAGCCTAACATCTGCCCAGGAATGACTACGACACTAGGAGAAATAAACGTAGCTCGATGTCGTTGTAACTTTTGAGCTGTTGCTGCTGCATCTTTCACGACTAGTGTAGTTTGCCAATGCAATAAATCGTTAGGACGAGCATCAGTTGGGAAAGGTCGCCCATCTCTGGGGGTGAGGTATTCGAGAAACTCAATTCCAGGGGAAGCAAGGCGCGATCGCAAATTACTAATATGCAACCTTGCCCCAAATACGTTGTTGAGATACTCTTGTTCCGTACCGTAATTTTCACTTTCTCCCGCTAGCCTCATACCTAGGAGATCGCGATAGAATTTCAGGCTAGCTGCGGTGTTAGAAACAACGATCGCGGTGTGGTCAATGCCTAAAAATAGTTGGTTTGTCGGCTGTTGCCATTTTGGATCGCCTTTACCTAAGGGAAAATAAATAGCTTCTAGGTAATGACCATCTGGATCGCGAAAATAGAAGGCACGAATTCCTGCTGCTGCTTTGTTCCAGTCGGGGATGCGTTGCGGGGCAGTGGAGGCGTATTGTACTTTAAACTTGCGTAAATGTTGGTAAGCTTTATCCATATCGCTAACAGCGATCGCAATATGTTGAAACCAGCGATCGTGACTGCGCGAATCAACTGGAAATGGTTTGCCCTTGGGGGTGAGATACTCAGTTAGCTCGATAAATTCGCTACCTAGCTGCAACCGTACTACGCGCATTCGCACGCCAAACAATCCTTGTAATTGTTCGTATTGGGTTCCCAAAACTTCTACATCAGAGACTTTCTGGAAGGAAAGCACTTGAGAATAAAAGGCGATCGCCCGATCCATGTCTGCAACTGTCATGCCTACCGATTCTACAGTAGTCACATCTGACCGAGCTGGCTGGGTTACAGTCGAAGCTAGCCGATCGCTTGGCTGTGGATATACTTGAGTGTGAGTAGTAGCAATCGCGACAAATACACCAACTGCGAACAATATTCTGGCGATTTGAGTTAGTTGCTTAGTCATAACTGTAGTGCTACTTATCAAAGATCGAGGACAACTCTTGCCGTTTTAGGTTTGGAAATGCAGATCAGTACCGTACCCTCATCAATTTCTGCGGTTGGTGCTTCCTGATAAGTCACTTCGCCTGCTTGGATTTTGCACTGACAAGTACCGCAGATACCCGCACGACAACTATAGGCAGGATCGAGATCGTTAGCTTCGGCAAACTCTAGAATCGTTCCTTCGCCCTCGTGCCAAGTTAAGGTTTTGCCCGATTTAGCAAAAACAATTTCTGCTGCTGCAACTTCCTCATCCCCACTTGCGGTAGGAAGTTGTTTCTCGGACGTGGCTTTCATCGGTTTACCAAAAGATTCAAACAAGATGGAACTACTAGCTACTCCCGATTCCTGAAGTCCTGCCATCAGAGACTCCAGAAAAGCTGGAGAACCACAGAGAAAATACTCAGCCTCTTGCCTTACTAAGCTTTTAACCAGAGCTGCATCTACATAACCGATACCGTGATAATGTCCTTCATCTTCTACTCGCGGACGGCTGTAGCAAAAGTGTACGTGTAGGTTAAGATTCTGCGGCGCGATCGCCAATACTTCATCTCGAAATGCATGAAATCGACCATCTCGCGCTCCGTGCAAAAACCAAATTGGTCGGTTGGGATTGAGACGACTACAAGCTTTTACCATACTGAGCATGGGAGTAATTCCCACACCATTGCTAATGAGTACGGCTGGTAAAGACTTGTTGAGATCGAGAACAAATTTACCTTTGGGTGGTTTGGCTGGAACGATCGATCCCTCATGGATGCGATCGTGCAGAAAATTAGACGCGATTCCTGGTGGGACATCTAACCCTTGGGGAGCTGGTTCCCGCTTAATTGAAAGGCGATAGTATTCGCAAGGTTCGGGATAATCTGAGAGCGAATAGGTACGAATAATTGGTTTGGCTTGCCCAGGAATGTCTAGTTTGATGGTTAAAAACTGCCCTGGTTGAAAGCTAGGAATTTCACCGTTATCCTCTGGTTTGAGATAGAACGAGGTGATTTCCTCGCTCTCTTTTACCTTGCGAAAGACAACAAAATTGCGCCAGTCTTGCCAAGTTGTGCTAGCAGTTGTGGGTTGAGCGATCGGTACTTGTGTGCTTACTCTTCTACCAGCAACTAAACCAACCAAAACGCCGCCACTAGTTCCCAGTAATGAAGCATACACGCTCAATCTAGCTTTGTCTCTAATATTTACTAAACCAACGACTGCACCAGAAACAATAGTTGCGATCGCAAATGCCGCGCTTGCTCCCGTAACAGTTCTGAGGACGGGATTTTGAATTTGTCTAAGACTTGCAAGCATCAATTCTCTCCTAGTAGTCACTGGTCACTGGTCACTGGTCACTGGTTACTGTTCCCGATAGCCACAGCGAAAGATGCAGCGTTTGTGATTGTGGTGGTGGAGTTTGGCGCAGCGGACTGCTTTACGCCCTTTGAGGCGCACGTAAAGTTCGGCTGCTAGCAGCATCCCTAACAGTGGGGCAGTGAAATAAATCCAAATTGCCGTCCAAGTCTGCGCCCCAATTGCCGAAGCAAGGGTACGGGCGGGATTCATGCTCATACCTGATAATGGTGCTTCTACCGTGATGTAAGTTGCAACTAATAAGCCTGCAAATAGCCCAGTAAATCGAGCTAGTTTTGGGATATTCGATACAAATAGAATCGTCAGCATTATGCCAAAGGAAATTATTAGCTCGGCGCAGAAGGCAACACCTACACCAGCTTCCCCAGGAACAGTTACAACATAATTGACTGCTGGATCGGCGATCGCATCTCTCCATACCACTGCAACTAACCACAGCCCCAACAATCCGCCGACAAATTGCGCCACGATGTAGAAGAATGCATCCCATCGTTTAATCTTGCCCAAGCGCCAGAATGTAAATGTAACGACTGGATTGATGTGCGCTCCAGACTGCTTACCCCAAGGGGAATAGACGATCGCGATCGCGGTTAAACCCATTGCTATCCCAATAATGCAACGGCGTAATAACGGGTCGACAATTGCTTGTCGCAGCGGCGACGCTGGATACTCTAGCAAGGCTGTCACCACGCTGGCAGAAATCATAAAAATGCCAAGTCCCGCAGCTTCCATTAAATATTCGGGATAGTGACGGTAGAGAGCATTCATATCTAGCTAGTCAAAAGTCAAAATTCAAAGGGAGCAGGGAGCAGGGAAACCCATGTTTAAAAACATGGGATTGAAACATGGACTCCCAACTGTTTCGTGCGAGGCATCTCAACATAATTATTTTTTTTATTAGTGGGCTTGCGACCCACAACTAGAGTTTTTTTGTACAACCGAGAGCGAATCTGCTCGCTACTCTCTCTTTTGTCAAAAAATAATTAAGCAAGTAAACTGGCTTCTACTGCGTTCGTCTCACAAGATTGGCTAATTTGGAGAACGCTATCCATAGCATCAGTACCCATACGTGCAGCCATTTCAGGGCAGGGCTTATTTGCATGATGAATCGTGGCAACCTCTTCCTGCTGCTTATCCAAGCTCACCTGCGTGCGTCCGTACCTCAGCACGGTTGACATCCAAATTAGCTCTTGCATAAACCGCTCTAGGCGGCGGATATAAGTCGGTTTGTCCATTAAATTTCCAGACTCATCAAATAGCGTTTGGACGTTGCTAAAGTTGAGGTCGTAGAAAATTGTCACCAGTCCCAACTCGCGCATCACGGGCAGCAGATTCTGGATGACTCGCGTACCGCCAAATGGTCCAGCAGAAACGCCGCATAGCCCGACGGCTTTGTGAATGTATTCTTTCAGACAAGTATCGAGTACGTGTTTGAGCAAGCCTGGATAGCCGTGGTTGTATTCTGGTGCGACAATAATTAATCCATCTGCTCGCTCCATCGAGGCTGAAAACTGCGGGTCTTTGAGCGATTCACCAGCATCGTTCGTGGCGATTGCGATCGCTCGAACATCAATTAACTCAGTCTCTACACCATCCCTTACCGAAAGTTGCTCGACGATAAATTTAGCAACGTATTCGCTTTGACGACCTTGGCGGGGAGTACCAAGAATGACGGGAATAAATAGAGGTGAGTCTGACATGAATCGATTCTCCTTACTGCTCTTGATAATTCCAAAGCAAGCCACCATCGACAAAGAAAGTGCTACCCGTAACGTAGTCAGCATCGGGGGATGCTAAAAAGGCAACCAAAGAAGCAACATCTTGCGGTTGTCCCAAACGACCGAGGGGAATATTTTTCAACAATGCACCCAACTTTTGGGGGTTGTGCAAGAGCTGGGTATTGATTGGAGTTTCTATTGCGCCAGGTGCTACGTTATTAATTGTGATGCCCAAAGAACCTAGTTCGACTGCTAAGTTGCGAGTCAGCATTTTCATGCCACCTTTACTAGCACAATACGCCGTGAAGTTAGGAAATGGCAGTTCCTCATGCACCGAGCTGATATTGATAACTTTTCCAGATCTTTTAGTTTCAATTAGGTGTTGTACAAAAGTTTGAGTGGCAAAAAAGACTCCTTTCAAATTCACATTCATCACACTATCATAGTCAGCTTCCGTAATTTCCCAAAATGGAGCGTGTTTTTCAATTCCAGCATTATTGACTAAAATATCTACCTTGCCAAAATGCTCGATACTTTCGCCAATCAATTGACGTATCTCATGTACGCTACCTAAGTCTGCTTGAATCGTATATCCCTGGGAACTGGGGCATTGAGCCATGTAGCATCTACCACCAGCAGCTTGTACTTTTGCTAAGGTTTCTGCCGCTCCTTCTGGATGCGAGCGGTAGTTAATGACAACATCTGCCCCTTCTTGAGCAAGACGCACGACAATTCTCTGTCCGATTCCTTGACTACTACCTGTTACCAGGGCAACTTTACCTTCAAGTCTCATACAGTTCCTCCTTGAATAGATAGCAATTAGTTCTCAAGTGAGTGGCATAAGTAATAATCGATATCGTTCGTGGAAAGACCGAGCGAACTCATGACTAAATACGGATTGTTAAGTCATGCTTGAGCGATTTCATCATACGAAATTGCTCTAAGCAGCTTAAGTTCATTGTTGCTCGATTGACGAACTGATGAATGATAAATCTTTAAAAGCATCAGTTAGTAGAGCTGAGATTTTGGCTAGAAATTTATTATGTTTTTCTCAGTAAAATCTAATTTTTCCTGAATTATGCTGGGGCAAGCGATAGATGCAGGCGTTGGAGCAAGGTGGGTGGGCGCTGATGCACTGTATGGCACTGACCATCGGCTACGGCAATTTATTGAAGCGCGAGGACTACATTACGTATTAGCAGTAAATTGTGACCAAACAATTTGGGTAGATAAGAGCCAACACCCTTGTAGATGCAATTATGAGGAGAATAGAAGAGTCAGCGATCGCAACAAAACAGCATTTCTAAAACATTTAACGCCTGCGATCGATATTAATTTAGCTCTAGAGAAATATCCTTATGGCAACTGTATACTTGGTGAGCCTGATAAAACCATTCAAAGAATCTACTTAAACTTTGCTGTTTTCGTTGAACTTCAGCTTTGTTGTCAGCGCAACAATCAACTTCCTCTAAAAATACTTTAGTTGCGTGTAAGCATAAATGGCTAGCATCACGTAACTGTTGAAAATCAATGTTCTTTAGCTCTGATTGCCGATTACGAATAGCATTGAAGTAATTGATCCGAACGTCTAGCCAGCTACCTGGTGTAATCTTGTGTACCATTTGCCGCGCTGGATTGCTGAGAAAATCTAATCCCATTGATGCTGCACGTTGATTAGTCATATCAAATGTTTCTAAGTGCCACAAATCTGCTGTTAAGTTGGGAAGCTGGCAGTTGGTTGCTAGTAGTTCGGATTTAGACATAAAAGTCTTCAACCATTCACACAGCAGTGCTAACTCTAAATTATGAGAAACCGATTGTAATTGTGTTTCTATTCTTTCTACTAAAATATTAGCTTGGTCAATAGACTCAGAAACATATTTTTCAAAAATCTCACGTTCCGAGTTTTCTAATAAATATACGAGCGCGATCGCGGCTGAATACAAATGTTCGATTAAAACTTGACTGCCGACACGTTCGCGGTGTATTTCCAGTAGAACGTAAGAGTAATAGCTTTGAATCATTTTAGAAAATAAACTGACTATAGCTATAGTGTAAGGCTCGGTAGATATGTTAAAAATTGAGGCACTTAAAAGTTGAATATCTTGTAGATAACTATATAAAGTTTGAGCGGTTTGAAAAAAAGCATGACTGAAAGTCAGTTCGGTTTTATCAAGTGTATGGATCGGTGGTAAAGTAATTTTTTCTTCTGAATTACTAGAAAAGTTTTGTTGCATTTATCCTCCAAGTCATATTTGAGATTGCTGACAATACGAATAATTTTCCGATCGCGGACATGGTAAATTCTGATAGTATGTTTTTTTAGTAATACTCAACTCGATCGCGATCGCCCTACCTCTCCTTAATTCGCTAATACTAAAAAAAATGTCCGCTGACAGCTTTTTATCGCAATTTTGCTCGAAAGAACACAGGTTGTAGAAAAAACTTATTATTGAGCCACAACTTAAATAACTGAGACTGTTGCATCATGCTGCCTTATCTCCTTTTCCAGCTAACTGAGGTTAGCAGAGAGAGTTAAGTATGATTTTTGGTGCTACCACATCTATACTCCGGTCAAATTAAAATCTTGTCAATTCAGTGTTAGTGCCATCATTTGTCAATCTAGTAAAGTTCAGAAAAGTTCTGGAGTTGAAATTCTTTTCTATTAAGAAAGGTTTTTTTTAATAACAAACGTGGTTTGCCATACTGAATTTGCAGTAGCTTTTGTGGTGAATTTAGCCTGTAATCAGCAAATTAAGTTGCTTGCCTTGTTTGAGAATAAATGAATGCTATTCCTAGTAACTTGCATTAGTAGTTTATTGGTGTAAAGTGATGAGCTATGTCCAGCCTATTTATCGCAACCGAGATGATGTAACGATATCTCCAGCAATCTCAACTAGAATACAGTTTCAGCGCCGCGATCGCTTACCAGAAAATCAAGAAGTTTTATGGCAAATTGAATCTGGGATTGCCCGCAGCATTACTTGGAGTCAAGAGGGTGAGTTGGTTTGCTTGGGCTACTGGGGAGCGGGAGATGTTGTTGGACATGCACTATCACGAGTGCAGCCCTATGAAATCCACTGTCTGACAAATGTAGAAGTTAGTCGCTGGAACCGCAATCAGTGGGCGCAATTAACAGATGCGATCGTTCACCACCAGCAGCAAACAGAAGAACTACTGAGCATCATTCATATCAATCCCATATCGCAAAAATTGTGGCAGTTACTCGTGTGGTTGAGTCAAAAATTCGGTCGTAATGTTGATAACGGGCAGACGCTTGAGCTACCACTCACCCATCAGCAGTTGGCTCAGACGCTAGGTACGAGCCGAGTGACAGTGACTAGAGTTCTCCAGCAGTTAGAAGTAGAGGGAAAAATACGACGGCAGCGGCGGCGACTCGTTGTGACAACAACTTGACATGCAACCAAATAGTTGCATAAAATGTGAATATGGATGCAGTGTTTAAAGCTCTTGCCGATCCGAGTCGGAGAAAGTTGCTCGACCAGTTGTACGCTCATAATGGGCAAACATTAGGCGAACTGTGCGAACACCTTGACATGACACGGCAAGCCGTGACCAAACATCTCACGCTGTTAGAGGCAGCAAATCTCATTGTCATCGTCTGGCACGGGCGAGAAAAATTGCATTACCTCAATTCAGTACCGATTCAGGAGATTTACGATCGCTGGCTGAGTAAATACGAACGCCATCAACTAGAGGCTTTGAGTCAATTAAAGCGAAATCTCGAAGGAAACACCAAGGAGAGTAAACATGGATAAACCTACCTTCGTTTATGTGACCTATATTGCTACCACGCTCGAACAACTGTGGGAAGCCATAACTAGTGAAGCATTCACCCAGCAGTATTGGGAAGGCGGGCAACTTCAGTCTGACTGGCAGATGGGTTCATCCGTGCAGCAGATTGACAAAGATGGTGAGTCTGAGGACATTGGCGAAGTCTTGGAATCTCAGCCGCCATGCTTGCTCTCCTATACTTTCGGATCGTCCAACATTGTCGGATCTGTACCAAATCGCGTTCGCTTCGAGCTGGAGCAGTATGGAAGCACTGTGAAGTTAACGCTGATTCACGATCGCCTTGACATTCAAAGCTACATGAGCGTGAGCCGCAGATGGACTGCTAGCCTGTCCTACCTCAAGCGTCTGCTGGAAATTGAAGATGTATTAGCGTTAGTTGCTTGAAATTGTGTCGGTAATCGGTCATGGGTAATTGGAAGTCAATGAAATCTCCCATGACCTAGTCGTTTACTTCATTAGAGAACTCCACACTATGATTCCTACCGTAATTGAACAATCGAGTCGGGGGGAAAGAGCCTTCGACATTTACTCTCGCTTGCTGCGAGAACGGATTATTTTCCTAGCAGAAGCGATCGATTCAGATACAGCTAACCGAATTGTGGCGCAAATGCTATTTTTGGAAGCAGAAGATCCCCAAAAAGATATTTACCTATATATCAATTCCCCTGGTGGCTCTGTAGTGGCAGGTCTGGGAATTTATGACACGATGAACCATATTCGTTCAGATGTTTGTACGATTTGTTATGGTATGGCAGCCAGCATGGGCGCATTTCTGCTCGGTGCGGGTGCTAAAGGCAAGCGCAGCAGTTTGCCCAGTTCGCGGATTATGATTCATCAGCCATTGGGAGGGGCGCAGGGGCAAGCAGTAGATATCGAGATTCAAGCCAAGGAAATCCTCTACTTGAAACGCCAGATTAACCAGAGCATGGCTAACTATACAGGGAAATCCCCGGAGCAAATCGAGCAAGACACCGATCGAGATTTCTTTATGTCGGCACGGGAAGCGGTGGAGTATGGCTTGATCGATCGGGTTATCGAGCGCTCGACTCTGCCAATTCATCCCGAACTGGTAGCAACTAGATAGCTAATTCGTCTTGACAAAATGATGAGTCATCAAATTGAGCAGCAAATCGTTGAGGCAGAGGAAAGGCTCAGGCTAGCGATGCTTCATTCCGATGTGAAAGCATTAGATGCACTGCTGTCGCCTAGATTACTTTTTACAAATCACCTGGGGCATTTGGTAGGAAAAGAGGAAGATCTGGCGGGTCACAAATCTGGCGCTCTCAAACTCAACTCGCTGTCAGCTTCCGAGCAGCATATTTTGTTAGCAGGTGATGTGGCGATCGTCTCAGTTAGAGTGCAATTATCAGGTAGTTATAATGGCACACCTACAAATGGCATTTTTCGTTTTACTAGAGTTTGGTCGCAGTCTCAGGATGGGACTTGGCAGATTATAGCTGGGCATTCAGGCATAGTGTCTTAACGCTTTACTACTCCCTGCTCTCTGCTCCAATACGGTTCAGTTAAATGCGATCGATCCTCGAAGATCTGGACTTGCCCTCCTTCAAAAGGAGGGAATCATAGCCCCCCAATTGACAGCGGGGGGTTGGGGGGATCGTCTTATCTGAACCGTATTGCTCTCTGCTCCCTACTCCCTTGTTGGTCACTTGTCTTACAGTGAATATTGTGTTACAATTAAGATTATTTCTCATTTAACCAAAGGAACACAGCTAGCTGGAGTGTCCAACGTCAAGCCGATCTCCGCAACCTCGACTGTTTGATGATGAAATTATTCTCATTAAATCATGACAAAAATTCTTACAGATACCAGCTGGAATGAATTATGGCAAAAGACTTTCGATCGATCGAAGGATTTTGAAACGAGCGACCGGGGAAAAATTCCAAATGTCTGTAATACCTACGATTGGCAGGTAGAGTTACGCAGTGGGTTAACTCTTTCAATACATGAAGTAGAGCTGACTGAAGATATTGTATGGACTAGAGATAGATGGGATGATTCTCGATTCGGTTTGAGCTTTTTTCTCTCAGGAAAAGTGAGGATTGAGCGTCACAGCTTAACTGATGAAACTGATGAATCAGTAGGGAAATACTATTCAGAGTGTAACTGCGATTTTAAAGAAACTGAGTGGTGGAAAGCGGGAGAGAAATTTTCCCGAATTTACTTGGAAATCGAACCGCAGCAATTTTTTCAAAGTTTTGGCGTAGAAGATTTAGAACAGATACCGATTTACCTGCGCCAAGCTAAGATTAGCGATCGCGTACAACCTTACTACCAACAATGGGAAATTACACAACAAATGTGGATGGTGTTGTGTAACATCTTACAATGTCCCTATCAAGGCTTAATGAAGCGAATGTATCTGGAAAGTCAGGCGATGGAATTGATTACATTTCATTTCCAACAATTTCGGGAGCGGGAAATAGGCGATCGCCACTTTCCTACCAAGAATTTGAGCGATAGTGATAGAATTTATCAAGCCAAAGAAATTTTACTAAAAAACTTAGAAAGTCCACCCAGCTTAATAGATTTAGCACGGCAAGTAGGGCTGAACGAGTTTAAATTGAAGCGTGGGTTTCGGCAAGTTTTTGGGACATCAGCATTTAAATATTTGCACGACTATCGACTCGAACAAGCAAGGCAACTTGTAGCATTAGGAGACATGAATGTTGAAGAAGTAGCATTGAAAATAGGTTTTGATAGCCGCAGTTACTTTGCCTCAGCTTTCCGCAAAAAATTTGGCTTGAATCCCAAACAATACTTTCAGCATTGCCAAAAATCCCTCTAGCGTTCAAAAAAATCCTTCTAGCGTTCAAATTGGAAATACCGATCGCCTATTATACATACACTTCTAGTTTAGTTAGGAAGTTTTCCTAATACTATCCAACGGTGTGAGGGAATGTAGGTGGAGCGATGAAGGTAGATAAATTGTGTCAAAGTCTGCTGCTAACAAGTGCGATAACCCTAACGGGATGCTTCGCTTACGCTCTTTTGCTCGGCACTCCGGCAAAAGGTGATGAAGTAGGAGCGCAGATTCAAGAAGTTGACAAAAATATTTTACAACCAAACGAAATTAGACTTCCAACGACAAGCGCTCAAATGTTGGAATCGCCAACACCAACTAATCCACCTGCCATCTCGCCTAACCAAGAGGAGAAGGGGGGCGTTGTATCAATTACGGGAGTTGTAACGAATCCCACCGATAAAGGTGTAGAGATAATTCTGCAAACCACTCAAGGCAATGCACTTCAGCCTGTAACTCTGGTTTTGGGCAGAACGTATATTGCGAATATTCCCAATGCTGTATTAGCACTTCCCCAAGGAGAATTTCGTCAAGATAACCCTGCCAGCGGCATTACTCGCGTGGCTGTGACTCAAGCTACCGCTAATAGTATACGAGTCGCGGTGACGGGGGAAACAGCTTTGCCACAAGTGCAATTATCTGACGCTCCAAATCAGGGGTTGATTTTTAGCTTCACGCCAGGTACATCTGCTGCTCAGACTCCGCCACCACTGGGTGAAACCCAACCAGAAAAACCAACGGCGCAAACTGACGAGCAGGAAATTGTAGTAACAGGGGAGCAAGATGGCTATCTCGTCCCCGATACCAACGTGGGGACAAGAACCGATACGCCTTTGCGCGATATTCCCCAATCGATTCAGGTTATCCCGCAAGAAGTGATCCGCGACCAAGGAGCCGACGTATATTCTGCGTTGAGAAACGTTGCCAGCATTCGACAAAACAACCCTTCTAGCTTTACCTCAATTCGGCTAACCAATCGAGGCTTTTTTATCAATGATTTCTTTGGCAATACCCTGAGAAACGGAATCAAAGACGTTGGTGCTACTATTGGGGCTGAACTCGCCGGAATTGAGAGAATCGAAGTCTTTCAAGGCCCCGCATCCGTGCTGTTTGGTAACGCACCTCCAGGTGGGTCAATTAATTTGATAACTAAACAACCACTCAGCGATCCCTACTATTCGGTTGAAGCAAATATTGGGAGTTATGATTTTTATCGCGGTGCAGTAGATATATCTGGATTGCTAGATACTGACAAGAAAGTTGCGTATCGACTGAATACAGCTTATAAAACTCAGAACTTTTTTCATGACTTCTCTGAACGCAAGGTTTTTGTGATTGCTCCAGTTGTCAGTTTTGAAATTGGAGAGAACACGAAGTTAACACTCGAAGCAGACTATGTAAATTCAGAAACTGATGGCTTTTTCCTCGGTTTACCCTTGATCGGCACTGTACTCCCCAATCCAAACGGCAAAATACCCCGTAACCGCAATCTCAACAAAACATATGAAAGTAGAGATTCGGCTTTTAGGATTGGATACGCATTAGAGCATAAGTTTAGTCATAACTGGTCGCTACGAAATACTTTTCGATATGGAGATGTTAGTATTCAATATAAGGGTGATGGAGTTCCTACTGGACTTTTATCTGACAATCGGACTGTAACCAGAGGATTTTTTGAACCTTCAGACGATCTATATTCTGAGTACAACCTCCTAACTGACATTATTGGAAAGTTTTCAACGGGATCGATCGAACATCAACTACTATTTGGAGTCGATCTAAGAAGACTAGACAGAAACTTTCAGTCAATTAGTAGAGTTGGTGCGCCAATTGATGTATTTAATCCTGTTTATGGTCAACCACCAGGAGCAATTACGTCTATAACTGATACCAATACCCTCACAGATCAACTTGGTATCTACATACAAGATCAAGTGACCATAGCAGAAAACTTAAAATTGCTTTTGGGAGTTCGATTTGATACTTTTAAACAAGACAATCAAAACCGTATTACTAATCTTGAAACAAGTCAATCAGGTGATTCATTTAGTCCTCGTGTAGGGATTGTATACCAGCCAATTCCACCCATTTCGCTCTATGCTAGTTACAATGAATCATTTAATCCAGTGATTGGTACAGCTTTTGATGCCAGCACATTTGAGCCAGAACAGGGAAAACAGTATGAAATTGGAGTCAAGGCAGATTTAACCGATCGGCTTTCTGCTACTTTAGCTTTCTATGACTTGACTCGTAGCAATCTCTTGACGACTGATAATAGACCTGGAATACCACTGGGCTTTTCTATCCAAACAGGTGAACAGCGTAGCCAAGGAATTGAATTTAACATTGCAGGCGAAATCCTGCCTGGATGGAATGTTTTTGCTAGCTATGCTTACACGGATCTTCGCGTTACAAAAGATAATATTCTTCCCATTGGTAGCAGTTTGAATGGTGTAGCGAAGAATGCTGCTAGTCTATGGACAACTTATGATATTCAAAACGGCAAATTACAAGGTTTAGGATTTGGTTTGGGACTATTTTATGTTGGAGATCGTTCAGGATTTCTTGACAATACCTATGAATTACCAGGCTACTTAACGACTGACGCTGCTATTTATTACAAACAAGACAGACTTCGTGCGGCACTGAATTTTAGAAATCTATTTAACGTGGATTACTTTGAAAATTCTTTCGGTAGATTACGTATTTCCTATGGCGCGCCTTTCACAGTACAAGGAACTATTTCATGGGAGTTTTAACAAGTTGAGATTAATAAAATTGTCCTGGCATAAGTTTACTTATTTATTACTTTTAGGATTCTCAACGTTTATATTTGCTACAGCTTGTAGTGTGGGCATAAATAACCATGCTACAAGTTTGTTGCAACCCCTGAAAGACTGTCGATTGATACAGCATGTAGTGGGAAAAACCTGTATTCCTAAAAATCCTAATCGCATTATTACAGTCTCTCAATTTACCTTGGGTAATCTTCTTGTCTTGGGTCTTTATCCCATTGCTGGTGCTTTAGCCTTGACTGATTTAAATGGTTTTCCTAGCTACTTAGAACCTTACACAAAAAACATAGCAATTTAGGCAACCAATATCAGCCTAGTCTAGAGAAAATAGCTTTATTGCAACCCGATCTAATCTTAGGTTGGGAACCTATCCGCAAAATTTATCCTCTGCTTTCTCAAATTAGTCCGACAGCTCTTGTCACTTGGAAAGGTACATCATCTTGGAAAGAACACTTTCAATTTCTATCTCGAGCATTAGGGAAAGAAGAAGAATATCAAAAAGCTTGGAGAAACTATTTTCAAAAAATCAAGGAACTGAAAATAGCTTTAAGCGATCGATATAAAAACAAGGAAATATCTATTGTTTCTTTTGGTAGCAGCTACGGAATTATAAGTTGGGTTAAAAGTTCATTTCCTGGTTCAATTCTGAATGACATTGGATTGCACCAACCAAAAGCACAAGATGTTATCTTACCTCGTGGCGATCGCATTTATGGTATTTCAGAGGAAAGGCTACAAGAAGTAGATGGCGACATTCTCTTCATCTTAACTCTGAGAGAGCGTGACAGTAAAAAGTTGGAACAACTGCAAAACAAGCCACTTTGGAAAACGCTCAAAGCTGTCCGAAAAGGGCAAGTATACACTGTAGACGTGTTAACCTGGCTTGGATCAAACCTGCTTGCTGCTGATGCTGTGATTGACGATCTCTATAAATATCTTGTCAACACACCCTAAATCTACACCCGATCGCACACTATTTATCTACAAAGAGGAGCGATCGCTCCTCCGAGGAATCACCAGCAAATCAAACCGCTCAGGAATTGTCAAGTCGTCGAGCAGGGCGATCGCGAAGACTTACTAGCACCTAATGGCATTTATGCTAGTCTTTGGCGCGTGCAGTCTGGAAGTATTTGACGCTCTTTGGGTCATTTATCTGTAGAATTATTGTCAATAGTTTGCAATTAGCGTTCAAATTCTGGATCGATAAAGCTAGAACTACGCATTCACGATGACTAAAATTGACAATAACAAAAGCGATCGCCAGCTCACCTAAAGGATCGAACAAGCCAAAACTATCGCCCTTGGCTGGTCTAATTGTCGAGTTAGCAATCCTGCTCATTTGCTTTTTATATAGCATCAGTTTAGGCGCAGCAGAAATATCTCTAGCTGAGATTTTGGCATCTTTTACTGCCTTTGATGGCTCCTACAATCATCCGATCGTCCAAACCGTCAGATTACCACGATCGCTAATGGCGTTGCTCGTTGGTTCGTCGCTTGCAGTATCGGGAGCGTTAATGCAAGGCTTGACGCGCAACCCTTTGGCTGACCCAGGGATTTTGGGGATTGAGTCAGGCGCAGCACTAGCTGTCGTGGCGACAATTTTTCTGTTTGGCAGTTCTAGCCTGAGCGTTTTAACTCTTGCTGCCATGCTAGGTGCAGCAGCCACGGCAATTTTGGTTTACTTTCTTGGTTCTCTGGGACGAGGAGGGGCAATCCCTCTGAATCTCACTGTAGCAGGTGCGGCGCTGACGGCTTTGATTTCTTCTCTGACTACGGCAATCCTGATTGTCAGCCAACAAACCCTAGAAGAAATTAGATTTTGGTTAGCTGGTTCACTGGCAGGACGCGATACTGACATTCTGTTGCAAGTACTACCTTTTATCGGGGTGGGATTAATTGTTGCTTTTGCTTTGGGTAGACAAATTACGACGATGAGCCTGGGTGAAGATGTGGCAAAAGGCTTAGGTCAACAGACAGCTTGGGTCAAAATTGTTACGGCGATCGGCGTGGTTTTACTGGCAGGAAGCTCAGTCTCGCTAGCCGGACCAATTGGCTTTATTGGCTTAGTCGTTCCCCACATCGTCAGATTTTACATTCCCACCGATTATCGTTGGATTTCACCTTATTGTGCCGTTGTGGGGGCAACTTTACTCTTAGTGGCAGATCTAGCAGCGCGTGTCTTGCTCAAGCCGCAAGAATTACCCGTAGGGGTGATGACAGCACTTGTTGGCGCTCCTTTTTTTGTCTACTTGGCTAAGTCAAAGGTGAAGAAATGAAGTTAGATTGGCTAGTCATCCGCTCGCAGTCGCTCTCCTTTCGACTCGATCGCCGCGTTCCACCAATGTTATTGTGTCTAGGGGCGATCGCATTGGTGAGGATGGTGATAAATGTAGGACGGGGTGAATATCCGATCGCGCCGTTAGATATCGTTAAAACTCTGTTGGGTTTGGATACGGGAAACCCAGACCATAATTTCGTAATTAACGTCCTACGTCTACCCCGCACGCTGGTTGCTTTCATGGTAGGTGTAGCATTTGCCATTTCCGGCACGCTCTTTCAAAGTTTGACCCGCAATCCTTTGGCTGACCCTAGCATTATTGGCATCAATGCAGGGGCGAGTTTTGCAGCCGTGACGGTTATTGTCCTATTTCCGGCAGCACCCATTTACACCTTGCCCTTATCAGCTTTTGCTGGTGCTTTACTAATGGCTGTTTTAATTTACTCGCTGGCTTGGAACAACGGTAGTTCGCCGATTCTGTTAATTTTAATCGGCGTTGGTTTATCGGCGATCGCTGGTGCTTTCACCAGCTTACTGATTACGTTTGGGCAAATTTCTGATGTGAGTAATGCTTTGGTTTGGTTAGCTGGCAGCGTCTACGGACGAACTTGGGAACAAGTATTTTCCTTCTTGCCTTGGTTAATTATTTTCGTACCGCTAGCGTTGACAAATTCTAGACATTTGAATGCATTGAACTTGGGAGATGATATCGCCAAAGATCTAGGCAGTCGCGTAGAATGGCAGCGTGGAATGCTAGTGCTAGTCGGTGTAGCCTTGGCAGGTGCAGGAGTCGCTACAGCTGGCACGATTGGTTTTGTTGGTCCGATCGCAACTCATTTAGGCAGACAGTTGATAGGGGCAAATCATCAAGGGTTAATTCCAACTGCGGCATTGTTAGGAGGAGCGATCGTTATTTTGGCAGATTTACTAGGGCGAACTCTATTTGCACCGCTCGAACTGCCTTGTGGAGTAGTGACTGCGGTTGTTGGCGCTCCTTATTTTCTCTATTTATTGATTCGCCATCGGCAAAAATAAAGCTGATGAAAGGCAGGAGTGCCGCAGCAAACAAAGACACTGATATGAGTTGATACTTACCTCAATTCATACCTCATAGTATGCAACGCCGAAATTTTTTCTCCCCCTTGACTCTCTAGTTAACTAGAGAATTCACAATAGATTTAGTCACGTTATGGAGTTGAGCAAATGTCAATCCAGCTCAAAGTTCCCAAACTCGCTTGCGCTGCTTGTGTCGATGCTGTAACTCAAGCAGTGAAGAAGGTTGATGCAACGGCAAAAGTAGAAGCCGATCCGAAAACAAAAATGGTCAGTATTGAGACGCAACGATCGGCAGCAGAAATTGAAAATGCGATCGCTGCTGTAGGCTATCCTACGGCTTAAGCAGCAATTGGTTACCAATAAAAAGTAATCGCCATATGGATAACATCACGCTGAAACTAAAAGGCATGAGTTGTGCCTCTTGTGCTAACAACATTGAAGCCGCGATTCGCTCTGTTCCTGGGGTGAGTCATGCCAGCGTTAATTTTGGTGCAGAACAAGCTACAGTCACTTACGATCCTGACAAAACAGATGTGGCGACGCTGCAAAATGCGGTTGACGCAGCCGGATATGCCGCTCAGCCGATGCAAGAAGATGTGTTGGCAGCAGATGACGATGCCGAACGTCGGACGCGGCAGGTAGAAAATCGAGACTTAACTCGTAAGGTTTGGACTAGCGGGATTATTAGTGCAGTGCTGGTCATTGGGTCGTTGCCTGCTATGACGGGGTTATCTATCCCCTTCATCCCCATGTGGCTGCACAATCCCTGGCTGCAACTGATCCTCACGGCTCCGGTGCAGTTCTGGTGCGGTGCATCCTTTTATGTCAATGCCTGGAAAGCTTTCAAGCGCCATACAGCCACGATGGATACTCTAGTGGCGATCGGTACGGGTGCGGCTTACTTATATTCCCTGTTTCCCACCTTCTTTCCTGGGTGGTTTATCGCTCAGGATTTGAACCCAGACGTTTACTACGAAGCCGCCGCTGTCATCATTACCTTAATCTTGTTGGGAAAACTGCTAGAGAATCGCGCTAAGGGACAAACCTCAGAAGCAATTCGCAAACTAATCGGCTTACAGGCAAAAACAGCGCGCGTCATTCGCAACGATCGCGAGGTGGATATTCCGATTGCTCAAGTTGTTTTGGGGGATGTCATCCTGGTTCGTCCCGGGGAAAAGATTCCTGTGGATGGAGAAATTATTGATGGCTCCTCCACGATTGATGAGTCAATGGTGACGGGTGAAAGCTTGCCTGTGAAAAAGCAGCCTGGAGATGAAGCAATCGGCGCTACGATCAATAAAACTGGCAGCTTTAAATTTCGGGCAACACGAGTTGGTAAAGATACATTTTTGGCGCAAATTGTCAAGCTCGTACAGCAAGCTCAGGGTTCTAAAGCACCGATTCAACGTTTAGCAGACCAAGTGACGGGATGGTTTGTACCTGCGGTGATTGCGATCGCGATCGCTACCTTTGTCATCTGGTTTAACATCATGGGTAACCTGACGATGGCATTGATTACCACCGTTGGAGTGTTGATTATCGCCTGTCCCTGCGCTTTGGGTTTAGCCACACCAACCTCAATTATGGTAGGAACGGGTAAAGGTGCGGAAAATGGCATTCTGATTAAAGGTGCAGAAAGTCTAGAATTGGCGCACAAACTGCAAGCGATCGTGCTTGACAAAACGGGTACGATTACGCGAGGCAAGCCAACTGTCACCGATTTTGTCACGGTTAACGGAACGGCACATGGCAACGAGCTAAAACTCTTGCGCCTAGCTGCTGCTGTCGAACGCAATTCAGAACATCCTTTGGCTGAAGCGGTGGTGCAATACGCCTCTTCTCAAGGAGTAGAATTGACCGACGCACGAGAATTTGCAGCGGTTGCAGGTAGTGGCGTGCAAGGATACGTAGGCGATCGCCGCGTACAAATTGGCACGCAGCGCTGGATGCAAGAATTGGGAATTAACACTAGCCAATTACAGCCACAGTGGGATCGACTGGAGTATCTCGGTAAAACAGTCATTTGGATTGCTGTAGACGGCACAGTCCAAGCCATTATGGGAATTGCGGATGCCGTCAAACCATCTTCTGCTGCTGCTGTACGCACTATGCAACAGATGGGATTAGAGATAATAATGCTGACTGGTGACAACCGCCGCACGGCGGAAGTTATTGCGCGGGAAGTCGGGATTAACCGAGTCATGGCAGAAGTTCGTCCCGATCGCAAGGCTGAGGTTGTTAAGTCTCTGCAATTAGAGCAGCAGGGGGACAATTCAAAATTCAAAATTCAAAATTCAAAATTCAAAATTTCCCGACTCCTGACTCCCAAAATTGTCGCAATGGTTGGCGATGGAATTAACGATGCACCAGCCTTGGCGCAGGCGGATGTGGGAATTGCTATCGGTACGGGAACGGATGTGGCGATCGCCGCTAGCGATATTACATTGATTTCTGGTGATTTACAAGGCATCGTCACCGCAATTCAACTCTCGCGCGCCACGATTCGCAATATCAGACAAAATCTGTTTTTTGCTTTCATCTACAACGTGGCTGGCATTCCAATCGCCGCAGGTATTCTCTTTCCTTTCTTTGGTTGGTTGCTCAGTCCGATTATTGCAGGTGCGGCAATGGCATTTAGTTCTGTTTCAGTAGTGACAAATGCACTGCGTCTGCGTAACTTCCATCCGAAAACTGCGCGCTAAATTAATGATGCTGAAGAACGTGCAGAATTTAGTTTTCTTTTAGAAGCCAGGAGCAGTTGTATAGGAGGTTTTCAATGGTAAGCAAAACTGCGATCGTAGGTGGTATTGCGAGTATAGGATTGGCATTAGGCATTGCTTCGGGACAAGCAGTGGCACAAATGTCTTATGAAGGGATGCAACGCTCCGAAACAGAACAAAGAAGTCAGTTTCGCCGGATCGAACAACCGCTATGGTTAAAAGGTGCAGTGACAGTTGGTGGTTTGGGATTAATTGGACTAGAGTTGTGGTGGTTTCTGCTCAGCCAGCCCAAGTCACACAAAGCCAAGACGAGTCAAGGGATTCAGGCAGTCGAGATTGCTGTTGATGGTGGGTACGAACCCAGTAGAGTTGTGGTAAAAGCAGGTCAAAGAGTCCGACTCAACTTCCACCGTACAGATCCCAGCAGTTGCCTCGAAGAAATCCGATTTCCTGACTTTCATATCGCCCAGAATCTCCCCCTCAACCAAGTCACACCCATCGAGTTCACGCCGGACAAACCAGGGACTTATACTTTCACCTGTGGCATGAATATGTTTCGAGGAGTCGTCGAAGTTCAACCTGCCGATTCTACTTTTGTTGCCAGCTTAACGCCTGTTGCCCCATCTACTACTGTCAAATAACTGCTTTGAACGGCTCGAACTCATCATGCATTAGCCCGACACAAATTTTATTGCTTTCAATGAGAAATATCATCATTAAAGTTTGAAGATGTTCTTGTTGGGCAAAAGAATTTCGGTCTGTCAAACGCTAGTTCAGGGGATGCTGGATGAAGAATGCTTCACGCCGTCAAGTTTTGCAAGGTGCGATCGCCAGTGCGATTATTATTGGATTCAATCCTGCCATGCGATCGTGGGTCACATCCGCCAGTGCTGCATCTGGATTTGAAGCTCTGCCACCCCTGGACGGTATACTTTACACCGATTCTACCACCCGCAATGCTGCCACTGATGATTTCGGTCATCTGGTGCGTCGTTATCCAAGTGCCGTACTCAAACCAGGTTCGGTTGAAGATGTCGTGAGGATCGTCCGGTTTGCTCGCAGCCACAAGCTGAAAGTTGCCGCACGCGGTCAAGCGCACTCCACTTACGGTCAACCGCTCATAGAGGCGGGGATAGTTATTGATATGAGTTCGCTCGATACGATTCATAATATTAATGCAGAGGGGGCAGAAGTAGATGCTGGTGTATTATGGAGCCAACTGCTGCTGGCATCGCTGGAGCGACAACTGACACCCCCCGTCTTGACAGATTACATCGAGCTATCCGTGGGTGGCACTTTAGCAGTTGGCGGGATTGGTGGCAGGAGTCATCGTTATGGCGTGCAGGTAGATAACGTCTTATCCCTTCAAGTCGTCACGGGTGCGGGCAACCTAGAAACTTGTTCTCGCTCCCAAAATCGCGATTTGTTTGAAGCAGTGCTGGCAGGGTTGGGTCAATGTGGCATTATCGTCAGGGCAACAGTTCGCCTGATTCCGTCTGCTCAAAATACCCGCGTATTTCTCTTGTTTTACAACGATTTGGCTGCTTTGACGCACGACCAGCGCTGGCTAATTGCCCAAAAACGATTTGACTATGTAGAAGGTCAAGTCGTACCCGATGCTAGTGGTGGATGGCGTTATATGTTGGAGGCAGCTAGCTTTTATACTCCCCCAGATGAACCAGACAATAGCAGTTTACTTGCTGGTTTAAGTTACAGTCAGGGTACTCAACAGATTGAAGATAAGTCTTACTTTGATTTTGCGAATCGGTTAGCTCCAACTGTAGCTTTTTTAAAGGAGAGTGGAGTATGGTTTTATCCGCATCCTTGGTTAGATTTATTCGTACCAGGAACCGCAGTTAACGGCTTTGTCGGCGAGATCGTTTCTAACTTAACTTTAGCGGATACGGGTCAGGGTCCAGTGCTGCTGTATCCCGTGGCAACAGACCGCTTGACGCTACCGCTGTTTCGGGTTCCTAATGAGGAGGTTGTGTTTCTATTTGCGATTCTACGCACTGCACCACCCAATGCTAGCGCGATCGCCAAAATGCTAGCTGATAACCGCACGTTTTTTGAGCGCAACCGCGACAGTGGTGGATATCGCTACCCGATTGATGCGGTTCCATTTTCTCAAGCCGATTGGAAACAGCACTTTTATCCAGTATGGGGTAGGCTAGTCAGCGCCAAGCGCCGCTACGATCCTGACAATTTACTTACACCTGGTCAGGGGATTTTCTAGCACAACGAATCGCGCTTAAAAAGAAATTACTAAATACGGTTCCTCAAATTTACCAGATTGGACGGATTTTCCTTTCAACTCTGGTGGTAAAACAATCTGTCGCCTTTGGTCGCCAGCTTCAACGACAATTTCTGCACCTGACTGCGTTAACTTAACTTGTTTTTTATGAAATCCTGGTAAAAAAACGAGAACTTGGCGCTGAACGAGGTCGATTTTGAGCGGTGGTGTCACGGAAATAGTAGCGTTAAAATCTGGCAATTTTTGAATAATTGCCTCCCAATTCCTTTCCTGCAAAGTAGAGATATGATGGACAGCTAATGGAGTAAAAGCCGACTGTATAGCTTCTCTACTCAAATCTCGATCTTGATACGCTAAAACACCACTGACAGTGAGGTTAATTTGTTGGGCGCTGCCCCAGCACCAGCGAGTATCGGCGATCGCTTCTGGTGTATCGTTAGTCACGAGATAGGCTGTTAACTGACTTGCATCGTTAACCACTGCCACTCCTTGCTCGATCCAATGCTGAATTTGAGCCAGTCCTTCTTGCATTTTTTGGCGATCGATATTAGCGTTAAGAATTGCTGCAGCCAATGGACCACCAATTGAATTAGCAATCTCACTAATATCTAGATCTGCAAATATTTGGTGAAAGCGCCGAAAATACCAATCCAAAGCACTAGGAATCCCTAGCATACGCAGTATCTCTAAATTTTCTCGATCGCTATAAATAATGACATCATAGCTACCACTTTGATAGTATTGTCGTAGGGCATTGAAAGTTAAAAAACTATCAAATCCAGGTAGTATAATCAATTCGGTAGGATAGATTTGTTCGGAAAAAGAATTTGGTAAATAGGTAGAAACAAGTTTTTTGACTTCATCCCAAGCCTGTTCTAACAGTACAGTTGTTTGTAACTGTACGACTTGCAGATGACTCTCAACGCTTTGAGGATGCGTACTTAAAGAAGTTTCTAAAAGTAGCTCCGTACTGGGATTAACATAGGTAGCCAATAAAACTCTTTTACCTTGTCGGGCAAACCATTTCGCAGTAGCAATTGCTAGCGTTGTCCGTTCTCTAGATCCATCGCCCAGAAATGTAATTATTCTGCTCATTGAATCAATCCCGTTGCTAATAGGGAATTGTAGGGGCGAGTCTACCAAAAAATTGCTAGGTGCAGGTATTCTAGTTAAATTCGCCCTTCCGAAATGAGGGATTTACAAGAGTGCATCGAGCGAAAGCTTCACAGCAAATAAGTAACTTGGTTCAACTCTCTCCTACACAATTAAGGTAAGAGATAACTGATAACTGACAATTGACTCAATTTACTGTTCGATCGCACCGAAACAAGCTGCTGCTACTAATAAAAAGGGAGTACCAGGAATCAAAGGTAATAAAACACCAATGACACCTAAACCCGCACAGATTGTCCCCGCAGCAATTAAAGCTGCATTCTTGATTTGCTTGAGCATATTGACTTGAGTGATATCTTGATAGTTTTCAGTCTAGTAATCTTCAGTTTTGTAGTTTTTACACTACCATGTAATAGTTACTACTGTGCATCAAAATTGCAGATGATAGCAACAATCTTTACTCTTCTTAGCATTCTCCTACTCGGGTTTGCTCCACAAAGTTTTGTTTTTAGTAAGTGCTAACTGCTAGCAGTCTTTTTTCTGAAAAGCACAGGAAACAAAAGACAGAATAATTTGTAATTCCAACCCTCAATAGAGTCATAAAATACTCATAAGACTGTCATTAGTTTATCTCACATGGCAAATGACCAATAATCAAGATTGGTCTTTCACAAATGATAAATGATAATTATCAATGCTGTTCGTAACAGTGAAGGTGAGTTGAATTGTTTTGGCGATCGAGATCGCCGCTAGTTACTTGCGTATCCGTCGTAAAAAAGGCACTAAGAATTGTTTCTAGTCCTTCACTATAGTCTACTTCCCGATCTAAACAAAACTGCTTAAAGCGGCGTGCTACATCTTTTCGCACATGACCTCTGATTTGCACGTAGTTCCGATCGTCTTTTTTTCCCACAGCTCTTCTCAATCAGATTATAATTTTTGCCAAGCGCTGAAATTTAGCCAAATCTAATGTGTACGCGTACCTGCATCAGCTATTAAATTAAATCAATGGTTTGCATATAAAAATACCATCTCCTACGCATTAAAGGTTATATTTCATCGTAAAGTATTACGAATAAAACATAAAAGGTTTAAATGTTCAGTTTTACCTAACGTTACATTAACTTATAGTAATCAATGTAACTTTTTACAGCGAGTAGTGGGGAGCCGTAAAGATGGTGTTTTTCTAGTTTCTAAACTCGTGTTGTTACATTGCAACTTTGCATTTATGCGAAGTTGCAAATCTCTCGAATGGCAAATCTATCAAATTGATAAGTTTGTTTCTATGGCGATGCAGCCAAGCACCCAAGGGACGTAGTGAGTCATTAGATTAGAATCCTTCACGACTCACGACTCACTCTTGTTCATCCAAGTTCACACTACTTAACCATGCTAAGGGTATGCAAGGCATATAGTTAAATGATATAGGTTATAAGAGCATTCCTGAGTTTTTGAGAAGTAAAATAATGTCTTCAAGCACTGGCACAGACTTAGCAGTGGCTAAGCCTGCCGGAGAGTCTTGCGCTTGGCATACTCTGGAAGCTGAGAGAGCCACAGATGTTCTCCAGAGCGATCGCACCTCCGGCTTAACTTCCGCTGAAGTTGAAGAAAGATTACAACGCTACGGTTTCAACGAATTACAAGAAACAGGAGGACGTAGTGGTTGGGAAATCCTCCTAGACCAATTCAAAAACATCATGTTGCTGATGTTGATGGCAGTTGCCGTCATTTCAGCGATTTTAGATGTGTTCGGTACGAAACAACCAGGAGAAATACCGTTTAAAGACGCGATCGCGATTGGCGTAGTGGTCGTTCTGAACGGGTTGCTGGGATATATCCAAGAAAGTCGCGCAGAAAAGGCTTTAGCTGCCTTAAAAGGCTTATCTTCCCCTAAGGTACGAGTTCTGCGCGACGGCAAAACCGTGGAAGTCGATTCTAAGGAATTGGTTCCAGGGGACGTGATGTTACTGGAAGCGGGAGTGAAGATTTCCGCTGACGGTCGCCTCTTAGAAGTTGCAAATCTGCAAATTCGGGAAGCAGCCTTGACAGGAGAGGCTCACGCCGTCAACAAGCAAGCCACACTCCAGCTACCTGATGATACCGTATTAGGCGATCGCGTCAATATGGTTTACGAAGGTACGGAGGTCGTCCAAGGGCGAGGAACAGTCCTCGTCACGGGGACGGGAATGAAGACTGAACTAGGGAAAATTGCTACAGCACTGCAATCGGTAGAAGCCGAACCTACACCGTTGCAAAAACGGATGGCACAACTGGGCAACATCTTAGTCACGGGGGCGATGATTCTAGTACTGTTGGTGGTGGGATTAGGAATGCTCCACACGCCAACCATGAGTAATTTCGAGAACCTCGTGAAAGTCTCGCTCAGTATGGCGGTTGCGGTCGTTCCCGAAGGGCTGCCTGCCGTTATCACCGTTACCCTGGCGTTGGGAACTCAGCGCATGGTGCGGCGCAACGCCCTGATCCGCAAACTCCCAGCTGTAGAAACCCTGGGTAGCGTCACCACAATTTGCTCTGACAAAACAGGGACGCTGACTCAAAACAAAATGGTCGTCCAGGCAGTTGCAACAGCTAGCAACTCTCTGCGAGTCACGGGCGAAGGATACGACCCCATTGGCGAGTTTCGCCACCAAGATAGAGTCGTCTCAGCGCCAGACCAACCAGAACTGCAAGCCTTACTCTTAGCTTGCGTACTTTGCAACGATGCCATATTGCAAAGAGATAAAGGCGAGTGGGCAATCCTTGGAGATCCGACCGAAGGAGCGCTGTTGTCTTTAGCAGGTAAAGCAGGGCTGGAAAAAGACCAGCAATCGAGCTGGTTTCCCCGAATCGCTGAGTTTCCGTTCTCCTCAGAACGCAAGCGCATGAGTACGATCTGTGAAGTGAGAAACGAGGACTTAGTGAACTTCCTCGCCTCTCATCCCTCACCGCTCACCGCTCATCCTTATTTGATGTTCACCAAAGGTTCGCCCGAACTGACTTTAGAGCGTTGCACTCATATTCAAACGGGCGATCGCATCGAACCGCTGACTGACGAGTTACGGTTAAACATCCTCGACCGGAACAACCAGTATGCCAGTAAGGGGTTACGAGTTCTAGGCTTTGCCTACAAAGCAATTGCAAGTATTCCCCCAGAGGGTTCGGAAGAAACCTCAGAAAACGATTTAACTTGGTTGGGCTTAGTGGGAATGTTGGATGCACCCCGTCCCGAAGTCCGCGAAGCCGTGGCTAAGTGCCGTACTGCTGGTATCCGTCCGGTGATGATTACAGGCGATCACCAACTGACTGCCCAAGCGGTAGCTGAGGATCTCGGGATTGCTTACCCAGGAGATTTAGTACTGACAGGGCGAGAGCTGGAAAAATTGAGTATGCCAGAACTTGAGGCACACGTCGATCGCGTCAGCGTCTACGCCCGCGTCTCGCCAGAGCATAAATTACAGATCGTCCAAGCGCTACAACACAAAAACCAAATTGTTGCCATGACAGGGGATGGAGTCAACGATGCTCCCGCCCTCAAACAGGCAGATATTGGCGTAGCAATGGGTATTACAGGTACGGATGTCAGTAAAGAAGCTAGCGATATGGTGTTACTAGACGACAACTTTTCCACAATCGTCTCGGCGACAGAAGAAGGACGAGTCGTCTACATCAACATCCGTCGCTTTATTAGATACATTCTAGGTAGTAACTTAGGAGAGGTTTTAACTATTGCTTCAGCACCATTACTAGGTCTGGGAGGAGTACCGCTTTCACCGTTGCAAATTCTCTGGATGAATTTAGTGACAGATGGAATTCCGGCGCTAGCTCTGGCTGTCGAACCAGGTAGACCAATTGTCATGCAACAACCTCCCAAAAATCCCAAAGAAAATATCTTTGCCCGAGGACTGGGTTCGTACATGATTCGGATTGGGATTATTCTCGCCATCGTGACGATTCTGCTGATGGTTTGGGCTTATCACCATTCCCAGGCAGTTCAAGGCGGTGGATTGAGCGCAGACCGCTGGAAAACGATGGTATTTACCACCCTTTGTCTAGCGCAAATGGGACACGCGATCGCGATTCGTTCTAACACCCGCTTAGCGATTCAAGTCGATCCGTTCTCTAATCCCTATATTCTGATTTCAGTCGTCTTGACCACTCTTTTACAACTACTGCTAATCTACGTTCCACCACTCCGTAGCTTCTTCAGCACTTACTATATACCACCTATAGAACTGCTGATTTGTTTCGGCTTCAGTTCCTTAGTGTTTGTTTGGATTGAGTTAGAGAAGCTATTCATCCGTTGGCAAAGATCTCGGCAGCATAGTTAGTTATTGGTCATTGGTCATTTGTCATTGCTCATTTGTTGTTTGTAACTCACTTTAAGGGCGAGTTTAACCGCAGAATTGTTTGTTCTTTGACAAATATGTTCAAAAAACTCGCCCCTACCATTTCCTGCTAACCCCTATTATCTAACTCCTAACCCCTGATGATGACTTGGTTAATCTCATTTGTGACTGAAACTCTAGTTGAAGCGATCGCGGTCTGGATTGCGGAATTAGCGATCGCCGCGATCGCAGAATGGATGCGAGAGGCGATCGCCGTTACTCTAGTTGAATGGATGCGAGAGGCTGTAACTCAGCTCATCGCTTTACTGAGCAGCCACAGAGCATATTCTTAAAACCGCGATCGTCCTTATTCCCTCCCGCTTCCCAGGGAGGGATTTTGTGAAAGACAGCACAGTAGAGACACGAAATAGAGACGCAAAATTGTGCGTCTCTACTGATGGTTCATAGTTTTCGATTTAGGTAAGTAGGGGCGTACATCTGTGCGCCCCTACAGAGCATGTATTTCGTTATTTTTGACTCGTATACTGCATATGGTTAGGCGAACAATGATTTCCACTGGGTTGTACGACTCCAGTAGAACTTGCAACTTTGATACATGAGCGATCTGCTTGCCATACTTGCCACTGATGCGAGGAAAAATCAATTCCAATCAGTAATAGCAGAAAAGCCAAGGGACCAACTGCAAGTGCGATCGCGGTCTTACGCACGTTAAAAAAGTCTGGATGCTCGATCATGATTACCTCTTGAGAGTGAGTAGTGAGTGGCTAGTGGCTGGCGGCTAGATTCATTAGTTATTGGTATAGTCACTAATCACCAGTCACTGATAACTGACAACTGATTCAGTCATGCAGGTAAAAAGCCGTTAATAGCATTGTGTAGGTCATCAGCAACAACACGCCCTCTAGCCAATTAGACTTACCATCCGTACTGACTGAGTTTGTCATCAGTACAGCTACACCAACTGCTAAAACTGCAAATGTATCAAAGGCTAAATTCATCGGTTGCCCCATTGCTTGTCCCGCTAGAACTAACGCTGGAGCTACAAACATCGCGATCTGCAAGCTAGAACCGAGGGCGATGGAAATAGACAGATCGATTTTTTGCTTCGCGGCACACATACCACAGGTAATAATTTCTACTGCTGAACCGAAGATCGGCAGTAGCATGACACCTGTAAATAAACTAGTCAAACCGAGACTAGAGACAGCTTCTTGCAAACTATCAACTAGTACTTCAGAGACAAATAACAGCGCAACCGTAAAACCTAAGAGCAAACCAACATGTATCCACAGATCGTACTTTTGTCCTGTAGCTTCGCTACCATAGCTCTCAGGTTCGGCATCTTCCTCTAACTCATACATAAATCTATGAGTCTTCATAGAGAAAAATAGCATCATGGCGTAGAAGCCTAATAGCAGTACAGATGCTACTACAGAAAAATGATTAGCATTGGTGAGTTGATGACTAGAACTCGTCGTAAACTTGAGCGCTACAGGCATCAAGATAAATACAACTGCCAGATTGAGCGAACCAGAATTGATCCGCGCTACAGTCGTTCGTTTGATGTTGTGCTGAAAATCTAGCCTTTTGAAGCTCAAGCCGTCTAAGATAAATGCGAATCCTAGACCTAATAAAAGGTTAGCAATAATTGAGCCAATTAAACTCGCTTTGACCACCTCAACCATACCCGCTTGCAGGGCAACGATTGAGACGACTATTTCAGTGAAGTTACCAAAGGTGACGTTGAGTAGACCACCTAGAAATGAACCAATTTTGTTAGCGATCGCCTCTGTAAAGTTAGCAATCCATGCTGCTAGAGGGATAATTGCTAAGCCTGCTGTAGCAAAAACAACTAATGGTGGTAAACCAAGTTGTCTAAACAGCAGTGCCAAAGGAACAAACACAAGCATACGTAACAAGAACGCATCCTTGCGTGACATCGTTCGGCGCGACACCACTTTCCCCGCAGTGGGTCTTTCTGGTTTTGTTGATATTGACATTATTCCGGCTCCAAAAGTCTGTTGTGCTTTGGAGGGGATGGGGCAATCTCACATACCTATCCTGCGGAGATTGCTTGGCTGCTTTTCAAGCGACACCCAGCCCAACCTCATTCCATGTAAGGGTGAGTTTTTAATTCTTGGTAACCCTATCTACAGCCGTTTTCAATTACCACACACCTAAGCAAGAAGCTGATGTTGTGCAACAGCTATCTCTATAGTTCATTTCTCAGCTTATAGAACAGGTTATTCAATCGAGATACTAGGCACTGCCATTGCTGTTCAGTACCGTCAACTAGAGCGACACTTGATTTGGATATGGGATATCTGAATGAAGTAAGAATCTGCGCTCGACCCGAAGGTTATGACGCAGCTTTGAAACTCTAAATGCACTTGACTTTTAATGTACAATAAACTCGTTAGAAAAATCTAAAATTTTTGTTAAGTGCAAATAAAGAAAAATAATTATCTATCTATAGATACGTGTAAAAAAGCTGCTATCTCCTGCCCTGCAAGGATTTAACTCTAATGTATTAAATCCCCTAAAACTTTTCAAATTGGACTTTATCTATGAGCAAACTATCTGAAATATCTAAACTTATGTAAAACAGCGTGAGGTAAAAATTGACAGATTTCCAAATTTTCAGATGTCAAGTTTTTAACTATATAAAGTGAGAAAATATAACTATTACTTGTTTGCAATTTATTCAATTTGCGAAGTTGTGACTTTCAAATATATTTGGAGGATAAGCTGAGGGATTGCCAAAAATTCGCTCCCTCAACCTCTGACATTTATAAGAACTGCTGGGCGATCGCCAGCAGATTTTGAGATATGTATGCTTTGACTTCGCTATAAGTGAAGCTATAGCCGTTCTGTTTGCCTAGTTCCACTGCTAGATTTAAAAAACTTTCGCGATCGCCTGACTGTTTCAGCTTTTCTTTGAGCGATGAGTCTTGCAATACCAGTTGATGAAACTGTTCTATTTGTTTTGTCATTGGTCATTGGTCATTGGTCATTGATTGTGAATTAAGAGTGGTAGGGGCGGGTTTAGCAAGCAGATTCACCCTTCCCAGCGTCAATCTTGAGTCAAAACCCGCCCTTATCCAAGTAGGTTTAGCAAGCAGATTCACCCTTCCCAGCGTCAATCTTGAGTCAAAATCCGCCCTTACCCAAGCAGAGAGTAATTACAATTCGGAATTCGGAATTCCGAATTCCGAATTCCATTGTCTCCCAGTCCTTTTTTAGCCGATTTCCACTTGATGCGGAATTGAACTTTGTTCGGGCTTGGCTTTACTCTTTTTCAAGTCAGTTTTGGCTTCCGCCACCAAGTCCTGAAAAGATTCTGATGCTTCAGCTACGGTACTTTGAGCCTTGTCATAAGCATCTAACATCCAAACCATACCCGTTTTCGCTAAGGATTTGGATGACTCTGACAAAGAATTACCTACAGCTGAATTAGACCCTCCCATAGCAGAACCTACGACACCAACTACAGGTGCTAGGGCTAATGCTCCTAAACCAATCCCTGCTGCTGTTAACGGTTCTAGTCCTAGCAATAAAGCTTCTAGTTCAAGCATGTTGATTCAGTTTCCAAAAAAGAACAATTGCAACTCGTACCGGACGCAACGACTACCTCATGCCTATCGTGGGAAGCGATCGCGCTAAAGCTATTTGTCACTTGTTATCTACTATTTGCCTAGAGCGATGACCGACAGCAGACAACTAATAACCAACAGATGCTAATCGCTGTGAGTGCGAAAGACAGTCGTTATCTCTGAATTTGGGTCACAAGAGCAAAATGTATTTGCACTCAATCAAACTCTGTCACCCTACGTAGCTTCTAAAACTCAATTTTGATGATAGCAGGAATAACACAAATCTAATTGAACTACTTCAAAGATTTTTAAAAAAGTTAATTGAACCTGAGTTAATACTATAGTTTAATTTTCTTAATCTAAGTTATTGAATCTTAGAACATCTGTTATTGAAAAGTAACTCCACGTACTTGAGCGAGCGATAAAGTTCAAAACAATTGAAAAATTTGAACTGTTCAATAACTTTACATGCGATCGCTGCCAACTGTTCTTCAGCTTCGGATTATCCATAACTTAATCGTTTTTTTCACTCTATTCATTTTGCAGCTCGATCTCGTCTAAGCCTTGATAGACGAGGATCTCGTCGTAGTCTTCCGAGCGATCGGCTTTATAACTAACAACAACTTTTAAGCCGCGATCTTTTAAAACTTCTACTAATTCGCTAAACTTATCTGGTCTAGTGTAAATCTTAAACATTACTGCTTCCATATGACTTTGCCTCCTTTATTATTATTTTTTAAATTGATTTATTTAACAAGTAATCTAACCAAAGTCAGAAATGCTAACTCCATGAACTAGTGATTTGGCAAAGCTAATGAATGAGTTAAAGCTAAATTATTGTTTTTCTTTTCTCCTGCTTATGAGTGATATTGTTTATAATTAACATGTAGGATTCGCTCTGTTCGACAATTATTTAATTATCGAATAATTCTGTCAATTTGAGAGATATTAATCAACTAAAATCCGTCATTTTTTCTGATTATTTGGATTGAATTTTATATATACAACTGTCTAGCTTGAAATTATCCAAGCAGCTAGCAGTAAGCGTTACAAGCTTTTTTTCACCCATAACACACCCTCTAAGCAAACTGAGTCATCACTGCTTGCTTGCAATCGAATATATTAGTGAAACCAATGTATAAAATTGAAACTTGCGATTTATACTAAATCTAAACAAAGTCTTAAAAAAAATCTTGAGTAGACAAAGCAACTCTTATAGTAACGATAGACTAAGACTTAGTAAGTTTTCTTCCCGGAGTGTTAGCTGAACAAAACAATTAGCAATAAAATTTCTAAAACTTGATGTTTCTCTCTCACACTGTAGGTAGGCTTTTTTGCCTGTATCTCTACTCGTGCGATCGCCTGACTTGGTGAAGTTGCTGCAACCTAGCAACAATAATCTAAACTCAGCCGGCTCCAAGCCATTGAGATAGAGTTACTCGATCGCAAAGTCGCAACTATGCCTATTCTGAATATAATAGTCATCATAGGAAGGCAACATATGCCTGTCCAAAGGCAGAGGAAACAAAATTTTCTTTGAAGTAAAAAAGATAAATATCTGGCAAAACTATATTGATAGCGGGTTTTAACAAATGAATAGAATGCCAGTCTCAGTAATCGACGCGGCTCGAAAAGAGTTTAATTATACAGAGCTAGAAGCAGAAATCTCTCAATTCGTGCAACAGCAAACGGGAGAAATCCAAGCCCTGGTGAAACGCACTGCCCAAGATATTATCGAAATCGGGCAGAAGCTTAATGCCGTAAAAGATAAATTGAAGCACGGACGCTTTATTAATTGGATTGAGGCAGAATTTCATTGGAGCTATCCAACTGCGGCGAGATTCATGCAAGTTGCCGATCGCTTTGGTAGCCAAATCTATCAAATTGATAAATTTGCTCCATCGGCAATGTACGAGTTAGCAGCGCCGTCAACTTCAAAACAAGCCATAGAAGAAGCGATCGCCCTAGCTGCATCGGGGGAAAGCATTACCTACTCGAAAGCGAAAGCACTCAAAAAAAAATACAAGGTTTCTTCGGCAAAGCCAAAGTTAGAAGCTCAATCCACAGTCAGCGAAATCGATCCGAGCAGTCAGAATCAGGTAGTTTCGGCACAAACATCGCTATTATCCCCCCAAGTAGAGATCGTTGCAACAAAGCCTAACACTGTAGCGCGTTTATCTCCCAACGGGGCAAGCAGGAACAGGAAAAGTCCAACTAGCCAGCCGGAAGTTTGCTGGCACTTAGCCAAAGATCACATCTTATATTGCGACGAGCCAAATTCTCCTGCACTCCGTCAACGGCTGCCAGAAAAGCTAAAACTTCTGCTTGCTTTTCCGCCAGTTCCCAATTGGCAGACAGATATTCCCGCAGATACGCGGATCATTGCCACGCGATATTTACCTAAAGGAAAGAATTCCGAACTACTGGAAAACACTTTAGAAGCATTGCTCGATCTCTATACGGAAGTGGGAGAGACGGTAGCAATTTGTTATTTGCCTTTTCCTAAAATCTTAGATGTTTTAAATCGATTTGAACGGCGGGGAATCTTGGTAGAGCCAGATCGCCAGCAAGTACATGAGATCGTTTCTTACTGGAAGAAAGGCTGGAAGAAAGGTGAGACGAAAGTGAAGGAAGTGAGTTTGTGAAAGAAGTCAGAATTCAGAAGATGGAAGTTAATTTAGCTAACGTTACGTGAAGCATAAAGTTACAAAAAAGAGTTAAAAATGGCAAAATTTCAAGATATTTTTAGCTTTACTTAACATAACGCATCTGGGAAACGAGAAAATTCTCAGAAATTCTGTGGCGTGAGTGAGGGCGATCGCCAAAAAAATTCCGCTGAACTCTCAGCAAAGGGATCGCCTAAAAGCTAATCAAATTAAAGCTATAACTTTTTCAAACGCGGGATCGAACCAATAACTAATGCAGGCTTCAGAGTCGAATTAATTGATTTAATTGTGGTTTACAAAAGTTTTCTGTTTATTCTGGAAATTTCATAGTAAGCTTTAGAAGAACTCTAAATGCACTCGCTGTAGCACTGTAAAGCTGAACTATAACGCGAGGTCAATGTCTGATTTTTGTCGATCGCCCATATTTTCTATTCGTCCTGGTGAGCTGACGGATCGGGGCAGCATCCAGTTGTTATCAACTGCGAATACCTCAGTTAGTAGAGGTTTCAGCTTGACATCTACAAGGTCTAAAAATTACCCATACAGCTTATATCTAGCAAGTAATGCCTCACAAATGTGTGGTTTGGTATGCGGGCAGTCGTAGTGAATTGCGGATTTTCCCGCCCCATTCATTAGCAAGCCTCAGCAAACTCAGTATTGCAGGATAAATGCAAGGTATTAGCCAGGGTTTGGACTAACTAAATTTTTGTGTTTTGTCAGCCACTTTGGAGATAACTGTTTGTCATGATTGCTACAAGCGTTACCAATGATTTGACTCCTACGGTTGCTGCGGTTGAACCAACGATTCAAATCGAAAACATCCATTACCAAGTTGTTCACTGGACTGAGGGACGTTTTCGGATTCGCATCCCCAGACTGGCAGACGATCCAGAATATGTTGGCAAGCTTCATTACTTAGTTGACGGGCTAGATTTTGTTAGCGATGTTCAGCTTAACCCAGCCTCTCGCTCATTGACTGTAGAGTATGACTACGAAGCTAGTGCCAAAGCGATCGCGATCGTTCAAGAAAGGTTATTCAGTGCAATTCAAGCAGCGCCGCAAGTAGAAGTTCCCATAGGATGGACACCAAAAACAGAGGAGGAAAAAGCTAGTAACGAAGTAGACTTCGTAGAACGGTTAGCCTTTCCTGCGGCTGGTTTAGCACTCTCTGTAGGCGCAATGATAGGCTTACCAATTCCAGGATTTGTTATTGCTGGCGTAGTATTTGTCGGTGCTATCCCTGTCTTTAAACGAGCCTGGGAAGCAATCCAACAAGACAGACAATTGACCATCGACTTCCTCGATGGTTTGGCACTGAGCTTGCATACTTTGCAAGGTCACTACTTCGCACCATCGTTCATGCTCGGTTTAGTCGAAGGCGGTGAGGCAATCCGAGATTTGACAGCACGCGGTAGCGAAAGAGCTAACCTCGACCTACTCGACTGTTTGAGTAAGACGGCATTCGTCATTCGTGACGGACAAGTAGTAGAAATTCCCACATCTGAAGTGGTAGTAGGCGATCGCATTATCGTCTATCCTGGCGACCAAATTCCGGTTGATGGGAGTATCATCAGCGGCACTGGCATTATCGACCAATGCAAATTAACAGGTGAATCAGTCCCCGTTACCAGACGCGAAGGTGAAGAAGTATTTGCTTCCACCCTATTAGTTGACGGGACATTAACAATTGATGCCGAGCGCGTCGGTAACAACACCCGTGCAGGCGTGATTGTCAACTTAATGCAAGCCGCACCAGTACACGATACCAGAGTTGAAAACTATGCGGCAATGGTAGCCAACCAAGCCGTTCTTCCCACTCTGGCAATTGGTGCTGGTGTCGGTCTAATGAGTGGCGATCTGAATCGTGCCGTTGCTCTGTTAACTTTAGACTTTGGTACGGGCATTCGCGTATCAGTACCGACCACGATCTTATCGGTTCTGACTTACACGGCTCGTAACGGTGTCTTGATCCGCAGTGGTCGAGCCATTGAAATTCTTGCCCGCATCGATACAGTCGTCTTCGATAAAACGGGAACCCTAACTGTCGGTCATGCTGGTGTCAACGACATCGATATCATGGACGATCGCTTTACTAAAGATGATGTTTTGTGCTTGGCTGCAACCGCCGAACAAGGATTGACGCACCCAATCGCCGAGGCGATCGTCCATAACGCTAAAGATAAAGGCATAGCGCTAAAAGAATGCGAAGAGTGGGAATACAAAGTCGGTCTGGGTGCAGCAGCCAAAATCGACGGAATGCAAATCATTGTCGGCAGCCCGCGCTTCATGAACCAAGAGAACATTTCTCTGGATGAATACGATCGCAAATATCCCGATGCTAAATCTGGCGGACAATCTTTGGTTTACATTGCAGGCGACGGCAAACTGATCGGCGTAGTCCGTTACAGCGATCCAGCTCGCGAAGAAAGTCGGGAAGTCATTGCCGAACTGAAGCGCATGGGTATTACTGCTTACATGCTCAGCGGTGACGTATCGCGAGTCGCGAAAGCCGTTGCTGGTAACTTGGGTATGAATCCCGACAACATCTATGCTGAAGCATTCCCAGAGCGCAAAGTCGAAGTTGTGAAGTCCCTGCATGACAGTGGCAAGACAGTTGCTTTCTGCGGTGACGGAATTAACGACTCAGCCGCCCTTGCTTACGCCGACGTTTCGATCTCGTTTGCTGGTGCAACGGATATTGCCAGAGAAACCGCTGATGTCGTGTTAATGGAAGACGATTTGCGCGGCTTACTGATGGCAATTAAAGCAGCAAGGCAAGCAATGGATATCATTTGGCAAAATACAGCGATCGTTGCCGTTCCTAACCTCGGCGCATTGGTCTCAGGTATCTTCTTCGCCCTCGATCCACTACTCGCTGTTGCGATCAACAACGGTACGGCTATCCTTGCCGAACTGAATGGCTTGCGTCCGTTGATGGGACCTGGAATGGAAATTCCCGCACTTACCGGAGCTAAGGCAGTACCTCAAGAAGCAATCGCCGCTCCGTCAGAAACATCCACTCCAGTAGTTAGTGCAACTCCAATTGTCGAGTCGAAACCACAGCCAGCTAAGGAAGACATTGCAACTTCAACAGTCGAAGCGAAACCGCAGCTTGCTAAGGAAGTTAGTGTAGCGATCGCGCCTGAAACCAATGGTAACGGACATCATACCAACGGTAATGGCAACGGACACTATACAAATGGCAATGGTAACGGCAAGCATCCAGCAGTAGAAACGGCGATCGAGCTAGAAAAGTCGAAAAAACCATCACCTTTAGGTCATTTAAAGCAGAGCGACTTAGCAAGACGGTTAGGAATGTCTCCCCAAACCCTCACCTATCGCAGATCGAGAGCTGATTTCGTTGAATGGAGCATGACTAAAGACCCAGAGGGAGTTGCATGGCTCTACGAATCAGGTTCGAGATACTTCTACACGGTTGAATTCGACAATTCCAACGTCCAGCAAGAACAGCTAGTTGCAGCAGGAGTGCGCTAATGTTTGAACAAATTCAATTGGGAGAAAAGCCCAAATTTGACTCTAACGTATATGCTGCCTACGATCGCGCTCTTGCTTACGATGAGTTAATTGTCGAGGCATGGGACGGACGCAACCTAGCAGATGCCGATGTCAAGCATGACTCTCACCATACGCTGAATGAGTACCACGCCGCCTACAAAAATCAAAATGGCGAGTATTATATTTACTCATTCACCCACATTGGCTACATACCGGCGATCGCGGTGACGGCGGAAAAACTCGAAAGAGCGCACGCTGCCGAACCCGAATCGATCCATGTCGAACATTGTGGTTGGCGCGACAGCGACAACCCGCAAGCAAGAGCAATGGAGTGGTGGAACAGTCATGTCATTGCTCGCCTTGCTAGTCGTGTTGTTCCACAACCAACGTAGTTTAATGTCCGTAGAGACATTGCACGCAACGTCTCTACAGACCTCATCCCCTCGTTAAAGATGGATTGCCAAGTTATTCACAGCACGGAGGGGCGCTTGCGGATTCGCGTCCCTTGGATTGCCGACAATTTAGAGTATGCCGACAAGCTGAATTGGCTATTAGAGTCGCTGAATTTTGTCACCAGCATTCGGATCAATCCGGCGGCGCGATCGCTGATCGTGACTTACGAAACTCATTTAGTTTCCGAAACGATCGCTGAAGCAGAACTGCTCGATCGCATTCAACGATTCGGTAATGCAGATGGTAGCAACGATCTAGTTCTGCCAGAGACAAAACCACTAGACCGACCGCAGGTCAATGAATGGGAACAACTAGGACTACCAGCGATCGCCCTCGGACTTGCCTTGGTAGCTGCTCCACTGGAAATTCCGCCTCTAATTATTGGCGCGGCGATCGCAAGTGCTGCCGTACCTTGGTTCAGTCGGGCAACTGAGAGTTTAGTGGTCAATCGCCAGCCCAATGTCGATCTGCTAGACTCCCTGTGGATGACATTTCACACCCTCAACGGGCAGTTTGTCGCTCCGTCACTGAAGACAGCTTTGGTAGGCGTGCGGCGGACTCTGCGCGGTATGAGTGGAGAGGAAAAAGAACGGCAATTCCAACAGTTGTTGAATGGCTCCCAACAGCTTGTTTGGGTCGAACGAGATGGGCAAGAAAGGCAAATTGCTTTTCAAGAGATAGTCGTAGGCGATCGCGTCATCGTCTATCCTGGCGATGTTATTCCTGTAGACGGCCAAATCTTACAGGGAACGGCATTAATTGACGAACGGCACTTAACTGGCGATCCGCAGCCAGTAGTTGTCACAGTAGGCGAAGATGTTTGTGCTTCTAGCCGATTGTTAGAAGGTAAACTCTGCATCCAAGCTAAACGCACTGGTTACAATACCCGCGTCGGATTAGCTTTTCAATTGTTGCAAACAGAACCCGTATACGACACTCAGATCGGTACGCAGCAGGCAGAATTTGCCAAAAGTGCTGTCGTACCGACTATCTTTTTAGGTGCATCTATTTTTGCCTTGACTGGGACATATGGTCCAGCAATTACCCCGTTCCAACTCGACTTTGGTAGCGGTATTCAAATTGCCATGCCCACAGCTTTTCTGGGCGCTCTAACAGCTGCGGCACGTCATGGCGTGTATATTCGTAGCGGTCGCGTTTTAGAGTTGCTGGCTCAAGTTGACACTATAGTTTTCGATCGCACTGGAACTTTGACGCAAGGCAATGCAGTTGTAGCCGTCCATACCACAGATCCAAGCATCTCCCCTGCGGAAGTATTAACACTTGCCGCAACAGCTGAAGCCTCTCTCAATCACCCCGTAGCAACTGCGATCGTCTATGCTGCTGAAACTCAGGGGATTCAGTTATTGGAATGCGAAACATGGGATTACTTTGCAGGTATGGGAATTGCTTGTCAGATCGACGGGCAAGAAATCTTAGTTGGAGGCGATCGCCTATTGCAGCAACACCGTGTCGATGTCAGCTGCCTTCAGCCTGAAATTGATGCTAGTACTGACTCCTACATATACGTGGCTAAAAACGGGCAAGTTATAGGAGCAATCTTCTATACTGATTTTTTACGCCCAGAAAGTGCAGACATAATTGCAACTTTGCAACAATTGCAAATTGAGATTTATGTGGTGACAGAAGACAATCCCAAAGTTGCCAACACTGTTGCAACGCAACTGGGTATGACTCCTAATTGCGTTCACGCCCATGCGACTAGCCAGAACAAAGCCGAGTTAGTACAAGCACTGTGCCACCACGGTAAGACTGTGGCTTTTGTCGGGGATGGAATTAACGAAGCGGCGGCGCTATCTTTTGCCGATGTCTCAATCTCTTTTGCATCTGGTAGCGATATTGAAGCAGAAACCGCAGATGTCGTGCTGTTAGATCGCGATTTAGCTGGGATAGTAGAAGCGATCGCTCTAGCCAAAAGAGCGATGGAAATTGTTTATCAAAATGCTGCGATCGTCATCGTTCCTAATCTTGCCGTAGTCACTGGCGGGATCTTTTTCGGTCTCAACCCGATCGTCAATGTCGTCACCAATAACTTTACTGCCTTCCTAGCTGAATTCTTCAACAGTACGCGCCCCCTCTTACCACCAAAAACATCCCCTAGAGCGAAAAAACGACTACCAGTAGCCAATAAATTAGCTCTGAGTGCCTCAACAGCACCTACGTTTGATCATGGCGATCGCGCTACTAATGACGGTGCAGCTTGCATCAAGCAAAGCGATCTAGCAAAGCGGTTAGGATTATCTGCTGGAGCGATCGCCCGTCACCGCACCAAACCAGAATTTAGTAAATGGAGCAGCGCCAGAGATCCTGAAGGAGTTGCATGGACTTACAATCCCGACTCTAAATCTTTCTGTCGCTTTGGGTAAATAGTAAGTGGTGCGTGGTGCGTGACAAATAACAAATAACCAATGACTAATGACAAAAAACTCGCCCAGGTAGAAACCTAAAAGCGAGTGTTGAGAGGGTTTTTCTGAGAGCGAGAGGGGAAGGCTGTTACCTTCCCAGTTTGTATTGTGTTACGACATCACTCCTCATCCACTATGAAATCACTCCTCATACACCAAATAAAAACATCCAAAGCTCAGAGCTTATTGAGATACGATTGATATCTCACGGGGAGCTTCTGGAGCGCCATTAGTCGGTTTAATTCTTTCTGATTTAGCTTCAGCAACTAAATCTTGGAAAGATTCGCCAGCTTCGGCAATCAAACGTTGTCCCTTGTCGAATGAGTCGAGGGCAAAAACTAAACCATTTTTAGCAGCACCTCTTGCCGAGTCCGAAAGAGAGTTACCCGTCATTGAATCGATCGCGCCGATCGCCGGAACTAAAATTAATGCACCAGCACCAATAGTTAATGCTGTAATTGGCTCAAGACCTAGTAACAAAGTCTCTAGTTCGAGCATCTTTATTTATCCTCCAAAAATTACTGAACGGTTAGGTATCGCGTAACTACTATAGATGTAGCCGACAGCTAATTTGACTGTATGAATTAGCCTCTGTTTGCTTCACATCGCACGCTATGTAGCAGACTAATAACTATTAACTACCAGAAATAATGGTTACGCGAAATGTCAGCCACGACAGGGTGAAGTAACAAGGTTGACAATTAGCAAACACAGATACATTTTCTCGTTACTTCGGCATATACCTTTAGTGGTATTGCTTTATTTTAGAATACAATATTTACTAGCAATAAGAGCGCAAATTTAGAAATCTTAAAAGAACAATAGTATAAATAAATATAATCTGTTTTGCGATTAAAGTGTTAGTTTTATTAGTAGCAGAATTTCATAATATCTGATACAATATTTTTGATTTATTTTCTATTTATATTTTAAAATTAAATGGTTCTATCGGCTGTAGTATGCTAATGTATAAAGATTTACAATAATTAGCGGATGGAGCCTCTACTAACTCAACTACTAAATTTACCAGGGATTGTAGTTG
>NZ_JACJQX010000038.1:0-69928 GCF_014696895.1 Chroococcidiopsis sp. [FACHB-1243] | reverse complement strand
TACTAACTCACCTGTTTCACAGGAGACGAAACAACCGATCGAGCGGCTCTGACTTGAGAGGATATCATGGCGAGGAATTGCCAGAGCGACTCAAGTAAGTTAGTCTTGGTTGCAAGATTAGGAATTTCAAAGACCACAGTGCCGCGAATATTCCAAGCATGGCGAAGATTGTAGGGAGCAAAAGGAATTTGGGCGCGGCGAAAGGCTTTAGAAGTGCGATCGCCATAAATCGAAAAGTCACCGTGACAGGCCACCTGTGGTAATTCTCCTACCCAAGGCTGCCAGGCAATTGCCCATTCGGGATACAGTGGCAATACACCATTTATAGGTCCTGTTTTACCATCTAGCACTCGACAAGCATATGGTGGACGATCGTCAATTTCGCACAGCCAGGCTTCACGATCGCGCAAACCGTAGACTGCCATACAGGTATAAATTAATTGCCACTGTGGATTTTTGATAGTAGCTCTCATAGCAGCTATTTCTTCATCGCTAGGGACATCGCGAGACTTTGGCTTATAGTTACCTTGATAAAGCCTTAGATCGACTTGAACATTGGCAAATTTAGCAAACTGAGTCAAAATTTGCACGATGCGCTGCCGCGCACGGGTATCAGGAGGTTTAAGCTGAACGGTTGCCTCTAGTAACTCAGCAGTCAAATCCTGCTTACTAGGCAACCATCTCAAGCCAGACAACCACTCTTGCCGATGCCATTTGCGGTGATTTTCTAGAGTATCGCCCTTAATTTTGAGCCAGTGTTTTTTGTAGCGATCGATCCCAGCTCCTACAGTCTCCCGATCTGTTGTATCGATGTAGTCATTCCAACAGAATCTATTTTAACCGAGAGCAGCCCAGATTTCCAGAGCTTTACTCTGAGACATCTTATAACCGTAAGGAGTAGCATCTAACCCTAAAGCCAGGTAAGTCTGCTTCGGTTGATTGTCAGTTGAGCCAGGACGGGGTGGTAAAGTGCCGCGTAAGTAGAGTTTGTAGTTAAGAATTACCACTTGCAGTCGCACTCCGGCAGCTTTAAGTTTTTGGTTAACGATCTCGATATCGCTCTGTTTTGGCTTTTTTGAGACTACCATCTTTACTAAATGCTTTACTAAAATCTTGACCGATCGTGGTGTTTTTTGTACGGTTTTGTCCGATCTAAGTCGCTGGTGTCGAGAGCGCGTCACGAGCATAGTATGCGCCCCTAACTCTGACGAGCACTGGATTAGGGGCTAAAATACTTTTCTAGCAAGGGGCACAAAAAAAAGCTGGTGACGGGATTTGAACCTGCGACCGGCTGATTACAAATCAGCTGCTCTACCACTGAGCTACACCAGCACAGTGTCCTATGTTAGCAAACTTGGTCGGCATTTAGCAAGACTGTGAAAGCCTATGTAGAGCTTATGTCGAGTTTTCGATCCCCTCGCTCAAAAAGGGGGCAACAGTTAAGTCGGATATGGGGTTACCTCCTTTGATAAACATGGAGTCGTCTATTTCCCACACGAACTTAAGAATTAACTGTTCTATCTGCCAAAAATCTGCTAATTTCTAAAGAATCAGTACTTTTTTGACACAGCGAAAAATCGAAACGAGGTAGGCTGTGTCAAATTTTGTTTATGACAGCTTCTTACTCACTGTTCTTTATTCACCATAGGCAGCATGGCAGAGTTGAAGGGAAGAGATTTACTAAGTCTTGCCGATTTAACTTCAGAGGAAGTGACAGCATTGCTACAACTGGCAGCGCAGTTAAAATCAGGACAGCTAAAGCCTCAGTGCAATAAAGTTTTAGGATTGCTATTTTACAAAGCTTCAACTCGCACTCGCGTCAGCTTTACTGTAGCAATGTATCAATTAGGGGGGCAGGTAATCGATCTTAACACCACCACAACCCAAGTTAGCCGTGGCGAACCTGTAGAAGATACAGCACGAGTTTTAGATCGATATTTGGATATTCTATCGATTCGGACTTTTGAGCAGCAACAACTCGAAACTTTTGCCCATTATGCCAAAATTCCTGTCATTAACGCTCTCACCGATCGCGAACATCCTTGTCAAATTTTGGCAGACTTGCTGACGGTAGAAGAATGTTTTGGCAAGTTGAAGGGACTAACTTTAACTTATGTAGGTGATGGTAACAATGTCGCTCATTCTTTGCTGTTGGGCTGTGCTTTGGTAGGTATGAATGTCAGAATTGCTACTCCTGTCGATTTTAAACCTTTAACAGAAATTGTCGAGCAAGCCAAAGCGATCGCCTTACCAGAAACTGAAATTACCGTAACAGAAGATCCAGAAGCAGCAGCTAAAGGATCGCACGTCATTTATACCGATGTTTGGGCGAGCATGGGACAAGAATCAGAAGCTAATTCCCGCATTCCAATCTTTCAACCCTACCAAGTCAACGAACAATTGTTAAGTCTTGCCGATTCAGAGGCGATCGTTTTACACTGTCTCCCAGCCCATCGCGGCGAAGAAATAACCACCGATGTCATAGAAGGTTCTCACTCCAAAGTCTGGGATCAAGCTGAAAATCGAATGCACGCTCAAAAAGCTTTACTAGCTAGTTTGTTGGGAATTTAGTGAAGTTGCGGGGGTTCCCCCCGTTAAAGCATGTCGCGTCAAAGTGTCTGTGGACAAGGAGGACAAGGAAGCAGGTGTGCAGGTGTGCAGGGGAGATAAAGAAGACTTGGGGGACTTGGGAGCAAGTACCAACTACCAACTACCAATTACCAATTACCAATTACCAATTACCAAATAAAAACTTTTTTTTGCCATTAGGGGCAATTTTGTAGTACGACTGTTCTAAGAGGTCTATATCGCGATTGAAACACACTAAACTATGGAACCCCTAACGGTAGCTCAACAAGAACTATATGACTGGTTAGCAGAATACGTGCGGCAATACCAGCATTCACCTTCAATTCGCCAGATGATGCAAGCGATGAATTTGAAATCGCCTGCACCCGTGCAAAGTCGATTGGAACATTTACGCGCCAAAGGATACATTGAGTGGACGGAAGGTAAAGCACGGACAATCCGCATTTTACAATCCCAATCTCCCCAACAAAGTATCCCAGTTCTGGGTGCGATCGCAGCTGGCGGTTTGGTCGAACCGTTTACCGATGCTGTCGAACACCTAGATTTTGAAAAGCTATTTTTACCACCAGCAACTTTTGCGTTGCGGGTGATTGGTGACAGCATGATTGAAGATTTAATTACTGAAGGCGATCTCGCAATCATGCGTCCAGTTGCCAATCCAGAACAGGTAAAAAATGGCACGATCGTTGCAGCTAGGGTAGACGGACACGGTACGACTTTAAAACGCTTTTATCTTCGTGGCGATCGCGTGACGCTCAAACCCGCTAATCCTAAATACAAGCCGATAGAGATCGCCGCCAAGCAAGTCCAACTGCAAGGCGTTCTCTTAGGCGTGTGGCGCGGCTATAACTAGGGAACAGGGAGTAGGGAGCGTACGAGCAGGGGAGCAGGGGAGCAGAGGGAGAAATTACTAGCCACTAGCTACTCTCCCTACTCCCTATTCCGCTCCAAATATCGTTTGAGGCTACTAGCTACAGCTAAGAAAGGCACTAGGAATAGTGCAGCTATGACTTTTAAGGAGTAATTACACTTGAGAGCTTCTCGAATTTGAGCTTTTGTAGCGGTTAGATCGCCCCTACTAAGCACTCTGAAAGCATTTCTTAAAGCATATAAGGCGCATTCTTCCATCGCTCGTTTTGCTATGCGCTCGGCTGTGGATTTTGGTAAATACGAGCGGGTAGTTTCAATACTCTGACGCATATTGACAATGTTTTTTCCCGTTCTCACAAAGGCAGAAGTCTGAGACCTAGAGTGGACGCGAAAACAAGCTAGTACTTGTGGCTCAAACCAAATAGGGTAGTGTGCGGCAATTCTCCGCCACATTTCGTGGTCGCAAGCACCATACAATTCTGGACGAAAGCCACCCAAGTGTTCGTAAACACTGCGCTTAACCACCATCGCTGGTGGATCGACAAGCGAGTATACTGCAATGCGTTTTAGAAAGTTAGGAATTATACCAGAGGTACTTCTTTCTAATGAAGATAAATAATTTTGCTGCCGATTGTTCTCGTCAATATGTCCGTGCCGACAATACGCCGCACCTATACTTGGTTCTTGAGTAAATGCTGCTTCTAAAGACTGATAAAATCCTGGTAAAACAATATCGTCATCGTGCAGAATATGAATTAAATGACCGTGAGCGCGACGAATGCAAGTGTTGAGATTTTCAACCATGCTGACGGTCTGAGGCTGTCTGTAAACAGAAATTCTGTGCTGTTTAGCTAATCGCTGAATCAGAAATTCAATCTCAGGGTTAGTAGAACAATTATCAATCAGTTCAATTTGAATTCGCTCTGCTGCATATTCTCGCGTCTGCTCTATAACACTGGCGATCGCTTGCTCCAGATATGTTGTGCGGTTGTATATGGGAATCATCACAGACCACATTGGTCTGACTACATCTGGAGGAAGTGGATCGATGGCATTTGAGCTTTTATTGACTTCGGTTAAACTGCAATCTGTGTTGTTGCTGAGCATCTTTATTTTTAAACTGACTCCGCTTCGGATGAAGCTCACCACTAGAAAAAATAGACTTTACAAAGTTTACTTGTAAAGCTAAATTTAGGCTTTAACTCTCTTCAAATCACACACAATTTTATTCGGTTGCTTGGATTTTTTTTATTTTTGATAACCTGTATTGAAATTGAACCTGACTAATTGCATACAAAATCTGTAGCAACGATCGCTACCAGTATGCAACTAGAATTTGTATAGAATTTATCGATCTCAGCTTTGAAGTCACATGAAATTTTTACGGTTGATCTTGAAATTTGATATGGCAAATTATACTAGAATCCGAGAAAAAAAAACAGCACGTTTAACTCTGACTTTAAGCATAGGCTTTGAGCAGCTACGAACTAACTAATTGAGGATCAAATGATAGTGGCTACCAATATCGATCCTGGTAGATTCAATTTGAGTTATTTGTGACAAACTTTTTTTAGATAGAAAACTATACTACCATAAAGGTATAAATTATGACATTAAAGCCAGTCATGCTTCTATTCTTCAAGCGCATTGCTTCAGATGGGATTTAAAGTCAATGTATCTTACGCAGAGTTCAGTCAAATACCAGCTTGATGCCCGATCGCAGTTAAAATTAGTTGTTGCCAAGGAAGAACGGGGCAAGTACCAACCCCAGACGACACCAAAATCCTTACCGATACCGGGATGTCCGAGAATACCCCGAGTGCTACAGTTGCGATCGTATCAGCGCCAAGCCATAACTAATTGGTTTGCCAATCGCGGTAGGGGAACGTTGAAAATGGCAACGGGTAGCGGTAAAACAATTACAGCTTTAGCGATCGCCTGCGAACTCTATCAAAGAATTGGCTTACAAGCTTTAATCGTTGTCTGTCCCTATCGTCATCTCGTCACCCAATGGGCGACAGAAGCCGAAAAATTTGGGATGCAGCCGATTTTAGGCTTTGAAAGTCTGCGGCAGTGGCAAAGTCAGCTATCTACAGGACTATATAACGTCCGCGCTGGCAGTCAGCCTTTTGTTACTGTCATCGCGACCAACTCAACTCTAATTGGCGAAGGCTTTCAATCTCAATTGAAATATTTCCCAGAAAAAACTCTAATAATTGGCGATGAGGCGCATAACCTCGGTGCGCCTCGTTTAGAACAAAGTCTACCCCGCCAAATCGGACTGCGCCTGGGTTTATCTGCTACACCAGAAAGATACTTCGACGAGCAAGGCACGGAATTTATTTTCGACTACTTTGGAACAGTTCTACAGCCAGAACTCACTTTAGCTGATGCCATGCAACAAGGGGCATTAGTCCGCTATCTTTACTATCCGATTTTGGTAGATCTGACTGCTACCGAAGCGCAAGCCTATGCAAAACTGACAACGAGAATTGGCTGGGCGATCGCATCCCAAGAAAATGGCGCAGAAAGCGATATTACGCCATTATTGATGCAGAGAGCTAGATTAGTTGGCGCAGCAGCCAATAAAATTGATGCTTTACGACAGTTAATGCAAAACCGTCGCGATACAACCCACACCCTATTTTATTGCGGCGATGGAACGACTGAAGATGAGCGTAGCTCGGCAAGCGATCGCCAAATTGCAGCCGTCGTCAGAATGTTAGGAGTGGAACTCGGCTATCGCGTCAACACCTACACCGCTGACACCCCTTTAGCAGAACGGGAAAAATTGCGCCGTCAATTTGAAACAGGAGAACTGCAAGGTTTAGTCGCGATTCGTTGTTTAGATGAAGGTGTTGATATCCCTGCCATCCAAACCGCCGTGATTCTGGCTAGTAGCAGTAATCCGCGCCAATTCGTACAACGACGCGGCAGAATTTTACGCCCTCATCCAGGTAAGGAACGCGCTACATTATTCGACGCGATCGTTTTGCCCCCAGAATTAGATCGCGATACATGGGAAGTCGAACGCAATCTTCTGCGCAAAGAACTCCGCCGATTTATCGAATTTGCCGATTTAGCCGACAATGCTGGAGAAGCCAGAATGAAATTGCTCGATTTGCAGAAAAAATATGGCTTGCTGGATGTTTGATGGAAATCGGGAGTTGGGAGTTGGGAGTCGGAGGACAAGGGAGACAAGGGAGACAAGGAAGCAATTTTAGTCACCAGCCACTAGCCACTCTTTACTGATAACTATCAATCCACTCCAAAACTCGATTCCACGCCCACCAAGGATCGGGATCGGCAAAATGCTGCTGACAGGTGCGATCGCTCATGTAGTTGACATGTCCGCCGTAGCGAGTTAACAGTAGATCGAGCTGAGGATTGCGATCGCACGCTGCTTGCAAGTCTGGCACAATTGTTGGATCGAACATCGGATCGTTAGCAGCATAAATAATCAGTGTCGGTTTTTGTAACTGCGGCAATATATGCAAACCGCTACTTGCCTCGTAATAAGCCTCTACCGAAGGAAACCCTAGTTTCTCAATTACCAATTCGTTATCGAAGCCCCAAATACTATTAGCTTTTTCTATCGCAGCCGCATCGATCGCGCCTGGATGTGCTTCGTAGATCTGCCATGCCAACTTTTTCAACTGTTTGGCGATCGCTTGTTCCAACTGTCTCCCTAATGGGTGCTTCACCAAATAAGATAGCGATCGATTTGAATCCAAACTCGGACAAATCACCGCCGCCCCAGCAATGTCCTGCGGGATTAGGGAGTGGGGTGAGTGGCTAGTGGTTAGAATTGCCTCCTTGTCCTCCTTGTCCTCCTTGTCCTCTTCTCCCCGACTCCCGTACGGGCGGGTTTCCAAACCCGCCCGTACTGACTCCTGACTCCCAAATTTTAGAGCCTGTGCTGCTTTCACTCCCCACAAAGCTAATTGCCCGCCGAGGGAAAAGCCTGTAAACCAAAATGGTGCGGGACAACCCATTACTTTTGCTTGAGCGGCGATGCAAACAAAATCTTCTCCTTCGTATAACCCATCAGAAGTTAAAGTTGGTGATAGCTGAGCTGTTTTACCGTGCGCCCGCCAGTCAAATAGCACTACAGCATAGCCTTGAGCAAAAGCTTTGCGTCCTAAAAGTCTTAAAAACCACTGATTTTCCAAAGTACCTGTAATACCATAAGTCCCAACGATCGTGGCTTTGGGATTTTCAGGAATTGCTACCCAACCAAAGATTGGTACTTCCCCAGCACCGTGAAAAATAACTGCTTCATAATTCGGCTCTGGGTGGCTAGTCGTTTTTTCCCAGTCTTTGCTTGCCCAAATTGCAGTGTAAACCGTCATGGCTAAGCCATTGCGCAACCACCAAGGCGGCGTAAAGTCAGAATTCAATTTTCCTTGATGCATTTCAGTTATCAGTTGTCAGTTGTCAGTTGTCAGCGAACTCTTACCTCTTGTCCATCGCCTCTTGCCTCTCAAACTCGGCGATCGCATTCAATTTTCATCACTTTGTTACAACATTCACCACATGAGCGATAGCTAATCTTTAGAATCATCCGTATAATCAGTACAGCAATCTTTGTATCTGCCCAAGGTTCTTATTGTTCATTAACATTTGTTAATCTGATTTAATAATAATGGCACGAATACTTGTAATTGATGACGATCCAGCAATCTCCGAATTGGTTGCCGTGAACTTAGAAATGGCTGGCTACGATGTCAGTCAAGCAGAAGACGGAATTAAGGGACAGGCTCTCGCACTCCAGTTGCAGCCAGACTTAATTATGCTCGATCTGATGCTACCTAGAGTAGACGGCTTTACAGTTTGCCAGCGTTTGCGGCGCGACGAACGGACGGCTGAAATTCCCGTACTCATGCTCACAGCCCTAAGCCAAACCCAAGATAAGGTTGAAGGTTTCAATGCAGGCGCAGATGACTATTTGACGAAACCATTTGAAGTTGAAGAAATGCTGGCTCGCGTCCGTGCCTTACTTCGGCGTACCGATCGCATCCCTCAAGCAGCCAAGCATAGCGAGATCCTCAACTACGGTCCTCTAACTCTGGTTCCAGAACGTTTTGAAGCTATCTGGTTTGCTGAAACGGTCAAATTGACTCACCTAGAATTTGAGTTACTCCACTGCTTGCTTCAGCGTCACGGACAGACTGTTTCGCCTAGCGACATTCTCAAGGAAGTCTGGGGATACGATCCTGACGATGACATTGAAACTATTCGCGTCCACATTCGCCACCTACGAACCAAGCTAGAACCAGATCCACGCCACCCTCGCTATATCAAAACTGTTTATGGTGCGGGCTACTGCTTGGAACTACCAAGCGTAGAGCAAGTAGAGGAAGTAGCTGTAGCTCACGGGAGCAGTCACGAATAAGTCCATATTTTTACAAAAATAGCTAGAGTTAACTTTAATTGTTTGCTCTAGTTTCTAGGAGAAAATGCAGTTGTTTTCATCTGCATTTGTCTACTTTTCTGATATTATGTTTTTTATACTAGAAATATAGTCTGATTTTTTAAAACTGAAATTGCTCTTAATTTTGAATTAAAAAAATAATAACTTAAGAAATAAAAATAAGCAATCCTGCTCAAAGCATTCTCAAAATATTTATCGCCCCATCATGTGTAGAGACGTTATATGTAACGTCTCTACAGAAAAATGTTGGTAAATCAATTAGAATTGCTACGCATTGCCTAGCGTAAGCAAAAAAAATATAAGGACGCACATCTGTACGCCCCTACAAATCAAAAACCGATCGACCCAATTAAGGAGCTAAAGCATTACCCCGAATTAGACTACCAATCGTTTTAGCAGTAATCTTCAACTGAGTGATGGGATTAGCTGGAACCACAGTTTTGTAGAGGTAGCTATCGAACGTAAGCTTTTGTACGTCCAAATCGGCGCACATCTCCACAAATGCCTCGCGAGTTGCGTCGGAACGGTAGAATACGGTTTGCAAAATGTCTAACACCTTATATGTTATGCCGTACTTCCGATCCCAACGCTTGAGATAAACCTTAAGGTCATCTTCTGTCGGAATGCGGCTACCGCCTTGGGAAAACTCCACAATCGTTTCGGCACACATCCGCCCAGATTTAGCAGCGAAGTAAATTCCTTCACCTGATGATTTCGTGACGTAACCAGCAGCATCGCCAATGAGCGCAATTCTGCCAACAACGCGACGGGGACGGGGATGTTCGGGGATAGGGTGCGCCTCAACTTTAATGATTTGACCCCCAGCCAATTTTCTCGCTGCACGGGCGCGAATACCAGCTTGCAGCTGCTTGATGCTGGCTTTGTTGACCTGCATCGTCCCCGTACCTACGGCTACGTGGTCGTATTTCGGGAATACCCAAGCATAGAAATCGGTAGAAACGTCGTTACCAACGTACATTTCCGCCATATCTTGGTAATATGCCATTTTATCTTGAGGCAAACGGATGCGCTCTTGAAATGCGATCGCGAAGTTGTAGTCCCCCGCGTCCATTTCTTTAGCAATCCGAGAATTTGCCCCATCAGCACCGATAACCAAATCCACCTTCAGAGTTTTGGCAACACCTTGCGTCCCACCTTCTGAGTGGTCTACATAGTGGATGGTATAGGGTTCTTTACTATTTGTGGGAAAATCAAGTTTATGAACGGTGGCATTAATTAAAATTGCGCCCAACTGCGCCGCCCGATTACGCAGGAATCCATCCAGCACTTCGCGGCGACACATACCAATATATTCGTCTTCATTAACCAAATTGATATCCACCTCGCGGTTGGAGGGGGAAATCATCTTCATCCGTCGTACCTGACGGTCAATAATTTCTGGTGGGAGGTCAAACTCGCTCACCATGCATAGAGGAATCGCACCGCCACAAGGCTTGGCATTATCCAGCTTGCGTTCAATTAGGTAAGTCTCGATGCCAGCTTTGGCTAGGACTTCTGCGGCGGAGGAACCTGCTGGACCCGAACCAACGACAGCAACCCGTAGAGTCAAAGTTTTTCTCCCAAACTTCAAATCGCTAAAAATGCATCGTATCACGGTCTTTTGCCCGAATTGGCGACTGTGGCAGCAGATCGGGCAAATTTGCAACAGAGCTTAAAACTTTTTGTAAATATATTTAATGTCTTTTGAGCTGGCTTTGTGTATGTCAGTTATTAGGGAGCAGGGAGCAGGGAGTAGGGAGTAGGGAGGACAAGGAGGACAAGGGGGACAAGGGAGACAAGGGAGACAAGGAAGCAGGGAGAAGAGAGAGTCGCCCAGCTGAGGGAGCTGAGGGAGCAAAAATACCACTTACTACACCCTACACTCCACACCCCATTCATCACGCACCACGACGCGGCTCCAATGCGGAGGACACCTCCGCTTCCGCCCGCTTCACCACGTACCACGCACCACTCATCACATCCCACACCAAGAGCGATCGCGCACTACTGTTGCAAAAGCAGGTAGTCGTGTGCCACGATCGCTGATTAAGCTAAACTTAAGAATTTAAACAAATATAAAAACCTAGTATAGTTTGAGTCTGACACTCAATATCGAAGTCTAAAAATAGCCTAAATGCCTTGAAACGAACGCATAATGGAATTTTTTACGATTCTTCTGTCTGGCATACTTGGTTTAGTGACTCCGGCAGGGTTAGTTGTAGATCGAACGGCAGAAAATGCTATTCGCTCTCAATTACAGCACGCAGAGCGGCTAGAAGTGCGCGTAGACAATGCACCTAGTTACCAACTTATACAAGGGAAGGTGGAAAGGGTGCGCTTGGCTGGACGAGGCTTAAGGCTAAAGCAGCAGAATATCCGTATTGCTGGGTTAGAACTAGAAACCGATCCGATTGATGTCGAGCCGCGCAGTCTAGGAAAGCAAAAGCTCAAATTACGGCGATCGCTCCATGCAGGAGTGCATTTGCTGCTAGAGCAACCAGATCTTAACCAAGCTTTACCTACCTTGATTGCGCAAATCCAGGAATTTGTGATTCCAGAGTTGGGGGGAGATCGCTCTGAGTCTAGCTCTAATTATAAGTTTGTCAATCCACGACTAGAACTACTAGCCAACAATCGCTTGCGCTTTCAAGTCCAACTAGCCGCAGAGGATGACGACGAACCACTGGCAATTGTAGCTGAGTCAGGATTAGCGGTAAAAGGAGGGCGACAAATTCAACTCGTTCAACCAACAGTTACAGTCGATCGAGAAGCAGTCGCTCAGAATATCGTAGACGAAATCGCCATGAATCTCAGCCAAGAACTCGATTTCCGTCGCCTGGAAGTGTACGGACTGCAAGTGAGAATCTTACAATTAAAAGTAGCAGCCCAAAAATTAGATCTGGTGACTTTTGTGCGCGTCGATCCGTCTTCCTCTTTGTTGCAGAATCCTTCATTGCAGAATTCTAAGTTATAGACTCAGCTAATATATAATTTGCTAATTTGCCTCCTCATCTTACCGATCTCGCGTCCACCCAAGGAGAACTATCCCTATGGTTAAACAACAACAAAATCGCCGAATTCCAGTTAGCGGCTTAGTTGCAGGAATTGCGGCAGTAGCAGTGACAGCAGGAGGCGGCGCAGCTTGGTGGCACTGGCAATCGAACCAAAAACCAACTCGACCAATTGCGCCACCAATTAGCGGGATTCAAGAAGCGCCAAAGCCGCAAACTCCACCAGTCGCACAACAACAGGTAGAAGTCTTTTGGCTCAAGGGAAGTGGAGTACGACAGCAGCTGATTGCGACTACAGCCACCACAACGGCTGACATTAAAAAACAGCCTACGGCTGCTCTAAAAACTGCTTTTGATAACTTACTCTCTGGTCCAAAAGATGGATCTGTCAGTACTACCATTCCCCAAGGAACAACACTGCGGGATCTAAAGGTGGAGAAAGATGGAATTCACGTCAATTTATCAGAAGATTTCACCGCTGGTGGTGGTAGTACTGCTATGACAGGGCGAGTAGCACAGGTGATTTACACAGCAACAAGTCTCGATCCAAATGCCAAAGTTTGGATTGAGGTGGAAGGAGAGCCGCTGGAAGTTTTGGGCGGCGAAGGCTTAGAGTTAGAGCAACCGCTGTCACGCCAAAGTTTAGGAGAAAACTTTACACTTTAGCCTGCTACATTTGATAAGAATTATGAAATTAGCAGCGATCGCAGCGATCGTTGGCAGCAAACTGTGGCATAGTTAACCCCTCAACGTTTTCCATTTCCATTGAGTACCCGAAATTGGCGGGCTTGATGTTCGACTCGGGTAGCAAGTCGATGACAGACAAGATTCCATAATTGGAAGATCATGTCATCCTCAACGCGGTAGTAGGCGGAAGTGCCTTCACTACGGCGACTGAGAATGCCTGCCTGCCACATGATTTTTAAATGTTTGGAAACGTTGGCTTGGCTAGTCTGAGTTGCATCCACCAATTCTTGAACGCACTTTTCACCATCGCGTAACAGGCTGAGCAGCCGTAGGCGCATTGGTTCGCTTAACAAGCTGAAATACTCTGCTACTTGTTGCATGACCTCTGGAGGTACAGGCTTGGTTAATTTCATTAGAATTGACCCGTAGAAAGATGTCGCAAGATAGTTGGCAGTGATGCCAAATAGTTAACTGGTAATTAAAGTAGTTAACCATTAATCGGGGTTTATGCGCATCAGTGGCTGTCCGTATTCCACTGGTTCGCCATTTTGCACCAAAATTTCCATGACTTGTCCAGATACTTCGGCTTCAATCTCGTTCATCAGCTTCATAGCCTCGATAATACAGACAGTTTGACCGGATCTAATGCGATCGCCAACTTCTACAAATGGCGGTTCGCCTGGGGCAGGAGCGCGATAAAAAGTTCCTACCATAGGAGAAGGAATTTCCGCAAACTTTTGTTCTATGGGTGCTGACGCAGCCATTGAGACTGTGGTGGAATTAATCGCAGTAGAATCAACTCGGCGAGAAACTGAATCCATGCCAGCAGGCATTTTAGCAGAATCGAAGTGTAACTCCGTTGTACTTAGGTTACTGCTGTCTCCTGCTACAGCGGATGCAGGTGCAGCACTTTGACTACCCGTACCCTTACGTACTGTCAGTTCAAATTCCTGAGTTTTTAGGGTGAGTTCCTCAATTTCAGTTCGATCCAACGCCAAGAGTAGTTGACGTATTTCATTTAAATCCAGTGACACAGCAAATCCCTCTTCAATGTCATTTGTCATCAGTCATCAGTCATTTGTTGTCATTCCACTCATGACACATGACAAATGACAAATGACTCCTAAAAGCAATCATTCTCCCCGACCGAGATAAGTATCGTTACGGGTATCGATCCGAATGCGTTCCCCTTGAGAAATAAATAAAGGAACCATAATAGTAGCGCCAGTCTCGACAACAGCAGGCTTAGTACCACCCGTAGCCGTGTCGCCGCGTACGCCAGGATCGGTTTGCACGACTTCTAGCACGACGGAATTAGGCAATTCTACTTCCAACACTTGCTCGTCCCAGCGGACGACATTCACTTCCATGCCATCTTTGAGGTACTTGACGCGATCGCCAATTTGTGCCGCCGTCAATCGTGCTTCCTCGTAGGTTTCCATCTCCATAAAGACGAAATCATCGCCATCTTTATAGGTATGTTGCATCGTACTCTTTTCTAGATTGGCTTGGGGAACTGTTTCACCAGCACGGAAGGTTCGTTCCACTACGCTACCAGACTGGACGTTTTTTAACTTTGTCCGCACAAAAGCCGAGCCTTTCCCTGGCTTTACATGAAGGAATTCCACCACCCGCCAAACAGATCCATCTAGGACAATACTTACGCCTGGTCGAAAGTCATTACTAGAAATCATGGAACAATAGACTCACTCATCGTGCAGGACAATCGGCAATCTATTTTACCTCCTTTGTGTCGGGTTAGAGATTAGGGGTGAGGGATTAGGCATTTCACGCACCACTCTCTATGGCAAAATGACGATTGGGTCTTACTAAGTTATGCGCGAAGGTCGCGTTGCGCGTATCCGCGCCCTGCCATTGCCGCAGTGCGATGGAGAGCAAAAATTCCTCGCAGCATACCCCTTATCAGAGCTAGATCATGACAAAATTTTGCCAACGCTGGCTAAAAAATATTTCGATTGCAATTAGCATGATTGCCTTTTGTTGGAGTCTGAGTGCAGCAGCCTGGACTCCAACCTCCTACGCTGCACTACCAGCAGGAAATGCCATCACTGATGGTAAAGCTCTGTTGCGTTACGCCCTGCCAATTGACAACCAACCCGTCAGGCAACTGCAAGCAAGTTTAGAAGATATTGCCAATCAACTGCGAGCCAACCGCCGTTGGGGTGCGATCGCTAACGACCTCAAAGGCGCTTCTAGGGCAATCTCTAATCCTGAAAAAATTCTGAGTAGCGTTCCCGCAGAACGCCAGCCTCAAGCAGGAAAGATAATTGCTCAAATTAAAGATGGCATTCCCAAACTTCAAGCAGCAACAGATAAGAAAGATAAAGAAAATATCTGGGTCGAACGCGCTAACATACTCAATTTAGTTAGCGAGTTAGAAGAGTTGATGGTCAAAGAATTTCCCTATGAAGTTCCCGCTCAATACTCTAACTTGCCTCAACTCAAAGGACGGGCAACGATCGCATTTAACACCAATAAAGGTGACATTACTGTAGTTGTAGACGGCTACAGCGCCCCCGTCACCGCAGGTAATTTTGTCGATCTCGTTCAACGGGGCTTCTACAACGGATTAGAATTCATCCGTGCTGAAGATTCCTACGTTTTGCAAACAGGCGATCCCCCTGGTAAAGACCAAGGATTTATCGACCCCAATACGGGTAAGTACCGCGCCGTTCCTTTAGAAATTCTGGTCAAAGGCGATTCGGAACCTACATACGGCGTAACATTAGAGCAAGCCGGTCGTTACACTGACGAACCAGTATTGCCCTTTTCTGCCTATGGTGCAGTTGCAATGGCAAGACCGGAATTTGAGCCTGACGGTGGTTCTTCCCAATTTTTCTTCTTTTTGTTTGAGCCAGAACTAACTCCAGCCGGACGTAACTTACTAGACGGGCGCTACTCTGTATTTGGTTACGTTACCGAGGGTAAAGAAGTTCTAGAAAAGCTGAAAGCAGGTGACAAAATCGAATCAGCAAAAGTCATCCAGGGTGCAGACAAATTAGTTCAACCCCAAGTAGCATAACTAGGGAGTAAGGATTTGTAGGGGCGGGTTTAACAGATATGCCTAAAGACAAACAAAAAATTCAGCTAAACCCGCCCGCAGAAGAGCCAGTGGAAAAGAGAGCTGAGGGAGCTGAGGGAGAGAAGAGAGCTGAGGGAGCTGAGGGAGAAAAAACACTTACCACGTACCACTCACCACGCACCACTCTTTCCCGACTGCCGACTCCCGACTCCCGTACGGGCGGGTTTGGAAACCCGCCCCTACCGACTCCCGATTCCCGACTCCCGACTTCCCACAAACTATCAACCCAAATCGAAGCAATTCTTTACCTAAAAGGCAAACCGCTATCAGTCGCAGAAATTGCCGAATACGCCCAGTGCGATCGCCCTACGGCTGAAGAAGGACTGATCGAACTGATTGAAGACTACGCCCGTCGCGACAGCGCCTTAGAGGTCGTCGAAACGCCTACAGGCTACAGTCTGCAACTGCGCTCTGGTTTTCAAAACTTGGTACAGAGGTTAATTCCTCTCGAACTCGGAGTGGGGGCTTTACGCACGTTAGCAGCGATCGCCCTTCACAGCCCAATTGCTCAAAATCAACTCGTCGAGCTGCGCGGCTCTAGTGCTTACCAACACGTTCAAGAATTAGTAGAACAAGGATTCGTCCGCAAACGCCGCCAGTCAGATTCTCGCTCCTCCCTACTTCAATTAACCGAAAAATTTCATCAATACTTCCAAGTCGAACAACTACCGCAACTTCTGGGGCAGGAACGCAAGCAATCTAAGTATCAGCAGCTAGAGCTGGGTGACGATTTAGAAGATAGCTGAGGGGATTGAAAGTAATTTATCTCGTTGAGCAAACATAAGGACTAGGGCAAATATCTCTTTTCTGTAGCTTGTTTCAGGTAAAATAGCTCGATTCTGCGGTTGTTAATCGCATTTTGCCGATTATTACTAGTTTTTTACTATCCTGCTCTATTCTGAGGACGTAAACTCTCTATTCGAGCCTCAAAACATCTGATACAATTTATTTAATGAATCAGTAAAAAAAATTAATATTCTAGTCCGCAAGGTTTGCCTGTAACAGGTTCAGCTCTAACTGAGAAAACACCAAAAAGCGAGTGTTGGGTATATTATATCGGGGTTAGTTGACGTACCAAGAATGATTCTAGCTCTCACCCAGCCAGGGAAATTTGACCGAGCGGTAAACTAAACTGCATTCCCAACGCAGGTAAAAAAAATGAGTTGCCCTAGCGTGAAAGCTACAATAGCTAAATGTTAGCACTTAGTTATTAGTTTTTAGTATAGAAAAATCCTCAATCCCATAGATTCGATACTACAGCAACAAGACACTGCTTATGACCTTTAATCCTGACTTTTTGAGCGATCGCGAAGAAACGCAAGCTAACTCATTGTTGAAATATCTCCAACAGCAATCGCCGGAAATTCTAGCCCGCGTTGCTAAGTCTGTCAGCCCAGACATTCAACAAATCATCTCCCAAAACGTCCAAGGGCTGGTAGGAATGTTACCTTCAGAGCAATTCAACGTGAAAATCGTGACCGATCGCGAGAATCTAGCAGGAATTTTAGCATCAGCCATGATGACAGGATATTTTCTGCGGCAAATGGAACAAAGAATGCAGCTAGAAAATTTAGCTGATGCCGCTACCTCGCCTCAAGAGTCTAATGGTGGAGATTAAGCGCTACAAGCTTAACTGAGTTCGTCGGCGGGATAAGCGCCTGGTTTGACATGAAAAGTCTGAATGACACCCTGGCGATTGACTTCTAGTGTCAAAGTTGTTCCCAAGGTCGTTAATTCCACCTGTTCTTGAACTTGCAACGATTTAGCTACCATCTTGCCGTTGATTTTTTGAATCACGTCTCCCGCCCGCAGCCCAGCTTGAGCCGCCGGAGATTCAGCGATCGCGCGCACGATGAGTACGCCAGAATCGATTTCGACCTTTAAATCGGTTTCCTGAGCGATTTCAGTTTTCGATGCGGGGGTTAAATCGATCATTTGAATGCCCAAAAAAGGATGGCTAATGCGTCCTTTGCTAAATAACTGATTGGCAACGCGGGCAGCAGTTTCAATCGGAATGGCAAAACCGAGTCCTTGAGCATCGGTACGAATTGCCGTGTTGACACCCACGATCTCCCCTTCAGTATTTAGTAAGGGTCCACCAGAATTACCAGGATTGATTGCCGCATCAGTTTGAATAAATGTAACCCGCTTATCTGGTACGCCAACTTGGGCGCTCGTGCGGTCGGTAGCGCTGATAATTCCAATCGTGACGGTGTTATCTAAGCCTAAAGGATTGCCGATCGCGATCGCCCACTGCCCAGGAATTAAATTTTTTGAGTTACCGAGCTTGACTCGCGGCAAATTACGAGCGTTAATTTTGACAACAGCAACATCCGTCACCGGATCGACACCGACAACTTTGCCCTCAAATGTGCGACCGTCTTTCAACGTGACTTGAACCGTTCTTGCCTCGGAGACGACATGGGCATTGGTCAATAACCGACCGTTAGGACTGAGAATAAATCCAGAACCAGTCCCGCGTTCGATTCTTTCGTCAGGAATCGGTTTCTGTCCGCCAAAAAAGCGGCGGAATAGAGGATTGTTAAATGCTTCGGGTAATTGATTGGCAACTTTACGGGTCGCATTAATTCTCACGACAGCTGGTCCCACTTGCTGGACGGCAGTAGCGATAAAATTGCGATCGCTTGCGACTGCTAACCCACCTACTGAAGACGTTCTTCCTCCTGAAGCAGTTGGTGGTACGGCAACAGCAATCGTTTTTGGTTGGGGAGAGAAATGAAAATCGACATAGCGACTGCCCCAAAAACCAGCACTGCCACCCAAGACAAGTAAAGTAGAAGAGAAAGCCAGTGTTTTTAACGACAAACCCATAAATTTTGCGCCTATAGCCAGAAACGTAGATGCTAATTACTAAGTGCGATCGAGCAATAGCCTTACACGCTTTCCACCTTAAGATTTCGTGCTGGAGGCTACTCCTACTAGCAACACTTTTAGAATGTGTTATTCCAATAATGGCTCAAGCCAATCCGAACGGCACTAGTCAGACGACAACTTGTCCCCCAGCTGCTTTATCTCGCCTAATTCGCCATTCAGTCAAACCAGGCGATACTTTAGACAGCATAGCTCGACAATACAATCTTATTCCAGCTACTTTGATCGGAATGAATCCCATTTTGCAAAGTCGTAATTTGCCAAATGGAAAGTTGCCAGTTGGCAGTAAGATAGTTATTCCTCCCTATAACGGCATCAAAGTCAATGCCACGCCAGAAGAAACATGGCAGCAGCTAGCCGAAAGGTATCAAGTTCGTTCTGATGTCTTGTTTGAAGCCAACGGCTGTCAACCAGTTGCCAAAGAGGTTTTCGTTCCTGGGGTGAATTGGTCGCCCCAGCTGCCTTCTAATACTGCCAAAGGCATTCTAACAAGGTATCCACTGCCAAAAGCAGCAACAGTAGCTTTGGCTTATGGCTGGCAGTTGAATGCTAGTACGGGAAAAGTTTTCTTTCACAGTGGTTTAGACTTAGAAGCCGCCATTGGAACCCCTGTGAGGGCAGTAGGCGTGGGAACAGTAGCGTTTGCTGGCGAACAAGGGGCTTATGGCAATTTAGTCGTCATTAACCACCAAGAGGGTAAACAAAGCCGCTATGCCCAACTACAAAAGATCGGTGTCAAAGCTGGTCAAACTGTTAAATTGGGGCAAATTTTAGGAACGGTAGGTAATACAGGTTCACCGACATCGACTCAATCCCACCTACATTTTGAAATTCGCTACGCTTCCGATTTGGGATGGGTAGCAGAAGATCCAACGGGATATTTAAAGGTAGTAAAGCGGTAGTCAAGACATAAGATTTTGCATTTTTATACTTGAAGTAGTTAGCGATCGCGAAGACTATTAAATTGGTAGCCATTGACCGTGTTGACAAATATAAGAACCTATGCGAGTACCATGCTCGTACCATCTTCCATCTAGATAACATGGCTCGTAAGCAGCACGAGCAGGGGGCATACTACAAAAAGTAAGTAAACTAGCTAGCATCAGTACTTTGAATTTCATCATAACCTCCAAAAATCAACTGTAAAATTTTTTGATTGAATCTGCTTCAAATTGATGAAGATTATTCATCGCGAGGCACAAACTTTCCATCTTTGCAGATAAACTTCACCCCATCTCTTTGAATTTCTTCACCTTCTTGATAGTCTTTACCTTCATCTGTGCAAGTTTTTTTTGGAGGGGGAGAATTTCTCGAATTGTCTGTACGTCGTCCGACGATAATTTTCTGTTTGCTGCAATTAGAGAGTTGCTGACAGTTCTTAGTTTCAACAGATAAATTAGAAAGAATAGGCAAAAATAGAAAAAGATTCAAGCTCAAAGAAATTGTTTGAAATAACATTGAAAACCTCTCAATCTATTAAAAAAATGGTCGAAATTATTATTTGGCTAACATTGAGAAGAGTTCTTCACCTGGAATTTCTCTTAATGATTGTTGCTCGTATTTTTTAGGATTGAATTTTTTCGGAAAAGACGTGTCGTAATACTCAGTTCCTTTAAATGTAGCTTTTGAGAGTTCCTTGACATCACTTAAATCTACGGATATAAGTCTAGAAGTAGTTAGGTTAGCTCCTTTCATCGTCGCTCTTTGCAATGTTGAGTTAGATAAATCAACTGATATTAAATCTGTTTCAGTCAAATTTGCATCATTTAGATCGACGCGACCCATCGAACAGCTATTTAAAAGTGTGCGGTTTTTGCGGTCAATACTATTTAGTTGTACGCGACTCATCTTTGCTTCTTCAAAGTTAGCGGCGTATGCTTTAATTCCATGCATTGTTGCGTCTTGCAGATTAGAGCCTTGAAAACTTGTTAGGGTAAGCTTTGCCTTATCTAAACGAGCTTTTACTAAAGTTGAATTTTGTAGGTTTGTTTTAACTAATTTTGCGCCAATCAAATTTGCGTCAGTCAAATCTGTGTTTTCTAGAATAGCTTCCGTTAAGTTAGCTCCACTTAGTTTAATTCCTTTCATAGACGACCCTTCTAAGTTAGCAGCAGTTAAGTCAGCGCCTGTCAAATCTAGGTTATCCAAATTCATGTTACTCAGATCCTTCCCGCGCAATTCCCTTTTTAGAACAACTTCTTTACGCACGATCTTCATTAATAACTGTAATTTCTCGCTCAATCCTTTTGCAGATTCTAATCCCTTAGCATCATTGATGTTCACTCGGTCAAGTATGGCATCTTTTAAATTAGCTTGACTTAGATCGGCTCCAGCTAATTTTGCCGACGATAAATTGCTATTTTCTAAATTAAAATCTCTGAGGTCGGCATCTGAAAAATCTAAGTTTTGCAAATTTGTCTTGGATAAATCTTTACGATTATAAAAAAAGTTATTAATGGTTAGAGACTTACTATTTTCAGAATTTTCTGCTTGCAATCTTTCTACTGTTTTCGGATCTTTTTTCAATCTCTTTAAAACTTTCGGATCTTCATGAAGCATCATAACTAGTCTATATTTCCAATCGATATCTCCGACATAATCAAATTCAATATCAGTAAATTTTGCCCAGTCCAGGTTTACTCTAGTTAAGTCTGCGCCATTGATGTTCGCTAAAGTAAGATTTGATTCAGATAAGTTTGCTTGATTTAATCTCATCTTACAAAAATTAGCCTTTGTGAGATTCCTTTTACTTAGATCGACTCCTTCAAAATTTGCATTTTCAAGTTGAATCGCTGATTCAAAAACATATTTATTTCCGACTGTTCGTGAAGGTCTAGTACATTTAACTTCTTTCTCTCCAATTTTTTTATTTCCCGTGCTTGGAATCTCTAATCTGATCAAACCGATATCATATAAATATCTAAACACTTGACTTTTACGTTCGCTATCTAACTCTTTGAGGATTGTATATGTTAAAGATTTAACTGTCTGTAAGTCTGGGTTGGCATTAATTTGGATTTTTTCTATCTCCTCTAACTGGCGATCGGTGAAAACTATTTCACCTCTGATTTCGGTAAGCTTACGTAAAAGACTTCGTACATATGGTCTATCTGTGTATGTTTTCATTTGGTCAAAATATAACCTGAGTATTTCCTGTTGTTTGCGAAGATCTGTTTGCTTTGCTTCTCTTCTATCTACTTGATTACCGATTAGAAAGCTTCCCGTAGCAACAAGTATAGGGAGAATCAATAATTGCATCCAATCCCAAAGCTGTTTGTCTTGAAAACCAGACCATTTAAATTTGTAGAGGAAAGCCATGATTCTGCCCGCTACTAGCCCCAAGACTCCTCCAGTAATGAGAAGCGCGATCCAACTAGAGAGATTCAAGCTATCAATAGTAAGTCCCACTACAAATGCGATCGCCGAACCAAAAAGACAACAAGTTATATCAATCCAAAACTTTGTACGTTTCCAAAGATTCCTCTTGATATAATCAGAGCAACCTAACTTATAAAGTGAAGTTGCGATCGCACCCGTTAATAACCCTAATGCTACTCCAATTACTAAACGTAAATTCCAAGTAATGTTTAAGCTGATAACATTCAAATCTAATTTAAATGCCAGGGCTAAACCAAAAAGAAAACAAGTTATATAAATCCAAAATTTAGACTTTTTTACGTTGTCACTAAGAAATTGTACAAAGACATTGTTACTCATAACTAACCCTATTAGTTCGATCTTTGGTTATTAGTATCACTTTTTCGTATTCTGTTTCAGGAATAATTTTAAAAAACTCCTGTTGCCTCAAGCCCAATGTTTACTGATTCAGCGCAAAATAGATTGGAGCTTAAGCACTTTACCAACCTTTATCATCTATATTCTTAAATTGCTAAATGTTTATACAGAAGGGGTGATTTCTTTTGCGAAAAGTCGCCGATATTTGTAATTCTTTTTAATAAATAAAGATGCTGAAACTTGAGGAGAAAACACGCAAGTAATTTTAATTACTACATATTTAAAAGAAAATACGGAAATCATCAGTAAAATAATACTGTTGTACGTTGCTTTGATATATGAGTCGAACTATTTTTTACTAAGTAGTTGAACGGGATTCTAGACTAAGAAATACCTAGCTATCTGCCGCCATTTTTTGTAATATTTGAGACACTATGTTCGATGATACTTTATCGCTAATTTCAACCGCACCAATTTGAGTCGGTAAAATAAACCTTACTTTCCCGTCTTTGACTTTTTTGTCAGTTTGCAAAGCATCGATAATTGCTGCAATATCTATCCCTGGTGGTAACTGTGTAGGCAAACCAGCTTTCTGAATCAATGCATCTTGACGAATAGCATCTTCTGAGGAAAGCATTCCCAGTGTGACAGCAATTTGAGCGGCGGCTACCATTCCTATCGCTACAGCTTCGCCGTGGTTGACGACACGATAACCAGTCAAACTTTCTACAGCATGACCGATAGTATGACCGTAATTAAGAATTGCCCGCAGTCCTGCTTCTTTTTCATCCTTGCTCACCACATCAGCTTTTGCTTGACAAGAACGATTGAGAATATTTTGGAGTAAATCCGCACCCAAATAGCGCATTTGGTCTAAGCGTTTACTCTGTTCCATCTGAGCGAATAACTCTGCATCCCAAATCACACCATACTTAATTACCTCTGCCATTCCCGCCCGAAGTTCTCTTGCAGGGAGAGTTTGCAGGACTTGCGGATCGATGAGAACTAATCTTGGTTGATGAAATGCCCCAATCAAATTTTTGCCTTGGGGGTGATTCACACCCGTTTTCCCGCCAATGGCTGCATCTACCATTGCTAGCAGGGAAGTAGGAACTTGAATGAAATTAACCCCTCGCAGCCACGTAGCAGCGGCAAAACCCGTCATATCGCCAATCACACCACCGCCCAAAGCTACCAAGGTTGAAGACCGTTCTAAGCGCTTTTCTAGGGCTGCATTGTAAATCTTTTGAACTGAAGTAAGGGTTTTATATTGTTCTCCAGCTGGGAGGATACAGCTAGTGGCATCAAAACTAGCCGCTTGCAAAGAAGCGATCGCCCTTTCCCCATATTGTTTAAAAATCGCTGGGTTAGAAACCAGCAAAACCTTTTTCCCCAAGTTGAGTTCGCCCATCCACTCACCTAGACGATCCAATCCTGGCGCTGCGATCGCGATTTTATAAGCCTGCTGAGGTATATTTACATCAATTATATGCATATCAGTTATGAGGGAGCAGGGAGCAAGAGGAGCAGAGGAGGCGCAAGGTTGCTGAGGGAGACATTGCCAACTACCAATTACCAATTACCAACTACCAATCGTCTGTAGGCTGTATTCTATCTCAATAAATGTTTCAATAGTTTTAGTTATTTTTGGGAAAATTACAGAAATGTTGGGAGTTGTTGCTTACATCGGCTTTTTAGGTGGATTCTTCGCTCTGGCTGTAGGTTTATTATTCGGTCTGCGAGCTGCCAAGATCATCTAAATCTAAATCCATGACCATAAAGCGATCGCCTCTTTACTCAAGATAGTAAAGAGGCGATCGCCTTGTATACTGGAACTATTAGCTTTCTGGTTTTTGCTGTGCTGGGGCAATTTGGGCATTAACGCTCACTTGCTGTACCCCTTTAATTTCCCTTGCCAGAGGCTCAATGCGATCGAGTTGCTCTTGAGTCGGCACTGTACCTGAAACTTTCACGGCTCCGTCTTCAGCTTCAACCGCTAATTGGCTTGCGGGTAAATTTGCCTCTAACTTGCTACGGACTTCGCTTTCTAAATCTGCGTCAGCTCGTTGAGCATCTCCCCCAGTAGCGTTGTTGCGCTGCTCTCTAGCTCTAATATCAGACTCTAGCTGTCTTTTGCGAGTTTCATCTGTCGCGTCAGCTTGATTTTGCTGAGCAGTTTCAGTGTTAGCTACCTCACCAGTTTGATTAGCTGAATTAGGAGCTTCGGTACTGGTTTTTTCTACACCCGCTTCACACCCAAATGCACCAAGGGCAATAAAGCCACCCAGTAATAATGGAAATAATCTTTTCATTTCTCAGTCTCTCAATGGAAAGTAGTTCAAACAATTTTATTGAGTATCTGTTGACAGTTAACGGTTAACATTCAGCCGTCAACTGTCAACCACAACGCTTATAGAGTCGAGTCGCGTTTATCAACGATGATGACTTTAGGGTCGTTAGGATCGACTACACCCGAGTCGTAATTAGTGCGACGAGTATCGGTTTCTACTACGTCTGCGTCGTAAGTGGTGCGACGGGTATCGGAGTCAATGACATCACCCGTACGAACGGTGTCGCGGGTGTCGGTTGCAGCATATTCGCTCCGGCGAGGAGTATCGGCATCGGGTGCATCGTAGATCCCCCATTCTTGAATCCCACGATGATGCAGAACTGCCTCAGCTTGACGAATTTCTTCCTCCGTACCATCTACGAAAATTAAATAATCTCCTCTGGAGAGTCGATCGTTGTAAACTTTGGCGCGTTCTTCAGGAATGCCTAAACCAACCAACGCACCCGCAAGACCTCCTGCTGCTGCACCAATAGCACCACCTGAAAGTGCGGTAGCTATGGTTGTTGCTGTTGCACCCGCAAGCATAACTGGACCAATTCCAGGGATCGCTAAAGCGCCTAAACCAACTAAAAGACCGCCAATTCCCCCAATAGCACCACCGGTTAACGCTCCGGCAGCTGCACCCTCGTCAGCTTTATTGCCAACGTTCTTCTTTACATCTGCACCAGCAATATTATCGATTCGGTCTGCGTTCTTGGATACTACGTTCACGTTATCCATCGGAAAACCAGATTCCCGCAATTGATTAAGTGCGGTTTCCGCATCGTGGCGGCTGGTAAATGCACCCACAGCCCGCTTTCTACGATACAGCGATCTATCTGCCGCAGGCATTACAGTTCCAGGTGCGACAGTTCCAGGTGCATAATCTGCGGTTGGAGTCATCCCTGGCATATAACCAGCACTGTAACCAACTGGCATTCCTGTAGCGGCAGGAGTATAGTCGGCAGTTGTGTCTGTATAACTGCTCCCCATAGGCGTAGCGGAGGGCGTTGGATCGACATCGCGAGCGTCGTACACGCCATATTCCTCAATCCCACGATGGTTGAGAATTGCTTCTGCTCTAGCAATTTCTTCATCAGAACCTTTGACAATCACGAGATAATCGCCTCGATCGACGCGATCGCTATAAACTTGAGCGCGTTCTTCTGGAATTCCCAAACCGATTAAAGCACCAACAAGACCACCCGCAGCCGCACCGATCGCACCACCTGCTACTGTAGTCGTCAAAACTGTAGCTAACTCCCCAGCTACCATAATGGGACCGACTCCAGGTATTGCCAAAGCTCCTAGACCCACGAGTAAACCAGTTATACCTCCCAAAGTTCCACCCGTGAGCGCTCCGGCGGTTGCACCTTCATCGGCTTTGTTGCCAGCTTGGTTTTTATCTTGAACGTTTACGCCAGCAACATCGGCTTTGCGGTCTGCATCTTGGGCGATAATCGTGACCTTGTGCATGGGAAATCCCGCACTTTTTAGCTCCGCGATCGCAGTTTCCGCATCGTGGCGATTGGCAAACACACCGACAGCTCGCTTGTGCTGACCTACTGCCATTTTTTTACCCCCCTTTTGTTCGGTATCGACAACACTGGCACAAATACAAATTCTTGTTTTGTTGTTTGTGCTGTTATTCCTATTTATTACTTACAGAACTTTAAATTTCCTCAGTCCGAAGTTGGAAACATGACTCTACCAATAGGGAGGTTATATTTTCGTCAATCTATATAACTTAAGATGGGGCTAGTTACTACTGAATTTGTCGTTGATTATCATTAATTCGCACTGAATTTTTTCTTTATCTAAAACAGATTTTTACCAAATCGAGCCAAGTTGAATTCTTCAGATTTTGATTTTCCCGAACCAACTTTCTACGCCTACCTTTCTCGAAAATTGTTTAGGAAATGGATAGTACCCTAACTCGTTTGTATTTTTGCAAAAGTACATCTAGTGTTTGATGAAAATTTACATGTTTAGTAATTCTAAATCATTCGTAGCTCTCAAATGCCGCTCTCTGAAAGCCGATCGTTTATAGTTCAACACTCTGGACTACAAAAATAGTTTGTCGCTTCAAGAGAAACTTTACAGGGTGACAATAAAAAGATCGAGATTGTTCCAGCAAAACGATCGCAGCAACATAACTTCTTTTTCGCCAACAAACTCTTGCCGATCGCCTCGCACATTTATCGAGCAACTGTAATTGGTAGCTTTGTCCTCAAACACTATTTCTGCGCTCGGACTGCGATCGACAACAAATAACCAATCGTTACCGATCGCCAGTTCCCAATCTGATTCAGATGAATCCCCCTCCAGATAGGTCTTTTTTATGTGAAAATTCCATTATCTTCATAGTGAATTTTCACTCGCTGGCAGGGTAGGGTCTACCACCCTGTTATTTATTTACTTATCTGGCGCGATCGCTGCCCGCTCGAATATACATGGAACATCTACTACACGTATTTGCTGCTGCACCAGCCTCTGAAAGCATCACCAAAGAACCAATAGTTCCATTTTTAATTCTGCTGTTAGTCATCTTATTCGTACCACTGGTATTCGAGCGTTTCTTGAAAGTCCCAGGATTAGTCGGATTGCTAGCAGCAGGGGTAGTGCTGGGTCCCCAAGGGTTAGGGGTACTAGAGCGGGGAGCGCCACCAATGGATTTGTTGCCAGAAATCGGGTTAGTTTATCTGATGTTTGTGGCAGGCTTAGAAATTGATATGGAGCAATTTCGGCAAACACGGAATCGCTCGTTAACTTTTGGTAGCTTTACTTTCTTAGTCCCCCTAATCATGGGCACAGCAGTAGGGCTAATTTTCTTTCCTGGTAAATGGAACACTTCTATCCTCATTGGTTCCCTGTTTGCTTCTCACACCTTACTGGCATATCCGATCGTCAGCCGCTTGGGAGTCGTGAAAAATGAAGCTGTCACCGTTACGATTGGGGCGACTATCTTCACCGATATTGGTGCGTTGTTAGTACTAGCCATTTGTGTAGCTATTCATCAGGGGGATTTCTCTGCTACCCGACTAGCCACTTTAATTGGCTCTTTGGTCATCTATTCAGTCGTAGTTTTGTTTGGATTCGATCGCGCAGGCAAAGAATTTTTCAAGAGATCGAGTGACGATGAAGGCAATCAGTTTTTATTTGTCTTACTAGCAGTATTTCTTGCAGCAGTAGGCGCTCAGTTAATTGGTGTAGAAAAGATTGTCGGCGCTTTCCTGGCTGGTTTGGCAGTGAATGATGCCGTTGGGGAAGGACCAGTCAAAGAAAAAGTGCTGTTCGTCGGCAGCGTCTTGTTTATTCCGATTTTCTTTGTCAGCCTTGGATTGCTCATTGATATTCCCGCTTTCATTGCCAGCGTTAACTCCATCACGCTAACTTTAGCTATTGTCACTGGTTTGATCGTTAGTAAGTTTTTAGCAGCATATTTTGCCAAACTGATTTATCGCTACAAGTGGAATGAAATGCTGACCATGTGGTCTTTGTCAGTACCACAGGTAGGAGCAACTCTAGCAGCTACGCTAGTAGGTTACGAGGCAGGATTGTTGACTAAAGAGGTGTTAAACAGCGTCATCGTACTGTTACTCGTAACTGCAACTCTCGGTCCACTGGTCACGAGTCGGGTAGCCCCCACTTTGATCGATGCTACTCAAGAATTAGAACCAGAGCTAGGATCGCCTTATTGGAGTACAGGTGAAACGGCAACACATCCATTTGGTGTCTTGGTTCCCGTATACAACCCAAAAACAGAGCGTTACTTAATTGAAATGGCAGCTTTACTCGCTCGCCAAGCTCAGGGTAGAATCCTTCCTCTAGCGATCGCCAAAGCTACTGCTCATATGGATGCACCCCAATTAGAAGCAGCCTTTAAACGCGGCGATAGCCTACTAGAAAATGCCACCAACTTAAGCCGCGAACTGGGAGTAGAAGCAGAACCTTTATTAAGGATTGACGATGCGATCGCTCAAGGAATTAGTCGCGCTGCCAAAGAGCAACACGCTAGTTTAATTGTCATGGGCTGGGGACAACGCACTGGTTTACGCGCCCGCTTATTTGGTAATGTCATCGATAGCGTTTTATGGGCAGCTCACTGTCCGGTAGCTGTTAGCCGCTTACTCAAATCGCCCAAAGAATTTAGACAAATCTTAGTCCCAGTAGAGAATATTACACCGCAAGCGGTTAGCGTCTTGAGATTTGTCAGTTTGTTAGCCGCAGCAAATGGAGCGCATATTGTTTTGATCCACATCTGCGATCGCAATACAACTCCAGGCAGAGTCGCTTGGATACGATCGCAACTCTCTCTGTTGGTTGATAAGCTGGCTTTACCAGACCACCCAGAAATTCGCATTAAACCTCACCCTAACGTCACTCAAGCAATTCTAGAAGTAGCCAAGGACTGCGATCTCGTCGTCATACGTTCCACTAGGCGACGAACGAGTGCTGGCGGTTTAACAATCGCCGATACTACAACCCAGTTAATTAAAGCGATCGCTTGTTCTTTGATCATGCTAGGCGAACCACAACCAGCCAGCTTTTCAGCGAGTAGCGAGGAGTGAGGAGTGAGGATAACAGTGTAGAGACGTTACATGTAACGTCTCTACACTGACAACTGACACCTGATGCCTGGCATCTGGTAGCCCCTAGCACATAAATACAACAAATTTTATAAAGATTATTTTTAGATTTCGTGAATTTTGTCCTACTATCATGGTTTTTGTAACTAGCGATCGTTAGTTTTTGTTTAACTTAGGGAATAATCAACTAAGCATGTGTGTTGGTATGCTAGACTTTTCCGTTTAGCACTGCCAATCGAACTTTTGTATGCACGATTGCATCACAGATCGTTTGTCACAGAAGCACAGTTCTGATAAAAATACTTAACGAGTCTAGTTAAGACTGCTGTAACTAACAAGAAAATTTATGAGAATTTTGGTCACTGGCGGCGCTGGATTTATAGGTTCTCACCTGATCGACCGATTAATGGCACAGGGACATGAAGTTATCTGCCTAGACAACTTCTACACCGGACACAAGCGTAACATCTTGAAATGGATGAATCATCCCTACTTTGAATTAATCCGTCACGACATCACCGAACCAATTCGCCTAGAAGTAGACCAAGTTTATCACCTGGCTTGTCCTGCGTCTCCCGTTCACTACCAATTCAACCCAGTTAAAACCGTCAAAACTAATGTGATGGGAACGTTGAATATGCTAGGACTAGCAAAGCGGGTCAAAGCAAGATTTCTACTAGCTTCTACATCAGAAGTCTATGGCGATCCAGAAATCCACCCGCAAACCGAAGAGTATCGCGGTAACGTCAATCCAATTGGCATTCGCTCTTGTTATGACGAAGGCAAGCGCATTGCTGAAACTCTCGCCTTTGACTACCATCGACAAAACGATGTCGATATTCGCGTGGCGCGGATTTTTAATACTTACGGTCCCCGCATGTTAGAAAACGATGGACGAGTTGTGAGTAACCTAGTCGTACAAGCCTTGAAGAATATGCCGATGACGGTGTATGGTGATGGTTCTCAAACTCGCAGTTTTTGCTACGTGTCTGACTTGGTAGAAGGATTAATGCGATTGATGAATGGAGAGCAAATTGGTCCTGTCAATCTAGGCAATCCAGACGAGTATACCATTCTAGAACTAGCTGAAGCAGTTCGCAATCTGGTGAACCCTCAAGCAGAAATCAAATTTGCGCCCCTTCCGCAAGACGATCCGCGCCGTCGCCGCCCAGATATTACCCGCGCTAAAACCTGGCTGGGCTGGGAACCAACTTTGCCTCTATCAGAAGGATTAAAACTGACAGTAGAAGATTTTCGGCAGCGCTTGCAGCAACCCCAGCCAACAACTTACAGCGAGGCGGGAATTGTTAGTAATTCCTAGTAACTATTTGTCTAGCTAGGAGAATGGGCGATCGCTCATATCTGCATCGTTCCCACTCCACACCCAAGCTCACATCTTAAACTTCTATCACCCATACACCGTTGAGGACAAAAGTATATGCGTGTTTGCGTAATCGGTACAGGCTATGTCGGTTTAGTTACGGGTGCTTGCTTAGCTCACATCGGACACCATGTCATCTGCGTGGACAACAATGAAGAGAAAGTCAAGCTCATGAAAGCCGGACAGTCTCCGATTTTTGAACCAGGGCTGTCCGAGATCATGACAGGAGCAATGCAGGCAGGGACGTTAGAGTTTACCACAGACATCGCTGGCGGCGTGGCACATGGAGAAATCTTATTTATTGCCGTAGGCACTCCACCGCTACCAACTGGAGAAAGCGATACTCGCTATGTTGAGGCTGTAGCCCGCAGCATTGGCGCTCATTTGGATGGTGGATATAAAGTAATCGTCAACAAGTCTACAGTGCCAATCGGCTCTGGTGACTGGGTACGAATGATCGTTCTCGATGGCATTGTCGAACGCCAGAAGGTGTTAGTTGGCGCTGGTGGTGGCGAAGTCACGACTTTGGAAAGCGTCCCTGCATTTGATGTCGTGAGCAATCCTGAGTTTTTGCGTGAAGGTTGCGCCGTATACGATACTTTTAACCCCGATCGCATTGTCTTGGGTGGTAGCAGCTCCAAAGCGATCGCCATGATGCAAGAGCTGTACGCTCCAATTATCGAGCGCCAGTACGCCGAAGACAAGTCTTTACCCTCCGTACCAGTTCTCGCCACCGATATTAGTTCGGCAGAGATGATTAAGTATGCAGCAAACGCATTTTTAGCCACTAAAATTAGCTTTATTAACGAAGTTGCCAATATTTGCGATCGCGTCGGTGCAGATGTGACCCAAGTTGCTAAAGGTATCGGTTTAGATTCCCGCATTGGTAATAAGTTCTTGCAAGCGGGCATTGGTTGGGGTGGTTCCTGCTTTCCCAAAGATGTTTCAGCGCTGATTCATACTGCTGATGACTACGGCTACGATACTCATCTGCTCAAAGCTGCTGTTAGCGTTAACCAACGCCAGCGTTTAATTGCTGTAGAAAAACTCCAGCAGGTACTCAAGATCCTCAAAGGGAAAACAGTCGGACTATTGGGACTGACATTTAAACCCGATACTGATGATATGCGCGATGCTCCTGCTCTCAATTTAATCGAGCATCTCAACCGCTTAGGAGCAAAGGTAAAAGCCTACGATCCAATTGTCGCCCAATCTGGAATGCGTCATGGGCTAACGGGCGTTTTGGTAGAAACAGATCCCGAACGCCTTGCCGATGGCTGCGATGCTCTAGTCCTCGTCACTGATTGGCAGCAGTTCCGCAATCTTGACTACAACAAGATGGCATCGTTGATGACTAACCCCGTCATGATTGACGGTCGTAACTACCTCGATCGCGAAGCTCTACAACAAGCTGGATTCTACTACGTTGGCGTAGGACGCTAAAACAAAAGAGCGTGTAGACTAGCTCTATACGCTCTATCCTTTTCCTGGTACGCGCTCGATCTGAGCGTAGCCGCTAAAAACTAACAACTTGCCTTTAGTTTCTAAGCGGTTTAGCCGCATGGTAACGCCATCTAAGTCGAAGCGATCGAGATCGACCATATTATTCAGAATTTCTGCCAAAGCTCGTGCTAAAGCCAGGGAAGTCTCTCGTTGAGATTCTGGTAGCGTCTCTACTTCAAATCTGGGGTTTTGAAATTGTACTCGTCGCCGCCGTTCAATACCTAAAGTTGCTGTGAGGCTAACTGGTACTAATTCCCCTTGAGATAAGTCTGCCTTAGCCCAGATCTTAATTTCATTCTCCGGCAATAACTCTACCCGAACTTCCTGAAACGAGACTGGCTTACCGCCAGATAATTCAGTCAAACTAGGTAAAGTCAAGTTGAGCAGGCGTTTTTTCACCAGTTCTGCTTCAAACGCCCTGTTAATTCCTTCTTCTGATAGCGTAACTTGAGCTACAGCTTGAGTCGGTTGTTTGAGGGCAAGTTTACCACCTAGAACAGAGCTGAAATCTATCGCTACAGCATCCGTCTCAAAAGACATCTCCTCTGCCCAAAATTCGCGCCGGATCAGCAAACCGCGACCGCTCATCTTGAAGCTATCAATGCTACCTTGCAAGAGTTTGCTGGAAGGGTAACAACGAACGGCAACTTCTACCGACTCACTTTGTGTAAATAAGTGACGAATTGTCTTGCTGGCAACAGTATTGAGCATTTGCTCGCCCCAATCAGTGCCAGTAGGATTAGTAAAACCAGTTAATCCGCCAAACATAAGTTTACGCGATTGTAGAAGTTATCCATACTCTCCCTTTGTAACAAAATGTGAACGAGCTAGCAAGGTTTGCACCATAGGTAATACTAATCATTTCTAGGTGGTAAACTAATCATTCCCTCAGCCAGTATAAGTTACAGCGATTTTATGCTATTCTAAAATAGAGAGTACATTCGGCAGTTGTGTTTGTGTTTGCTAATTCAGATGCTCTTCCGAACCGTCATCTCGACAACGATCGGACTCAGGAGAGAGCAGTAATGTCCATATATGTAGGTAACTTGTCATATGACGTTACCCAAGAAGATTTGACTAAAGTATTTGCCGATTACGGCACTGTGACACGAGTACAGCTACCTATAGACCGAGAAAGCGGTCGTCCGCGTGGTTTTGGTTTCGTTGAAATGGAAACAGAAGCCGCAGAAGAAGCCGCTATTTCAGAGCTAGATGGCGCTAGATGGATGGGACGAGTGCTGAAGGTAAATAAAGCCAAGCCACGCGAGGAAGGTGGTAGTAGAACTGGCAACAGCAGAGGTAGCTATAACCGCCGCGAATCTTCTAGAAGCTACTAGGTAAGAAGTCGGAAGTCAGAAGTCAGAAGTTAAGGGCAAAAGCATAGAACTATAGTAGGGTAGGCAACGCCCACTCGCCGCTTAAACTTCTAGTATGTATTCTTTTGAGTCAAGACAAGATACGCAAATCAGTTTGCATTTAAGAGGCTGAAGGAGAGAAATATGTTCCCTTCAGCCTTTTGTATTGGTTTTTTTGTATGAACTGGAGATCGCTACCCTATCTTTACCGTCAGACAGAAGAAATTCACGTAGTGGACTGCCATTGTGAAAAGAACTGTCGCAGAGGACTGAAAATGGAAGCAAAACAACTTCGCCCGCAGCGCAACCCTTTAATTGCATCTGGAATTATCCTTGGGTTGGGAACTGGTGGACTATTTGATGGGATATTGCTCCATCAAATCTTGCAATGGCATCACATGCTCAGCAGCGTTCGACCGACTGTCACTGTTGCAGAAATGAAAGTCAACATGGTGTGGGATGGATTTTTCGATGCTGCTACGTGGATATTAACTTTATTAGGAATATTTTTACTCTGGCGGGCAGGCGAACAAAAAAACGTGTTTTGGTCGGGCAAAACTTTCTTTGGTGCTTTGTTGCTAGGCGTAGGACTATTCGACTTCTTTGAGGGGTTAATCGACCATCAAGTTCTCGGCATTCACCATGTCAAGCCAGGGACTAATGAGTTAATTTGGGATATCGGTTTTCTCGTTCTAGGCGCTATTTTAGCGATCGCGGGATGGATACTGATAAAGTCTGAAGAAAAAGCAATTAGTAAGTCGTAAGTCGTAAGTCGTAAGTCGTAAGTCAAAAGTTACTCACTACTCACAAACGACCAATGACTAATGACCAATGACCAATGACCAATGACCAATGGCAAATAGTGAATTTGAAAAAAATAGTATGGGTTGGCAGTTATCTCAATTACAGCAACAGGCAGGGGAATGGCTCGAACTCCAAACGATGAGGTTGAATAAAAACATTCCCCAGTTGCCAGAAGGCATCCCTTCATGGTTAGTGGAGGGATTCAAAGCGATCGCCTGGATAGCGGCATTTGCCTTGTTGCTGTGGCTAGTGAGGTATGTATGGCGGCGGTTGGAACCTTATTTCATAGAATTGAAAACTAGGCGCGCTGTTGGTGGAAAGACGACTTCTAGAACCAGTGAAATGCCAGTCGAAGCTTGGTTAAAGCGATCGCAAACTTATTTCGATCGAGGTAACTATCGCGAAGCTTGTCGCTGTTTGTATATGGCAATGTTACAACTGTTGCACGAACGAGCGATCGTTCGCCATCAACCCAGTCGCACAGATCGGGAATACTGGCAATTAGTTCAACAACTACCCCAGTCTCAGTCTTATCGCACGCTGATTACTACCCACGAGCAATTATGCTTTAGCAATGGTGAAGTTTTATCAGAAACATTTGAACGATGTCAGCAGGCATATCGAGATATTGCCAGACAAGAATAGATCTATTGCACAAATTCAACTGGGCGCACAGACTAGAATGGCACTACACAAACGTCCGCCTGGGTAGACTGAGTTTGTATAGCTGCGAATTCTCTTCATGGTAGGTGGAGTGTGCGAAATCTACGTCATCGATGGTGGTTAGGGGCAATTGCGATCGCTGCGATCGTCTTTCTCAGCCTAGTTACTGCACCCAATAATCCTTCGCGTCTTGGCTCTACCTACAGCCGCAGCCCCGATGGATATGGAGCTTGGTATGCATACATGCAAAACCGAGGCACACCTGTCCAGCGATGGCAAAAGCCATTTAGTGAGTCAAGCAAACACGATCGCATGACACTGCTGCGCGTCCTCAGCCAACCAAATTCTGGCTTGAATTACGTAGAAAAGCAGTGGGTAGAACGAGGTAACACTCTGATAATTTTGGGCATACCCCAGCCAGTAACACCAGCTGAGTTCAGCACCAAGCAACAAAACAACGAGTTAATTAACATTAAAATCGATACGCGGCGCAGAGCAAGGATAAACCAGCAACAGCGATCGCTATTGGGCGATCGCTATGGTGCAGTTGTATGGCAAGAAAAAATTGGTGAAGGACAGGTCATATTCTGTGTCACCCCTTATTTAGCAGCAAATGCCTACCAAGACTATCCCAATAACTATAAATACTTAGCTCAACTTGTGACTCAAGGAGACCGATCGATCTGGATAGACGAATACATTCACGGCTACCGAGATAAAGAAGCCAGAGAACGAGCGGGTGAAAGGGATTTTCTGTCTTATTTGGCACAAAGACCCTTAGCTGCTGCCTTATTTCAAGCCGTAATCGTGCTATTTGTGTTTATTCTGGCTAGCAATCGTCGTTTTGGGCAACCAGCCACGCTTAAAACAGCGATCGCAGACAATAGCACTGCTTATATTGAAGCTTTAGCAGGGGTGTTGCAAAAAGCCCAAGCCAGCGATTTTGTCATAGATACAGTTGGTAATGCCGAGCAAAAACAACTCCAGCAAGCTTTAGGACTCGGACAAATTCCCTTAGAACGGCAAGCACTGATTCAAGCATGGGTACAGCAAACGGGGCGATCGCCTACCGAACTCGAACAATTGCTGCGGCTGCATGGGCAAAAGCGCCGCCCCAGTGACAAAGACCTATTAAATTGGTTAAAACAATGGCGCACCATCCGCAGTTATGTTAAACCTGATTAGTTATCACGTTTCTTTCAGTAGGGGCGCACAGCTGTGCGCCCCTACTCTAATCCCTACTTACCCCTTCTCATGTCCGAAACCCGTGCTGGATTAAATCGCCTCAGTGAAGCCCTCGATCGAGTTGTTGTCGGTCAATCTCAATTAGTACAACAATTATTAGTGGCAATGCTAGCGGGGGGACATGTCATTTTAGAAGGCGTACCAGGCACGGGAAAAACTCTGCTGGTGAAAGTGATGGCGCAACTCATTCAAGCGGAATTTCGCCGCGTGCAACTGACACCAGATGTCTTACCTGCCGACATCACAGGTACGAATATTCTCGACCTTAACAGTCGCAACTTTACGCTGAAAAAGGGACCCGTATTTACTGAAGTTTTGTTGGCAGATGAAATCAACCGCACGCCACCCAAAACACAAGCCGCTTTATTAGAAGCAATGGCAGAACAGCAAGTGACTTTGGATGGTGAAAGCTTGCCGCTACCAGAATTATTTTGGGCGATCGCCACGCAAAATCCTTTGGAATTTGAGGGAACTTATCCTTTACCAGAAGCCCAACTAGACAGATTTTTATTCAAATTAACGGTAGGCTATCCCGATCGCCAGCATGAAAAGCAAATGCTGCTGAACAGCCAAAAGGGTTTTCAATCTCGACGGCTAGATATTGCTCAAATCGAACCCGTTGCTAACGTGAAGTTGGTTTTACAAGCGCGTCAGGAAGTCAAATCGGTACAAGTAGCAGAGCCAATTGTAGACTATCTCCTTGCTCTGGTGCAGCGATCGCGCCAACATCCCGATTTAACTTTGGGTGCTTCCCCTCGTTGTGCCGTAGCTTGGCTGCAAACCAGTCAAGCCGCCGCATGGCTTGCCGGACGAGATTACGTCACCCCTGATGATGTCAAAGCTGTAACTCCACCTCTGCTGCGTCACCGTCTCATCCTCAAACCCGAAAGTTTACTCGATGGGATTCAAATTGAAACATTAATTACTAACTTATTAAATCAAGTTTCAGTTCCAAGATAATTTGGAATTCGGAATTCAAGACGAATCTAAACTTGAAGTGTAAAATTACACTTCAAGTTTAGATTTAGATATGAATAACTATACTCCTATTACTGAGAAAACACAGAAATTTGCAATTAGAGTGATTAAGGCTTGTAGCTTTTTAGACGAAAAGCCAGGAGTGTGTAGAACTTTATCTAAGCAGTTGTTGAGGAGCGGTACAAGTATTGGTGCAAATGTCCGCGAAGCGCAATCGGCACAATCAGACAAAGATTTTTTAAGCAAGTTAGAAGTTGCACTCAAAGAAGCCCGTGAAACTGAGTACTGGTTAGAAATCCTCATTGAATTTGGTATGGTTAAACTCAACAAATTTCAGCCTTTACTGACTGAAGCATCAGAAATTGTTGGTATTCTTGTCACCTCCACCCGAAAACTAAAACAGAAATAATTCCGAATTCCGAATTCTCCCCAAACAGATCGTTTTTGACTAAATTTGGGGAACCTTTATAGTATGTTCACCATCTCTTAACAAATCTATAGGTAGAGTAGGCAGTATACTGCTTGCGATCGCTAAGTGCATAAGTGTGAGGAATAACGAAGTTAGTATGACAGCAATGTATACAGTTACGACGATCGGTCAGACAGAGCAAACAGCTTTGATGCGGGGAGAAATTTTAGTTCAAACGCGCCCTCATTCGACATGGGGCGGGGCTGTGACAGCATGTATGTATCTACCAATGCAGCGATCGCAAGTCTGGCAGCAGCTTACCGATTATCCTCGTTGGGTACAATATTTTCCCGACGTGATCCAGAGCGAAGTCTTGCAGCGAGGTGATGTGAAGCACTTATATCAAGTTGCCCGCAAAGCCTTTCTCATTTTCACTGCTCAAGTTGAAATCTATTTAAACGTGTTTGAGGAAGTCCAGCAGCGCATTCAATTTCGCATGGAAAAAGGTACTTTCACCGACTTTACAGCAGATTTAAACCTGCAAGATTGCGGAATTGGCACTTTACTCACTTATGCCGTACAAGCTACGCCTAACGTTCCAATTCCATCGATTTTTATTCAACAAGCGATGCAATTTGAATTACCAGAAAATATGCGGAAAATGAGGCAAGCGATTTGTAAGAATCAATAGAGTTGTTTGTCAGCCATGTCATCAGAACAGGCAAAAAGAATTTTAGATTTTTGGTTTGGTACTCCCGAACAGGCTAGTTATGGAAAACCAAGACAGATTTGGTTCATTAAAAAGCCTGAATTCGATCGAGAAGTGGAAGCCCGCTTTCTGAGCGATTACGAACAAGCCGCAGCAGGGAATTTAGACACCTGGAAAAGTTCTCCCCTCAGCTGTCTGGCTTTGATCTTGCTGCTCGATCAGTTTCCTCGCAATATGTTTCGCGGTAAGTCTCAAGCTTTCGCTACTGACTGGCAAGCCCTATCTACCGCACAGTATGCCGTTGCCCAAGGCTACGATCGCGAATTATTACCCGTACAACGCTGGTTTATTTACTGTCCTTTTGAACACAGCGAAAACCTAGAGGACCAAAATCGTTCTGTAGCTCTATTTCAACAACTGAGTGACGATCCTGATAGTGCTGATGCAATTACCTATGCCTTGCGTCACCGCGAAGTCATTTTAAGATTCGGACGCTTTCCCCACCGCAACAAAATTTTAGAGCGAGTCTCTACCCCAGAAGAAGAAGAGTTTTTGCAACAGCCAGGTTCGTCTTTTTAGACTGATTATTTTGTTGCCACAACTGCCAAATTCCAAGCATATCTTTTCATGCCAGGGATTTTTTTCAGCAGCTTATCCCACTTTTCTAAACGTAAATAGGCTGGAGCTAATCTTTGATGTTCAATAATTATTTTTTTCCAGTAACGTTCTTTATTTGGATCGGCTCTTTCTATTAAATAAAACTGCAAAAATATCCAGAGTGTGGCAATCCAAAAAGTATCGTAATTGGTATGAGAAAAATTGCGTTCGACAAACTTAACGATCGCAATATCGAGCGGCATTTCATCTTCCGTGCGAACTTTAGTAGCGATGCGACGGTAAACGTTGATAATGGGATTGTGTTTTAATGGCTCCCAAAAGCAAGCTTTTCCCCCAGGCTTAAGAACTCGATGCATCTCCAATATAGCAGTGTGAGGATCGGGAAGATGGTGTAGTAGATTGGCAGCGTAAACAAAATCAAAAGAATTATCGGGACAATCTAGAGCAGATGCATCCATCGTTCGTCCCTCGATTTTTACACCATTTTTAGCTGCTAAATCTAAAGCAACTTCTACCATACCTGGAGAATAATCAGATGCCATGCATAGCGCCCCTTTTTTAGCAAAATAAACGCTGTTTTCGCCTGCACCGCAACCTAAATCTAAGATTTTTTTTCCTTGCACGTCTCCCATCTGTCTGAGAATAAATCGATTTTCTGGAGCCGTGCAAGCTTCAAAATAGTCTGCTACCCGAATTCCCTCAACATCAATTGCCGCAGCCCAAGCATCGTGAAACTGTTTTTCTCTTTCTAATCTTCGATCTTCCATAAGAGGGGAGCCGGGTCAGGATACTTTTAAAGAATCGATTTCTACAATACAACTTTTGATTAAATCATTTTTATCGCTAGTTTGAACATTTAATAATAAATAAGTTGGTTTAGGAATTTGACTAGCCAATGATACTTGAAGTTTGTGAGACTTATTGGTGAAAGATTGCGATGCGATCGCGCTGACGAGTTGACCTTGGCGATCGCGCATTTCTATAGTGAGCGTAGCACCATTACAGGTTTTGCCAAATAGAGTCACTTTACCTGTGACTTGGGTGCGGTTGGATAAAGTTCCCAAATACAAGAATGATATTGGTTGTATTCCTCTTTCTCGAACAGCATACGCTAGTAATCTATAGGTACGGGTGATGTTTTTAGTCACTTTGTTGTCTTGCCATAGATGACTCAAACTCATCCAATCCAATTGTCCCCCAGGACGCTGCCCAATTCTCTGTTGCATGGTGGCAAGGGTTTGGATTGCCGTTTCTATAGAAGTGGGACGCAAGCGCTGATAAATACTCACAACAGCACCATCGGCTAAGCGAAACTGTACGGGTAAAAGCTGAAAATCTTGGGCTATTTCCCAATTTTGCCGAAAAGCATTAGAGACAACTGTAACAACATCATGTTCTTTGAGAGGTAGCCACTCTCCTACCACTGGAACTTTGGTAAAGTCACTCTCAAAATTCGGTAAGGGGTGAGGGATAACGACATACTCTGCTTGTAAAAGTCTTTCTACAGGATAAAAATCTTGAGAATCAACTTGAGGCACACCTAGCAACAGTAAGTTATCTCGATCGTGTTGTTTGTATACACTACGTTCGACTGCCCGCACCATACCACTGTTGAGCTGCAACCGCTGGAAACCAACAATATAAATTGGCTTTTTATTAGTCGCAATTTGGCGTAAGTAAGCTACTAATCGGATCGCTTCATCATAATCTGCCCGGACTAAGGGAGGAATATTCAGCGTCCATAGAGAACGCAGTGAATGCTGGAAATTCCCAATGGGAGTGAGGGCGATCGCTAAGTTACTCGCGAGATAACAAACAACTATGCCTAAAGCGAGATGACGAAAATTGCCCTTGAGTTTCAAGTAAGCCGTCCAAACACCGCTAGCTAACCCCAGCACCACAATTGGGGTCAAATGGAGGCAATAAAACACGTTGGCATAGCGTAAGAGAATCAACCATTCTACTACTGAGACTACGCCAAACAGCCAGATGAAACTAAATGCTGGAAGATACAGAGTACGAGTCAAAATTCCAGCTAAAAATCCGATCGCGGCAAGTATGAGCGTTGCCCAGCCAAAGTAAGCAGCATAGAGTCCGACAATTGTATTAATTGGGAAACTCCAAGAAGCATACAGTCCTCGATAATCTGTAACCAGCGCGTTATAAGTGAACTGCGAAGCGATCGCGGCGATCGTGAAAAAACAAATGATGGCAATTAAACCAATCTTTACTGCAACTTGCCGTAATTTCTGCCACGCTAGTTGTGGTTTTATACGTTTAGTCGTCAAGAAAAAGATTGATGCTTGCAGAGACATTGCAACTAAAACAGCGATCGCTCCGTAAGTAAAATGACGACGAAAGAGAATCGCCAATCCTAACAAAACTCCAATTGCTGGTACGCGCCACCAGCGTTTAAGTCTCATATCTTGCAAGTAAATCCAAACCGCTAACCCAATTAGTACAGCCCCTCCCGTATCTGGAATGCCAAGAAAAGTTGGTATCCAATTGATAGGAATTAATAAGCTGAAAATTGCCGTTGACCAAAAAACAGCTAGAGAATTGACTGAAATCAATCGCGTCCCCAAACCTCCCATCACCAAGGAAAAGGGTAGTAAATAAATGAGTGCTAAACCAATTTGATAAACCGATCGCGACTCACCAAATAGTAGGATAAATGGTACTAATGGCAGAGTGTAAATTTTATTTCGTTCTGCTCCTAGCGATTGCAAAAAGTTGCTAATGCCTGCGATGGGAGATTGACGAAAGGCACTAGCAACCTCGATAGTTTTGTAATACCAATCGATCCACCAATGAAAGTTACGTTCGCTAGATGTATATAGTGCTGTGGCGATCGCGGTTAGCAGTACTAACAAGGCAAACAAACTCAAATTGACCGAATGCCAATTGACTGAATGTCGAAGTCGGACAGTGGGCATATTTTATCGAACGCAATCTTCAACCTACAGTAAAGGTGGGCGTTGCCCACCCTACTTATTATTAGCTTCAACCTACAGTCAAGGTGGGCATTACCCACCCTACTGACTACTTACTATTAGCCCCCCTTGTAAAGGGGGGATGGGGGGATCTTGTTGCCCCTTGTAAGGGGGGTTGGGGGATCTAAAACTATGCTAACGAGCGATCGCGTTGCTGTTGATGCTGCAATGCCGCATAAAGACGATTCAGGGCGTTAACGTATGCCTGGGCAGAAGCAACGATAATGTCTGTATTCGCTGCATGACCGGAATAGACTTTATCTTCATAGCGCAGTCGGATCGTGACTTCCCCGATTGCATCAATTCCCGCCGTCACGGACTGGACGGAAAATTCGATTAACTGATTGGGGACGTTTACCACCCGATTGATCGCCTTATATATAGCATCCACGGGTCCCGTTCCGATCGCTGCATCGGTGAGTTCTTCACCATCTTGAGTCCGTAAGGTGACAGTTGCAGTCGGACGAGTGCAATCGCCACAAGATACTTGGACTAATTCTAAATGAAAGACTTCTGGAGTTGTCTTGATCTCGTCGTTGACAATCGCCTCTAAATCCCAGTCAGAAATATCTTTTTTCTTATCCGCTAAGTCTTTAAACCGTAAGAAAGCTTTATTTAATTCTGTTTCTGACAGGTTAAAGCCCAATTCCTGCAAGCGCGCACTAAAAGCATGGCGACCGGAGTGTTTGCCTAAGACGATTTGGTTATTGGTCAAACCAATTGACTCGGCATCCATAATCTCATAAGTGAGCTTATTTTTGAGAATACCATCTTGGTGAATGCCGGATTCGTGTGCGAAAGCATTTGCTCCAACAATTGCCTTATTCGGCTGCACTAGCATTCCTGTCAGGTTAGAAACTAAGCGAGAAGTGCGGTAAATTTCCCGCGTATCGATATTAGTTAGCGGTGCTTCTGACTCTGCCGGACGACCTAAAAAGGGGTTGAAGTATTGCCTGCGAACGTGCAGCGCCATCACGATTTCTTCTAGCGCTGTATTCCCAGCCCGTTCGCCAATGCCGTTAACGGCACATTCTAGCTGTCTTGCCCCATTTTTCACGGCTTCGAGAAAGTTAGCAACGGCTAAACCAATATCGTTATGACCGTGAACGGAAATAATGGCGCGATCGATGTTGGGAACATTTTCTTTAATACCTTTAATTAATGCCCCAAATTCACTCGGAGTCGTGTAACCGACAGTATCGGGGATATTAATTGTCGTTGCTCCAGCCGCGATCGCCCGTTCCAAAACTTGATACAAGTATTCTGGATCGGTGCGGGTAGCATCCATAGTTGAGAATTCTACATCGTCCATAAAAGACTTAGCGTAAGCCACCATTTCTTCCGCGATCGCTAAGACTTCGGCTTTCGATTTTTTCAACTGATATTCTAAGTGAATATCTGATGTGGAAATAAATGTATGAATTCTGCCTTTAACGGCTGGCTTGAGGGCTTCGGCTGCGGCTTTAATGTCAGCTTTAATTGCCCTTGCCAAACTACAGACGATCGGTCCATCAATCGTCCCGACTTCTTTAGCAACCCTTGTCACTGCCTCAAAATCGCCAGGACTAGCAAAGGCAAAGCCTGCCTCAATCACGTCTACTCCCAAGCGAGCTAGTTGACGGGCGATCGCTAATTTTTCATCGACGTTTAGCGTTGCCCCTGGACACTGTTCGCCATCCCGCAACGTAGTATCGAAAATTATGACCCGCTCTGTTTTCAATTGATTGTCCATAGATTTACCAGACATTTATCCCTGTTTTAGCTATTAGTAATCGTATAAAAAACACGCACCACGCATCACGCACTACGTCACAGCTAATACGGCGCGAAGACGCTTCACCGCCCGTTGCTGTTCCACTTTTATCTAATAATCAGCTTTCTCAATGGATTCTCTAATATCATTTAGATCGATGTAGCGATCGGTAGCATTCCGTAACTCTCTGGCAATCATTCCTTCTGTAGATACAACTGTAATATGAGTATTTTTTGACCTTAATAATTCTATAGCTCTCTCGAAATCTCCATCACCACTAAATAAAACTACGCGATCGTACTGATCTACTGTATTAAACATATCTACTACAATTTCTATATCTAAGTTCGCTTTTTGCGAATAGCGACCTGAGGTATCGTCGTAGTACTCTTTTAAAATTTTAGTGCGAACGGTGTATCCCAAACTAATGAGTGCATCCCGAAAACCCCTTTGATCTTGAGGATCTTTCAATCCAGTGTACCAAAAGGCGTTAATTAGTACTGTATCTGGTTGTTCTTTCCTAAAGTACTCCAGCACCCTTCGCGGATCGAAAAACCAACCATTTTTTTGTTGTGCGTAGAACATATTGTTCCCGTCTACAAATATAGACAGACGGTTCATCATAGAACAAGGCATAGAAATTTAATACCTAAAAATTTTCCAAAAACTATTTAACGTCGAATTCTCAATTATAACAATTTTTTATGCATCATTTTATGAATTGTATGCTATGGATCTCAATCGATTTTACATTTATCCTTCCTAAGTTTTAGTGAGAATCTCGTCTGGGAAGTTAAACCATGCTTGCTAAACCTTTACCAGGTTAGCTTAAGCGCAACACCTATTTTTAACATCTACCTTTAAATTAACTAAATTCGCAGTTAATTTTATCAGTTGGTTGGTAGTTTCCACAGTTCAGACCGAACGTAGTTGTCACTAGAGACAGCTGGCGATCGCAGAAATTGACACATTGCGCGTAAAATTCTCATAAATTCCAATTGGATGAGACAGGTTTTCTCCCTAGATAGGGAACTCTAACTAATAGGGTCAGACAGTCAAAAAAGAAACTAGGGCGATCGGTAGAGCTGGATTGTGTGGTCTAGTGTATGGTAACTAGTCACGACTTGAAAGTTCCCTTGTTGTAAGCTCCTTGTTAACTGTCTCTATCCTCTAACTCCCAGTCTGACATAACTATATGGGACAAGATCGTACACTGTCCGATGTACAAAAGATACCATCGCTGCTTCAGAAGAGTGAGTCTTTACGATCTTTCCGGTGGGAGCAGCTCATAGCCGGATTTTGGGGAGTGGCTGCGGCAGTAGCTACAGCCACTAATGGGACATTAGTACAAATGATTGAGTACCAAACCCAGGCGCTATTTTTTGAAATTCGGGGCGCTGTTGTACCACCAGAGGATATTGTTATCCTGACAATTGACGAGCAATCTTTATCAATTCCTCAACAATACTATCAAACTAATCCTCAACAATATGCCGCTCTCAAGCCTTTACAAGCTTGGCCCTGGCAGCGACTTGCTTACGCTCAAGCGATCGATCAATTAATGATAGCAGGAGCGCGTGCTGTTGCTTTAGACATAGTATTCGCATCCCCTAGCAGCTATGGAAGTGCAGACGATCGCGAATTTGCGAAAGTGTTACAACGCTACGCTGGCAGAGTTACCTTAGCAGCAGAGTACGAGCAATCGCAATTGCGCCAAGGTAATATCATTCAACTAACTAAACCAGTTCGTTTCTTGTGGACGAAGCCAATGTCAGTTGGTTTTGTCAATTTCCCCCTAGAGTTAGATGGTAAAATTCACAGATTTTCTAGCGAATTTCCTTTAAGTTTGGCAACAAAATATCGACAGCAATTCGATAATTATGCAGCTATGGGGGTAGAAATGCCCTCTTTTGAGCAAGCGGTGGCATCTTCGATTCGTAATTGTAGGGGCGCACAGCTGTGCGCCCCTACTTCCACTAAAGGCGATCGCATTTATTTCTACGGTCCTGCGGGGACGTTTGAATATATCCCTTTTTGGCATGTTCTCGATACCGAGAATTGGAACACGTACTTGCAACAGGGGCGTTATTTTCAGAACAAGATTGTGATTGTTGGCGCAACAGCTGCTTCGCTGCAAGACTTTCACAAAACACCTTTTTCCTACAGCTGGCTGTATCCCAAGCCAATGCCAGGGGTAGAAATTCAAGCCAATGCGATCGCCACGCGGTTACAGCAAAGAGCAATCGCCTTGGCAATTCCCAATCCCTTTTTTCAGGGGTTGTTGGTGTTGCTATTAGGTGCTGGAACGACAATTTTGCTAGCAAAAGCCCAGCACCTCAGATCTCAACTAGGATGGACGATCGGAATTGCGATCGCGTGGGGTGGTATCAGTTACGCCGTCTTCACATATCAGTACTCGATCTTACCCACTGCCGTGCCGATATTAACAATTGTGTTGTGTGGTGGTTCTTACTTGACGATCAAAACGATGAGCGATCGCCGCCAGACAATCCAGCTCAAACCTGCTACCACAGAAAATACTACTGTTTTAGAGTCTCCAGAGGCAAACAACCAACAAGACGAGATCCAAAAATTACTGCCACACGAATTAGTTACGGCGGGGAAAATTCTCAGCGGACGCTACCAAGTTACCAAAGTTTTAGCTTCGGGTGGGTTTAGTGAAACTTACATTGCAGAAGATTTACAACGTCCCGGCAAACCTCTCTGTGTTGTGAAGCGAATGAAACCTTCTAGCAATCATCCTCAGCATTTACAGATGGCTAGCAGGTTGTTTCAACTTGAAGCAGAAACCTTAGAAATTTTAGGTAAACACGACCGAATTCCCCAGTTACTTGCCTATTTTGAAGAAGGTGAAGAATTCTTTTTAGTCCAAGAGTTGATTAACGGACATCCCCTCAGTTGGGAACTCAAACCTGGCAAGCCTGTGAGCGAGATTGCCGCAATCGCGATTCTGCAAGATTTACTGCCAATCCTGGCATTCGTTCACAGGTGCAAGACAATTCACCGCGATATCAAGCCTAGCAACATTATGCGACGGCACTCCGATGGCAAGCTCGTCATCATTGATTTTGGTGCTGTTAAGCAAGTTAGCAATCAAATGCTAGCAACTGGGCAAACTAACTTGACAGTTAGCATTGGTACTCTAGGTTATGCTCCTGCCGAACAAACCGCAGGTCGTGCTTTCTACAGCAGTGATATTTATGCAGTCGGTATGTTGTTAATTAAAGCCTTAACGGGATTTGCACCTCACGAACTTCAACTCGACCCACAAACGGGTGAAGTGCTTTGGTTAGACAAAGCTGAGGTGAGCCAGGAGTTAGCAACTTTTATCGGTAAAATGGTGCGGTATGACTATACGCAGCGCTATCAATCAGCCTCAGACGCTCTGGTTGCTCTTCAAAATTTAACTGGTACTGATAATACTAATAATAATAACTTTGGCGATCGCGACGACTTACTAGCTGTTGCCATACCCGCAGAAGTTGAATCAGAAGATTTAGAAGCAAGTACGGTATTTTGGCGGGCATCATCTAATCCAGTAGGGGCTGTAGAAGAAGTTGATTTAGAAGAGAAAGTGTAAGTTCGTTCTTGCGATCTTTCGTCTCTTTTGATTTAATTCTCAATCGCCAACAATCTCTTTGAGATGTGAGATTTATTTTCGGGATTTGTCGTTCTTATCAGGATTATTATTTCTACCACCGCCGTCACCGTCACCGATGCCATTGTTATCTTTATCGGGATGACGATCTCTGCCACCGCCGTTCCCATCGCCAATACCATTATTATCTCTATCGGGATGACGATTTTTATCTTTGGTAGAACCATCGCGATCGCCTATCGGAATTAAATCATTATCTGAAGCAGATTCAGAATTGCCGGGTAAAATTTCCCAGCGATCGAGAATGACTGTGCCGTTGTCAATCAAGTCTGTAGTCGAATCAGAAGTGTTAATCCGTAAATTATTACTATCTTGTTGTAAAGGTGGTGACGGCGAGTCTGAACTACGGACAAAGCTAGGATTAACAATAATTTCTTCACCCGTAAGCGATGACTGCGCGGCAACGGCGGCACTCGTTTCAGCCTGTACTTGAGCGATCGCAACATCAGCAGCAGTCACATTTTTTTTATTGAGATTCAATCCACTTACTAAGTCACTCGATTCATAAAATGTTTTTAGATCGAAGTTGTAAAGCGCTGTAATTTTACCTTTAACAACGACTGCTAATTGACCCGCTTTCAATACTTGTCGCTGATAGTTTTTTTGATCGACTACTTCAATCTGGCTATTTGTTAATGCGCCGACTACGGTAGTCTTACTATTGGCAATATGACGAATAAACAATGCAGAACCGCGAATTGCTGCTGTTGCGTTTGGTGTCCATACTTCTGTCGTACCTCGACCAGGTGGAATCAGCAGTAATGCAGTACCATTTGATAGTTTCAAATTTCGGTTTTGAGCAGAAAATCTAAATAGTGCTTGCTCGCCAATTCTTGCTAAAGAGCCATCATTAAAACGCAGCTCTGCCAGTGCCTCTCGACCTGTGGATAATGCATCCCCTGGGACTATGCCATCAGCCACCTTTGCTGGACGAGCAGCTTGGCTTTGAGGCATTAATTGTACGAGATTGCGTAGGCTTTTAATTTCAGCACGGGTTAAAACTGTATCTGCTTGGGCTGCTTTTGGGAGTGTAGACGCACCCCATAGCAAAATCGAGATGAAAAGAATGAATCGGTGAGACATGTAATTAGGAATTGGTAGTTAATAGCTAATGGTTAATAGTCAAGTGTCAAAGTACTTCAATTATTTAGAATGCCCAAATTGTCAGTAAATAGAAACAGAATTTATACGGTTAACTGTTAGTTCTACACGAAGCGATCGCAATTAAGATTTAGTGAATAAATTAATGTTGAGTATTTTTTCTGAGTTGAAAGTTTAACTTAATTTCATGAATCCCGTAATTTTGCGGTTATAGATCGACGTTTTTTTCAACTAATCTTGATTTGCGATCTAAGCACTTAAGGATTAACTGAGAGCTAGATGAATTTTTGCGATCGCAACTATTTGCATTATTAATTTTTGTCTCTATCGTGTTTAAACTTAAATTTACAATTAAACAGCCCAGGCGGAGTGAATTCATGCTTACGCAAACGAAGTTCGCCTGCGGGAACTCAAAAACTAGTGTCAGCGGATTCTACCCACGTAGCTGCGATTTTAATCGCCCAGTAATAGCTAGCTTCATCTTCAGCATGGCAAGTAGCGCTATTTGCTTTTTTTTTCTTCAAATCCAATAATTGCTGCCCCTTTAGAGGGTGAAAAAGCACCATCACCAGCAACAACATTAAGCGATCGCACTTCAGTCAAAAACGAACAAATAGGAGATCCAGAACTAGGAGTTCTGCGTTTACAAGAGCAACAATTACAGTCTCCTCCTGACGAACCTATCGCACATTTACTAGGGCAGGTTGGCTATTTCCAAGGTAGTAATATTTTTTCAGCAATTGATGCAATTGATGATAGATTATTTTCCACTAACTTAACTTTTGCAATCGCACCCAAGCTAGGATCGAAAACAAGTTTGTTTACGGCAATTGATGGTGGTTTAGTTCGGTATAGCGAACATAACCGAGCTGATTACAACAAATTAAGGTTAAGGGCAATTTTACGCCAAAAACTTACACCACGGATGTTTGGTGAAATTGGCTGGAACAATCAATATTTATTTGATGCCAAGACAGGCGATCGCTTTTTGAACGAACACGCTCTACGTTTAGCGCTCCAGCGCCAAGATAAAATAACGAATGAGTTATGGTTAAATTCAACCTATGAATTTCGTCTAGGATTTGCCGAACCAGATACCCGCAGTCGTGCAATCAATTCTTTATCTACCGAGCTGTCTTACCATATCAGCCCTCGCTTCCAGGTTAGTTTAGAATATTTACTAGCTTTATCAAATTTCACGCAACGCGATCGCGACGATACCTACCACCTAATTCTCGGTAGCGCGATCTATGCCGTATCGCGTGGAAGCCAAATTAGCCTTCAAAGTGGTGTTAGTTTTGGTAATTCATCCGATCCAAATATTGGTTTTAATAATTCATTTTTTAGCGTGAATTATACATTTGATATCGGGAATTGGTAGTTGATGATTTTTCTCCCTTGTCTTTTTCGTCTCTCTCTTCCCTACTCCCTACTTCCTACTCCCTCAGAATAACTAATCCAATCACTCCAACTGCCTGCATAAAGTTTACCTGTAGAAAATCCTGCCAATTCTAGCGAGAGTAAATCGACGCAAGCAGTCACGCCAGAACCACAGTAGACAATAATTTCTGATGATGATTCTAAGTCTTTCCAGCGCTGCTGTTGTTCTATTATGGGTTTGAGGTAGCCGCGATCGTCTGTCACCTCTTGCCAGGGATAATTGACTGCGCCTGGGATATGACCCGCAACTGGATCTATAGGTTCTCGTTCGCCACGATAGCGATCGCCTTCTCGCGCATCGACTAATGTTACTCCTGGCAAATCCTTGCGTGCTTTTACCGCTTCTCTATCCACAACTTGCCCTGATTGCATTTTGGGGATGAACTCACCAGCTTTTGCTATAGGAACATCGGATGTCGCCGGATAACCAGCCGCTAGCCACCCTTGAAACCCTCCATCTAACACGGCAACTCGTTCGTGTCCTAAATAGCGTAGCAGCCACCACAGCCGCGCCGCAAAAGCCAATCGGGAATCATCGTAAGCAACCACTGTCGTTTGAGAATTTATGCCCATCGCCGATAGCTTTACTGCCAACTCCGTTACGTTTGGTAAGGGATGCCTTCCGCCATGCTGACTTACTGGACTGGAAAGATCCCGATTTAAGTCTAGGTTGTAAGCACCAGGGATGTGACTCAATTGGTACTGTTGTCTTCCAAGTTGCGGATCGGCAAGGGAAAAACGACAATCCGCGATCGCCACTTGCGGATCTGCTAAATGTTCGTAAAGCCATGCGGCAGTGACGCTATGAGTCATAAGGCGAAAGTCAAAAGTTAAAAGTTAAAAGTCAAAAATAATTCTTAATTCTCTCTACAGCCTATACCCTAAATCCTTTCCCGACTCTCGTACGGGCGGGTTTAGCAAAAGAATCATGCTGATGGCAATCGATCTTCGCTCAAAACCCGCCCCTACAAACCGACTCCCCTGTACGGGCGCACAGAGAAAGCGCCCCTATCGACTCCCCTTCTTTAGAATTTTTAACAAATTTTCTCATCAAATCGTTCTACTGTAACGATTTAGGTGGAATACTAAATACACTTGCAAACTTTGTTGGTAGTAGTTGACTATAAAAGTTGAGAAATTTAGCATGAGCAGTAATTTAGCAACAAAACTCCGTGAAGGGACGAAAAAAGCCCACACAATGGCAGAAAATGTTGGTTTTGTCAAGTGTTTTTTAAAAGGAGTAGTAGAGCCAACTTCTTACCGCAAGCTGGTTGCTAATCTCTATTTCGTCTACTCGGCGATGGAAGAAGAAATGGAGCGGCATCAACAGCACCCTATCTTATCAAAGATGTACTTTAAGGAATTGAATCGCCAGCGCAGCTTGGAGCAAGACCTGAAGTATTATTACGGCAACCAATGGCGCGAGCAAATTAGTTTATCTCCAGCTGGGGAAGCTTACGTGCAGCGGATACGGGAAGTCTCTAATAATGCTCCAGAACTATTAATATCGCACCTGTATACTCGTTATTTGGGCGATCTTTCTGGCGGACAAATTCTCAAAGGTATTGCTCAAAGAGCGATGAATCTTGCGGATGGGCAAGGCACTGCTTTCTATGAATTTGCGGAAATTTCTGATGAAAAGCAATTTAAAAACACCTATCGACAAAGACTAGACGAATTACCAATTGATGAAGCTACAGCAGATCGCATTGTTGAAGAAGCTAATGCTGCTTTTGGCATGAACATGAAGATGTTTAACGAATTAGAAGGTAATTTGATCAAAGCGATCGGTGTTATGTTATTCAACAGCTTAACTCGCCGTCGTAATCGTGGTAATACCGAGCTAGCAACTAGCAATTCGTAAATTAGTCATCAGTCATCAGTCATTGGTCATTGGTTGAACCTAGATGCCTGACGAGCGATCGATGACAGAATGCAAGTTACAATCCTGGGGATGAGGTGACAAATGTGTCATCGTGTCTTCAGGATTGTCTGCTGTTGAAGATGTAGAGACGTTCCATGAAACGTCTCTACATCTTCGATGAATTACACATTTACAAACTATCAATACACTCTAGTGAATCATTAGTTGGTTTATTGACTTTAGTACTGACAGGATATGCAACCATTGCCTCTGAGGAGTATGGCTGTAACAATGGTTCTAGCTGTTCTGGTTCTTGAATTTGAGGATCGAGCCACTGGTTATAGTCTTCTGGTTTGAGAATAACAGGCATCCGGTCGTGAACCGATCGCAAAAGAGAATTAGCCGTTGTCGTCAGAAGAGTGCAAGAATCAATTTTCTCGCCGTCTGGTGCTTGCCAAGTTTCCCACAAACCTGCAAAAGCAAAAGGTCGCCCATCTTGTAAGCGAAAATAAAAGGGTTGTTTTTTGCCTTTTTGTGACTGCCATTCGTAAAAGCCATCGGCAACAACTAGACAACGGCGGCGACGAAATGCAGAACGGAAAGTGGGTTTTTCAGCAACGGTTTCTGCTCTAGCATTAATCATTTTTGCACCCATCGATGCATCTTTTGCCCATGAGGGAATTAAACCCCAACGTAACATTTGAAATCGACGGCGATCGCCCTCTGATAAGATTGTTGGAACTGGTTGAGTCGGTGCGATATTATATCGTGGAGCTAATTCGGGAATTAAGGAAAGCTGAAAGGTAGAAGCGATCGCTTCTGCGGGTTGGCTAAGGGTAAATCTACCACACATAAAACTATTTTGGTAATGGGTAATTGGTAGTTGGTGAGTGGCTAGTGGCTGGTGACTAGTGGAACCAGACTCAATTCTTGTCACTGGTTCCACTAGTCACTGATAACTGATAACTGATTTTGACTTTTGACTTTTAGCTTTTAACTTCTCTATAATCGTTACGTCTTCTACCCAACGAAAGTCATGCTCAAGTTGTATGATTTTTTACCTTCGGGGAATGGTTATAAAGTTCGGCTGTTGTTAACTCAGCTTGGTATTCCCTTTAAGCGAGTAGAAATTAATATTCTTAAAGGTGAAAGTCGTACTCCAGATTTTCTCACGAAAAATGCTAATGGACGCATCCCGATTTTACAGTTGGAATTGGGAAATTTTTTAGCAGAATCGAATGCTATTCTCTTCTATTTTAGCGAAGATACTGAATTTTTGCCCGCTGATAAATTGCTCCGCGCCCGAGTTTTACAATGGCTATTTTTCGAGCAATATAGTCACGAACCTAATATTGCTACTCCTAGATTTTGGATTACTGAACTTGGTAAAGCGGATGAATATCGGGAAGCGATAGAACAGAAACGTCAAGCTGGTTATGCTGCGCTGTCAGTGATGGAACAACATTTAACTAATCAGAAATTTTTTGTTGGCGATCGCTATTCTATTGCTGATATTAGTTTATTTGCCTATACTCACGTTGCCGATGAGGGAGGTTTCGATTTATCTCAGTTTCCAGCAATTCAAGCCTGGATAGAGCGAGTTAAAGCTCAACCGAATCATATTCCAATTACGCAACAACAATTTTGACATTATTGTTTTGGGGTGCGTTATTAACGCACCCTACGATTGAAAGGAGAATTAGAAGCGGAAAGTCGTGCGGATAGTTGCTAACCAAATATCGTTGTTATCTTCAATATGACCTGGGTTAGTCACGAGAACCACACCTGGAGTAACGAACAGATTGTCACTGACTCGAAAACGGTAGAACATTTCAAAGTGCAGTGAAGTTGCTTCATCTTTCACTCCTACTCTTTTTGGCAATTCATTTTGGGGGTCTCCAGCACTTCCAATCCCTACTGTATCTAAGTTACGGTTATTATCAGTTACAGGGACTTCTGATTCACCTCTACGAGAAGTTTCAAAAAAAGGTACTGGTGTACCTGGCGTTTCGGGTCCTGCATCAACTAGTTTTGGTGGCATACCAAAGAGAAATGCGAATAAGTCTCCTTCCCTACCAAAGGGGTCGGATAAACCGAGAGAAAATAGGTAAGTAGCTGCATTAGCAAAAGGTTTTTTACCAGCAGAAGCCCCAATCCCATCAGGAATATTATCGCCATCTATATTAGTTTCGCGAAAGTCGGGAAGTCTTTCTAAAAAATTAGTAGACATATATCCTCCCCAAGCACCAAAGGTCAATTTAGGAGAGATGCGCCACTGTACCGTTGCACCAATAGCATTCGTTTTTGCTGCCAAATCTCCAACAAAAAAACGACAGCAAGCTTCAAAGCCAGAACCGCTAATTCCAGGTGGTGCTGGAACGGATGAATCAGACCATAAACCATTTGTTTCTGCATTGACGCTACCTGTATATGTACCTAGAGTTCCATCGCTGGTGTAAGCATTTACATAAGTTAAGCCAGTAATTAAGTTGTTGGTTGGCGTTGCTAATAATTGCACGCCTAGTGCGCTGCGGTCTGCTCCAAAGACTCCACTGTCGGGATTGTTACTTCCTCCAGTACCATAAGCTACTTGTAGCCTTGCATTTTTGGCAAATAACCAGTCAAAACCTGCTCCTGCATCTAATACGCCACCAAGCTTGAAGATGGGACTGGCTTCGCCAAAGCGAGAAATTGAACCCCTGCCAGTGTCAAAGTAAGCTGAATTGGCTGAAAGGACATTACTGAGACTAAAACCAAAGGGAATGACGCTAAAAACGACGCGATCGTTAAACGCAGGAAATCGATATTCTAGTAAATCTAAAATGACATCATTGTTTAAACCTGCTTGATATGATAGTCGTGCCATATATGTATTGAGTGACTCGGCACTTGTAAAACCACCACCATCAAAATTACCTGTGACTAAGTAAGTTCGCAGACGGTCTTTTCCAGTAAATGAAGTTTCTAATCCCAAGCGAATCAAATGAGCCAGAACTGTATTCTTGTCTGGATCTCCTCGATCTATACAATCAACTTCGTCATTATTGTTACGATCGCTGAAAGGTCCGGTGTTGTCTGGAAAAACTCCACATCCTCCAGGGGGATTGCCGCCAAAGGCACTGGCAACACCAAAGATTACTTCTCCACCTAAAACGGTAGTCGTGGAAAACTGATTGGCTTCTAACTCGGCTGCTTGTGCTTCTAAAGCGTCAACTCGACCCCGCAAAGTTGCTAATTCACTGCTAAATTCCGATTGCAGGCGATTTAGGGTTTCTAAATCTTCTTTGCTGACGACATCTGCCGAACCAGCAGCAATCAGTTCGTTAATTCGATCCATAGCTGCATTCAAGCCTGCGGCAAACTCGTAGCGCGTCATGGCACGATTGCCTCGAAAAGTACCGTCGGGATAACCTGCAATGACTCCATAACGTTCTACTAAAGATTGCAATGCCTGAAATGCCCAATCAGTAGGTTGCACATCTGACAGTTGAGATACGGATGTGACTTGTGCTAGCGTTGAAGACGTGTCTTGAATTTGTTGAGCTGTAAAGTTGAAATCTGTATCCGGTGTTGCTGGTGCTAGAGGCGCTAGGGTAGCCGCACTAGTTCGGTTTGTCTCAGACTTTTTTAACGACTGAGTTGTTGTTTGAGTTGGCTGAGATATTGCTATATCCGTCTCGCCTGCATGTACTGCGGCTGTTTTAAACAACAGAGCAGAAACAGCTATAGGTGTTGTCAATAACAAGATGGAAAATATGGAAAAAGTAGATTCGATCCTCACAGTTACTTTCCTCTGATCCACAATTCAAGGCGTTTAATTTTGCATAGAAAACTTACAGAAGCTCGGTCGAACTTCTGTTGAAATTCGGTACTGACCCTAAGCAAATAAAATTCTTTTATTTCTTAAAAGCTAGAATGACACGATCGCGATAATTACAATCCAATTAACAAAAAATCTTAATTTTTATCTGTAATATTATTTGAGAAAAACAGATTAGGGTAGGGTGGGCAATGTCCACCCTACAGATGAGAGGATTTGAAATAAGCTTTTTTTCAAAGCAGATCGCCATACTATTTCAGTATTAATACAGATAGCGATCGCTAAAAAAAATATAGTTTTAACTACGAAAATTACGCTCCCGAAATAAAGATTTTGCGCTGCTGAAACTCTCCCACTTGAGCAAAGCATAAAGAAGTATTTTCTTACTCTGGACAGCGTTCTTCACTCGTACCAAGTAAGACTGTACGACTACCTGCTGAGGGACAATCTCTAACAGCGGCGTGTTTGAAGTCACGGCTGAAGGTTTTGTAAATATCATCGATCGTGTCTGCCGATCGCGGTCTTTTTTCTGGCATTCCCCGGCTGACAACGGCAGGCTGCACGGGAGGCGGCTCAAATTTGATATAGGGAAACACGCCTGCAAGAGGCTGAATTTTTTTCGCTTCTTCGGTGAGGTCGGAAACTCGAATTCCCAAATTGAATTTACTTTGAATCGCAGTTTGAGCTATGGAGTTTCCTCCCATCAGGGAAGCTACTAAAGTTCCTGGTACAGAGACACTTGTTGCTTCACCTGCGCGTCCGTGAATCCCTACTAACTCGCCGCGATCGTTAAAAACAGGACCCCCACTCATCCCCCGCTGCGTTTCACAACTGTATTGAATGCTGTAACCTCCATCCGTAGTGCGAGGGGTAACTCTAATCACTTCACCAGGAGCAAATAACCTTTGCCGTCGCGCCGTTTCATTTCCAGGGTCAGGCCAGCCAGAGACAAAGGCTCGTTCACCTTGGTTGGGGCTACCTGGTAGGTTTGCTAAAGGATAGTTCTTGTCACTCTTAAATTGGACGATCGCGACATCAAGCCCTTGAATAGTTTCGCCACTTTCGCCCTGTTCTTTTCCCATTGGGACGATATTCGATCGCGTGCTTTCGTCGTCTACGGGATAAACTGCGCCATCAAAGGTACGTACCCCATAAAAACCACCTCGACCACGGACAACGTGCAAGTTAGTCGCCACGTAGTAAATATTGCCGCGCTTAGCGATAATCACTCCAGAACCAGGGTTAAACTCGCGTCGAGCTTCAACGTCACCTTTTTGTAGGTCTTGACCAACTACCACTGTTGTTTGCGAGGCGATCGCGTCAATTTCCGTCTGATTCAACGTTTTGGAAGCATTGCTAGGCTGAGTTTGCTGGGCGATCGCATCTGCTTGTACCGTGAGTCCTGTCATCTTGCCCGTAAAAGCGATCGTCGCAGCAGTGACAACTCCGGCGATAAAAATTGTATATTTTAAATTTCGAGTTTGAAAAAACTTTTTCCAGCCATTCATAAGTAAGTCAAAAGTTAAAATCAGTTATCAGTTAACAGTTATCAGGGAGCAGGGAGCAGGGAGTAGGGAGCAGAGGGAATAAGAAAGCTGAGGGAGCTGAGGGAGCAACTACCCATTACCCATTACCCATTACCCATTACCAATAACAATTTAGATCTCATTTTGCGATTGAGGTTGAGCCAAGTTTTTTTCAGCTTGATGCTGAAAAGCGGCAATTGGAATCGCCCAGCTCAGCGCTTCCATTTGATTAAATAGTTCTACCGATGGCTTTGTCCCATCGGCAAATGTAAATACATCAATGCCTTGAAGTGGATATTTCAAGCGACCGTTGATCCCAATAAGTTCTCCTTTTTGATTCAAAACAGGTCCACCACTCATCCCTTGTTCGATTTCGTTGGTGTAACCTAAACTGTATCCTTCTGGTAAGGTTCGTTCTAAGAGTAAAGCAACAGTTCCCGTTGTTAGCCGAAATGCTTTCATTCCCCAGTTACGTGTTTCTTCAACACGACTTTTATTGAGGAATTGATAATTAGGAAAACCAGATGCATAGACGCGATCGCCTTTTGTTAAAACAAGAGAATTTCCTAAGATAGCAACGCGATAGGATTTAGAGCTATCAAATTGTAGTAAGGCGAGATCGACACCTGTTAAAGTCTGCGTCAAGCGGCGGGCTGGATGAGTCGCGCCATCAGCAGTAAGAATGCTAAATTCACCGTCCTGACTACCTGCTACTACATGGTCGCAGGTGAGAACGGTGTATGTCTGAGCCTGACGTTGTACGATCGCCCCAGAACCCATACTTGTTTTTGTCAAGACTCTGACTGTCACTTGTTGAGCAACTTCTACTATTGCCGAACTTTTTACTGAATCTACAGGTGTTGTATTCGCAATTTTTTCAGTACTAGCATCAGATTTTGTATTCGGTTTTGATGGTGATAACCATAAGATTGCAGCGATCGCCAGCAGTCCGAGATTAAAGAAGACAATAGTGGCTGATGATAATTTCACTTTCGCTGCATCCCAATTTCAATCGCTCAATCGGCTGTCATACGTAAATTACGAGGTTCGAGTTGGCGATCGCTCTCAATCTCGACTACTCATACATTTACCTTATTCCGCTACCTTATTCCGCTGATAACGCTCGCTCAATTTCTTCTCCAAAAGGTGCATAATATTGTGGCGCACTTTGTTGGACTGCCGTACCCGTTCCTTTCAGGCTGAAAGTCACTAATTGTTCGAGAATTTGGCGTTCTTTGCCTCGATCTGATTCGCGCAATGTCATTAGAATATTTTTCCGGTTGCAGATTTCGTTTCGACTGCCAACATAGCAAATGACTGGTTTGCTGTTAACTCGTCCGTATGTCAGTTGCAAGTTTCTCAGCTTCCCGCCTTTGGCAGCTACAACTTCAGTCAAGCGATCGCTAACTATTTTACAACGCTCGTGCGGCGTGTATTGCGTTCCAAACTCATTGCTGTTCCAGGTAATAACTGGTGCTGTGATCCGTTCGCCGCGTTTGGCGATCGTTGCATAGCCCTGACCTGAAGCTATGCAATGAAAAGTTGTCGCACCACCAGCACTAGCTACTGCTTCTGCTCGGACGAACTCGTTAGCAACAGCGATCCCACTTATAACTGCGATCGCTGTTGCTAAATATTTAGTAAATTTTTTTAAATTTTTAGTTGTGTGATTGCCTATCATCGCTCGTACCTCAAGGGCAGTTAAAATTTCAATTACATTCACAGTCAGCTCAAGTACCCTGAACTTGACAAGTCTGCTTGACGAGACTAGCGTATTTGAACTATACCGCGTTCTACATCCAAATATGCTACGATTCCGGTCAAATTTTGAAAAAAATATAAAATTATACTTCAACAGCTATTTTGTATACGTAACATACTTATAAAAACACTTCATATACGTACTAAAGAAGTTAAAAGTCAAAAGTCAAAAGTCGGGAAGGAGTGGTGCGAGATCGTTCTCCCCCAGTTTCCCCAGCTCCTCCAACTTCCTCCTGCTCCCTGCTCCCTACTCCCTGCTCCCGTTAACTGTCAAATCTCCGACCAGTCTTGAATCAGGATTTGAGCTTGGGAATAGAGAGGACTGTCTTGAGGAATTTGTCTGGCAATCGCGATCGCTTCAGCAAAGTTACTACTTCCTGCGAGTTGCTTGGCATGTTCGAGATGACACTCATTTAGTATTGCCCGCGCTTCGGCGTACACTGTTGAATCGCGGGTAACTGTTTCGGCTCTACTCGCACAAGCTTCGTATCGTGCTTGATGTTTTAAAGTTTGAATTTCATCGATAACTTGAGCTGTCAGACGAAACTGAATGTATGAATAAACTACTGCTCCCAGTGCCACAATACCAACACCAATAGCCGCACCGACAAAAAACAAAGTAGAGGTGGATAAGCGGCGTTGACGCGCTGGAGGTATTAGGATTGAATCGTCCGTGCTGGAATTAGCTAGATTACTCTGCTGTGCGGCAGGGAACTGAGCGCTTGCCCGAACTTCTTGCTTATGTGGAGGTAACGAGGTGTCTGGCAGCAATGTCGGAGGAATGGCTTTTATTGGCTGTGGTGGTACATATGCTCTAGTCGTCGCCGCATTAGGTGTAGCGGGAACAGATGATTGTGGGTGCGTGGGTGCAGGAGGAGATGGATGAAGAGAATTATCGATCGCTTCTTCAGGCTTGTGGGTAAGAGTAGCGTTTAATACTTGCTTTAATTGCTCTACTGAGGCAAAGCGATCGTTAGGTGATTTTTGCAAGCACTGCATGACAGCTGCTTCTAGTTGCGGCGATAAATTTTCGCAACCAGGCTGCAACCTGATGGGGATCGGTGGTTTTGTCTTGTGTGCCATTGCCCAACCCATGCCCGTAATTGAATAGGCTTGAGCGCCAAAACCAAACGGATCTATGCCGCTGAGGAGTTCGTAGAGAATGACACCCAAGCTATAGATATCCGCTCTTGCATCTATAGTGTTGGCAGCCCGCAACTGTTCTGGAGCAGCATAGCGAAATGTGCCGATAAACCCATAAGTTAAATTCGTGCGATCGAGCGATTCATCGCGGATTTTGGCAATTCCAAAATCCAAAATCTTTACTAGTTCTCCAAGTGCTGTAGGTACGACAAATATATTATCTGGTTTGAGATCGCGGTGAACTACCTTGACGTGTTCGCTGGCTGTCGCTCCACTCCACCAGAGATCGATGCCTGAGTGAGCTAGACGCAATCCTTCACAAACCTGAGTCACAATTTTGATCGTTCGCTCGACGGGTAACCGTTGCTGTTGTTTCAGCAATTGTTTCAGGCTGTCCCCGCGCAGATACTCCATGACATAAAAAGGATGCCCTTCATCCGTAACGCCATAATCGCTCACATTCACGATATGGTCGCTTTTTAGGGCTGCACAAATAGCAACTTCCCGCTCGAACCGCTTTCTCAAAGACTTTGAGGCTACTAATTTATCTTTTAGCAACTTCAATGCTACGTGTTGTCCTAATAAGGTATCCATTGCCAGAAAAACATCGCCCATTCCGCCTGAACCCAAACGCCGCTCCAAGCGATAGCGTTGGCGATCGCCAATACTCCGACCAATCCAGGTTTCTGGCTGAGCAGGAAATGTCATGGAGCTTTCTCTATGTGTTGCTTCTGGACTTGTTGCCTTTTTTGGGCGTGCGATCGCGAACGAGACTATGATACTACTATTATTGCTTGAGCAGTTATCAGTGACCAGTGACCAGTGACCAATGACTAAAGACCAATGACTACTCGCTCTAAATCGAAATATTATCCAACAGTCGGGCGGGTTTGAGTTGTAGAGGCGTTGCACCATGTTCGTATTCGTCGGGAAAAATTGCTCTGACGCGCTTAACGACTGAAATCATGTAGCTGTAGTCTGGCGCTAAACTGTTGGGGATGTATCCTGCTTCTTGCGCCAAAATCGAGGGGACTCCATTCATGATGCGGTAAATTTGCTGGCGCAGGTTTTTGTCTACACTAGGTGCAACCAAAACCACGCCAGGTGGGACTTCGTGCGGATCGGTGTAGAGAATGCGAAACTCGGTGGGGCTGAAATACGAACTGTGTAGGTAAAATTCTTCTTTAGAAAGAGCGCCTGCTGTAGCTTTCCCTGTAGCAACCCATTCCAAAACTGTTTTAGGTGTGGGTGCAAGCATAATCTCTGCTAGAGTTAGACCGTAGAGATTGTAAATGGGAAAAAAATATCCGGTAGCTGAACCTGGCTGTCCGAGGGCAAGCGGTTGATTTTGTAATTCTTTTAACTCAACAATCGGATTATCTTTGCGCACGACTAGAATAGAGCGCAAATTAGCAATTCCCTGAAGGGAAAATATCGGGGTGTATTGGTGTTTGTCGATCGCGATCGTAGCTAATCCAGGCTCGGCAAAAGCTAGAGACCAAGCATGATTCTGAATTCGTTCTAGAGCCTTATTTTCGTTAAAAGCAGGTTCTAACTGTACGATAACTCCAATTTTTTCACTTAAATATCGAGTAAATTTGGCATAACGATTGATGGTCTGTTCCCCTGCGTTATAACTGACTACACCGAGAACTAGACCTTGGCGCTTGCTCGATAGCGATCGCACCCCACATGCTGTGAGGAGAAATAATTGTAAAAATAACGTACGGCGAGATAACTTGTTAAAAGTTGGCAGTCGGAATTTAGAAGTTGGAGATAATGTAGTAAATCGATCGGGAAGGCTCATTTTAGGAGACGACGGCAAAAATCGGCGGCTTTTTGAGGATCGGGGATTTCATTGGCTAATCGATTGACTAATTCCAACTCGGAAATTTGCATTCCAGATTTTAGAACTTTTTGAATGAGAATCGGCGCGATCGGTCCAATCAGATCGATTAAAGTTTTTTCGCACCGTTGAATAAAATTAGTATCAAGTGCTGACTGCGCTAAATTATTTGATAATTGATTATGGGAAAATTTATTGCCGTTGGTGCTGTGGGTTTGAGATTTAGCTGCTGACTCAGCTTCGATCGCTTTTGCCTGACGCTCGAATTCTGCTTGTTGCTTGGCAGGCAGGTAAACTGAGAGGTTTTCTACCAACTGCTCGACGCTGTATGATTGAGCTGCTACTTGTCGAAACACAGTAGTTGCAATCGGTCCAGCAAATTCTGTAAACAGCTTGACCAGCGATCGGTGTTGGGCTGACAGGGATACGTCGGTAGCTTCTAACGGGACTCGGGGCGCAGACAGACGTTGAGTAAAGTCAGGTGGAAAAGTTGGCTCGGGTAAATGAGTAGTAGTTAGTTCGGATGGGTGTGCGGGAGGGGGCAATGTCGCAATTGTCGTTGCTGCACCTAAACCTGGGACAATTGTATTATTCGCCAGATCGATCGCTACGGCAGCTTGCAAGGCACGGCTTAACTCGTCTACAGAACTAAAGCGATCGCGGGGCGATTTCTGCAAGCACCGCATGACGACGGCTTCTAGTTGTAGCGAAAAATGCTCGCACCGAGGTTGCGATCGCAACTGAATCGGGGGCTTGGAAGCATGAGCGAATACCCATGACATACCGCTAATCGTATTGCTATTGCGACGGAAATTAAACCTAAATGGGTCGCTTCCAGTCAGCATTTCGTAAAGAATTACGCCGAGGCTGTAAATATCGGCACGTTCGTCTACTTCTGTCCCTAGCTCAAACTGTTCGGGAGCTGCATAGTGAAAAGTCCCAATAAAAACGTTTGTCAGATTGGTAAATTCATTCGTATCGTTACAAATTTTAGCAATCCCAAAATCGAGAATTTTGACGAGTTCTCCCAATGCAGTAGGAACGAGAAAAATATTATCTGGCTTGAGATCGCGATGGACGACTTTGATCTGCTTGCTAGCGGTTGCTCCATTTTGCCATAGGTGTACGCCTTGATGCGCTAACCGCAAACCTTGACACACTTGGACCGCGATCGACAGACTGCGTTCGATGCCCAGCTGTTGCTGCTGGCGTAGCAGTTGTCCTAAGCTCTGTCCTTGCAGGTACTCCATGACGTAGAAGGGATACCCCTCATCGGTAACGCCGTAGTCGCTAATATTCACGATGTGATCGCTTTTGAGCGCAGCACAGAGAGTCACTTCTCGCTCGAACCGCTTTCTCAGATCGGCTGATTCTGCTAGCGATCCTTTGAGGATCTTTAAAGCGACTAGTTTGCCAATCGGTACGTCCCTGGCGATGAAGACATCTCCCATTCCGCCCGCGCCTAGATGTTGTTCTAGTCTATAGCGCTGGCGTTCGCCAACGCAGCGACCGAGCCAGTTGTCTTTTTGTAATGGCGAGTTCATGGAGCAGAGCGCATTAAAACTGGTATGAAAATAACTTGCCAACAGTATAGGCGATGACTTCCAAGCTAGATGCAGCTAAGCCTGCTAAAAATATATTTCTTTCATCACCATTAAAGCCTAATATGAACTTTTACTGCTAAAATTTTTTGAGGAAGGCAGAGGGTAGAGGGCAGAAGAAAAGAATTGCATTTCGCCCTCAAATATGCGGGGTTAAAGCTCCTAAATATTTGTATAAGTATAGAGCGGGATATATTTCAAGATCTGATTGCAGAAATACGCTGCTCCGCGCGAATCTCCCAAATATACGTAGATTTTTTGCGGCAAACCACGATCGCTTGATACTAGCTTTTAGCCTAGCCTGAAAATCTTTATTTCTCTTTAAATACTATTTCATTGTAATGGTAGATACTATCATACGTTGCCGCTCAGCACTGTCACAAGATCTTGTAACAGATGTTGTAACAATATGTGCAGAACGTGCATATATCGAGTTAGCTGAGAGTATAAAATTTTAATGAAATTGGAGAAAACCCGAATATTCGATAATATACTGCAATCTCAGAGAAAATTTTCCAGCTACGACATCAAACTACAGAATAATTAAAAAAATAAAAATATTATGATTCAGTCTTCTGCACGTCTGGAGATTGGTAGACGTGACGGTAGTAAGCAAGAGTTTCCACTCAACGGCGATGTGGTGCGAATTGGTCGAGCGGGAGACAATAACTTAGTTTTGAGCGAAAGTAATGTTTCGCGCTATCACGCTCAGCTTGCGTCCCAAGGTATAAATGGATACTTACTAACAGATTTAGGAAGTAGTACTGGCACTTTCGTCAATAATGCTAGGTTGGCTCCTAGTCAACCGAGGCAACTCAAAGATGGAGACACGATTAGAATCGGGGGTTGCGAGTTGCGCTTTTGCGGTGTTGAGGAAGTCACTACAGGTGCAACTGCAACCCAGATGACGGGCATAGGGACAACTGTTGGTTTTGAAGCCACGAATTTTGCTGCACCACCGCAAGCGATTCAGACTCAGATCGTCACACCCATGTTGCGGGTGATGACTCCAGCGGGAACGCAAGATATTCCGATTGTCAAAACCCAGATGATGATCGGTCGCGATCCTAGTTGTGATGTCCCGATTAATTTTCCCCAAGTTTCGTCACGGCACGCCGAATTGGTCGAGCGTCAAGGCAGCTACACGATAGTCGATCTAGGGAGCAGAAATGGGTTGTTATATCAAGGGCAACGCATTAGCGAACGGCGGTTAATGGATGGAGACGCGATCGCGATCGGTTCTGGCATTACTCTAACTTTCCAGACAACTGCTAGCGACCAAGTGCCGAGTATTACGCATCAACTGAATCTGAGCAACCGGAATAATTTAACGATCGGTCGCGACGAACAAAACGATATTGCGATCGACCATCCGACCGTATCGCGTTATCATGCCAGAATTTCGCGTCAAGATGGGACGTTTGCGATCGCCGACCTCAATTCCAGTAACGGTACTTTTGTCAACGGCAAGCGCGTCAGCGGTTCGCAGTCGCTCAGACCTGAAGATACAATTCGCATCGGTCCGACTCGTTTTGTCTTCAACGTTGATGAGACTTTAGTGAGCTTCAACGAAGAAGGTAATCTGCGTCTGGATGCCGTCAACTTAACGAAGGTTGTCGGTAAAGGCACGACCTTGCTTGATGACATTTCGCTGTCGATCTTGCCGCGAGAATTTATCGTAATTGCCGGAGTCAGCGGTGGTGGGAAATCAACCCTCCTCGACGCACTCAACGGCTTTCGCCCTGCTACAAGTGGGATGGTACTGGTAAACGGAGAAGATTTGTATAAAAACTTCAATGCCTACCGTACCGAACTCGGTTACGTCCCTCAAGATGACATCATTCACAAAGAACTGACCGTCAAGCAAGCGCTCGATTTTGCCGCTCAGTTGCGGATGCCTTCCGATACTACACCAGGAGAACGCCAAAAACGGGTACAAGAAGTTTTGACAGATTTAGAATTGCTGCAACGTCAGGATGTACCTGTAAAAGCCTTGAGCGGCGGACAGCGCAAGCGGGTATCAATTGGAGTCGAGCTAATTACCAAACCCAGCCTATTTTTCCTTGATGAAGCGACATCCGGTCTTGACCCTGGTACGGAACTTCAAATCATGAAGTTGCTGCGGAAATTGTCAGATCAAGGACGGACAATCCTGCTAATTACTCACGCTACAAAGAACGTCACGCTGTGCGATCGCGTGATATTTTTGGCGAAAGGGGGACGAGTCGCCTATTTTGGTCCGCCAGCAGAAGCAATTGACTATTTCGGTGTGGAAGAGTTCGACCAGATCTACGGCAAGGTAGAACACGAACTATCCCCTGAAGAATGGCAGCAACGCTTTAGAAATTCGCGTCACTATCACAAGTACGTATTAGAGCGCCAACAACAGCTGCAAATGCCCCAGATGGCACAAAGAAGCCACCGAGCCAAACAGAAACCAGGTAGTACGATTAAGCAAGTTTCGGCATGGCAGCAGTTTATCATCATGTCGCGGCGCAACTTAGCAATTTTGATGCGCGATCGCGCTGGTTTGTTTTTAATGGGTGCGATCGCACCAATTCTCGGCTTACTAGATTTTGTCACCTGGCAGCGCAATGTTTTCGACTTTAAAGAAGGTAATGCGGGACAGGTAATTACCATGCTATTCTCTGCTGCTTTAATTGCGGTGATTGTGGGTAGTCTGGCAACTATGCGCGAGATTGTTAAAGAACAAGAGATTTATCGCCGCGAACGCATGATCGGGCTGAAAATTTTGCCCTATATCATGTCTAAAGTTTGGATTGGGGTCATAATAGCTCTATATCAAGCAGCAATCTTTTTGTTATTTAAATGGCTGGCGATCGAGCTTCCTGGCGGTACAGACGAGTTATTTAATATGTATATCACCTTCTTCCTTGCTACCTTAGCAGGAATGGTGATGGGACTTTTGGTGTCTGCAATTTCACCCAATCAGAACGTAGCACCCCTACTCACAATTATTTTTCTCGTACCACAAATTACGTTTGGTGGCGGAATGCTACCTGTAGAGAATTTCGGACCTCCAGGGCAATTGATTAACCGTCTCACGATTACAAAATGGTCGTTTGAGTCATTGGTTACCATCACGGGAATGGGTCGCGATATTGCCGACGATTCTTATTGGAAACTATCAGACAAAGATCGTGAAAAACAAACTCCCGAACAGAAAAAGCGCAGTCAGTGCTTAAGCACAAAAATGTTTAAAAACTGCGAATTTCCTGGGCTGATGGCAAAATACGATCCAGTAGTAGATAAGCCAGAACCAGTCAAACCCAAAGATCCTGGCAAGGCTCCTTCAGATCCTAGAAAACTCGACGACTATGAAAAGAAAGTAGACAAATACAAGAAAGATGTAGATGTCTGGCAAAAGGATTATAGCGAGTGGAAAGGAAAATTCGAGGGTGCAATTAAGAGTGGAGAAGGATTGATCGAACGCTTCAAAAAAGACTATGGTAGTTCGTTCAAAGTGAATTTGGCTTGGCACTGGTCGATGTTGGGAGTGCTTATGGCTGCTATGTTTAGCATTTTGTTTGCAGTGCAAAAGCGCAAAGATATTGTTTGAAGTAGAGGCGGGTTTAGCCGAAATCTGAGCGCAGTTCACAATGTAAGTTAAATCCGCCCGAACACAACCCAAAAGTCAAAACTATTTGAATGACTGCATATCGTAGCGGAAATTTACCTTGACTGCGACGAAAGAGATCCCCCCAACCCCCCTTAAAAAGGGGGGCTAGTAAAAACAGCTTTTCTTAAAAAGGGAGACTAAAGGCAACGGAGCTATTGCAACCCCACAAATTAACATCAAAAATTTCAATTTTAAAATTATGCGACAAAGTTTGAGATCCAAAGCAATAACAATGGCAGCATTGTCAGCATTGACATTTTTTGCTGCTGTGCCAGTAGTAAAAGCTCAATCAGGTGCTGCACAACCGTCTTCAGCTAATGCAGCTAAGAGTTGTATTTGCGACCCTAAAGATCCTTTCGACCCTAGAGCGAGAATGCCAAAAGGACCATTTAAAGGTCAGTGCTTGAGCTGCGAACAACGCTCTGTGAGAATGCTTTCTCCTGCGGAGGCTGCGCCGTATAAACCTGCGCCAGGAATGATGATGGTTGCTAACTTCAAACATAAAGGGAAGTACTGGGTAGCTCAGATTCCTAAAAATGCTGTAGAAGATGCCATCTTTCAAATTCAATATTATAATGTTTTACGTAGTTCGTACAGCGCTCACGGACAGATGCGCTTTCATCTCAAACCAGGTCGTGAAGCAATTTTAATTCCACAATCTGTAGGAGATAAGCGACAAAAAGCAATTCGGATGCGGGATTTCATTTATTCTGCTAATGCAATCTGGGTACGCTCAGGGATATGGGATCCCGTTTCTGGGTTAGTTGATTTTTATGCTGTAGCCCATGAAATAGCTGGCTTAGAAGATAAAATTCAAGATGCTGTCAAGTACCCATTTACGGATCGAATCGAGCAAATTAGATTAGCATTAACTCCGCAGCAAAAACAGCAACTGTTATTTAATGTCATTATGCAAGGCGATCGCGATCGCACTAATCTCATGTACGATACTCTCAAGCGGAATTGTACGACAGAATCTCTGCGAGCGATCGATCGCACGACTGGTTATCAACCGAGAACGCCGCAAGAAAAACAAGAATATTTTATCGGTATACCCACGGGTCCAGAACTTAATGAAGCTCTATTAAATCAAAATTTGACTCCTGAAACCTTGAATCAGTTATTAACAGAGCAAGTTAAAAAGCTACCAACTGTTCAATTGCCAACGCCTCCTTTAGATGCAATTGTCCGACGCGGACTTGTAGACCCTCGTAAAATTCCAAATTTAGAAGCAGAATTTGCTACTGAATTTAGCAGTCGAAAACGTTAAATAATACAACTTTTCTTGTCAACACGTAACAATGAAAGCTCTGACAAAAAACACTAATCTGTTCTTAACAAGAGTTGCATTATGTTGGGGATTGCTTGGTATCTCTCAGCCATTAAATGCTCAATCTCCTGCTAACACAGTAAGTCTTATTTCTAATGTTAAATCCGTTCAATTTGAACAGTTATGTTTTCAACGCTCTATAGGCTGTGCAGAGATTGGCAAAGCTGCTCATCTGACCACAGATTTAATCTATCAGTTATTTGACACTGAAAGAACGAAAAATCCAACACAGCGTACTAACATTGTTAATCAGATTGCTCGTTTATATGACGCTAAAGACATTAATGTAATCAATAAAAGACTAAAGCTCTCTGATTTTTTTCTTGTTAAAAAAGATAGAGTTTTTGGCGGATATGCAATTTTAATTCGGCAATTAGAAAAGCAACAACTAGGAAGAAGAAAACTTTCTTATGTCATTGCCTTTAAAGGAACATATGTAGGGTTAGAAGATCCCAACGATTTAGCTGCAAACGTAGCTGGACTACCAGTTAATATGTATAGAAATGCGGCGGTTTTGATCCATGAGGGATTTAAAAATTATGCTGGTTCGGTTTTTGCAGATGAAAAATCGAAAGAACTCGTATCTGAAATTTTACGCTGGCAAAAACAGCCTAATACTGAGGTTGAAGTCTTAATTACCGGACATAGTTTAGGTGGAACTGCAATTCTCTACGCTGCCATGCTAGCAGATGCAGGAATTTTACCATCAAATATGAGAGTTATAGTTTTTGGTGCGCCAGCATTTACTCAACAAAATTTTCAGCAACGATATCCAACCCTAGTTTCAAAAATAACTAGAGTCGAGACTGAAGGAGACTTTCTCAGCTATGAAAAACCAGGATTAATGCGACCAATTTATGATAGTCTCAGTTATATTCCTTTGGGAAAGTTGATAAAAGCTACAGCTTCTGAAGAATATAGAGAATTAATGAAAGAGAGAGAGATAGTATTAAAGCAATATCAAGCTTCCTCTTCTCCAGAATCAAGAGCTAATTATATTAATGTTATGAAAAAAGTAATTACCGCTCAGTCAAATATTCACGTATATAGCTATCGATACTTTTATGAATATTATCGCAGAACTCAAGGTGCTAGTTTAACTAAAAGTGGCGATCGGTAGTTATTATCGAGCGTCAGGCTTGGATCTCGTCATAAAATTAGAGTATACCTCGCGGAAACTTACCCTATGGTTACTACTATTCAAATAAAAACTTATACCGTCGATGAATTCCTCGAACTGGATCTACCAGAAGGGAAAACATACGAACTCATCAATGGCGTTATAGTACCGATGGCAGAACCCTCTGGAAAACATGAAAATTTGCGTACCGATCTAAGTAAGCTGTCATGAAAAAACCAAACTATGTAAAGATAGATAAATCTGGAAAAGACGCAGAACAAATGTATTAGGGAAGCGAGTAAAATGGGCGCTCGTTTAAGGGTATTTCTGACTCGTGAGCAAGACAAAACTCTATTAAACTTGAGAACTGCGGATGTACCACAAAAAGTCAAAGATCGAGCAGAGAT